>NZ_JAATEK010000004.1:0-379338 GCF_012034195.1 Microbispora sp. CL1-1
CCCGCCCACCGGTGGCCCGACCACTCCGCCCACCACCGGGTTGATCGGCTGGGCGACCCAGGGCGGCGGCACCACCGGCGGCGCGGGCGGCGGCACGACGACGGTCACCTCCCTGACCGCGCTCACCGCCGCCGTCAAGGACAGCGCCGCGAAGATCGTCCAGGTGAACGGCAACTTCACCTGCTCGAAGGACGTGCGCGTGGGCGGCAACACCACCATCGTCGGCGTGGGCGCCGACTCCGGGCTGACCGGCTGCGGCCTGAACATCCGTGACGTCGACAACGTCATCGTGCGCAACATGAAGATCTCGAAGGTCCGGGCCGGGAACGGCAACGGCGACGCGATCCACCTCGACAACGCCAAGCGCGTGTGGCTCGACCACAACGACCTGTCGAGCGACACCAGCCACGGCACCGACTACTACGACGGCCTGCTGGACATCACGCACGGCTCCGACTACGTCACCGTCTCCTGGAACAAGCTGCACGACCACGTCAAGTGCTCGCTCGTCGGCCACAGCGACAACAACAGCTCCGAGGACACCGGGCACCTGCGCGTGACGTACCACCACAACGCGTTCCAGACCTGTGCCCAGCGCAACCCGCGGGTGCGCTTCGCCAACCCGGTGCACGTGTTCAACAACTACTACTACAAGGACCCGTCCTACACCGGCTACAGCTACGGCATCGCCTCCACCTGCGGCGCCGGGGTGCTCGTCGAGGGCAACTACTTCGAGAACATCGCCGAGCCCACCCACACCGCCGAAGGCTCGTCGCCGGGCGGGTCGATCGTCGCCCGCGACAACTACTTCGTGAACTCCGGCACGCCGCAGACCGCCGGCAGCGTCGCCTCCATCCCGTACTCGTACACGGTGGACAACCCGAGTGGCGTCAAGGCCAACGTCCTCGCCAACGCGGGCACCGGCAAGATCTGAGCCCAGGGAAGACCCCAGAGGCCGCGGCTCCCCACGCCGCGGCCTCCGCTCGCCCGTCAGTCGACCAGGCCGAGACACGCGAGCAGGTTGTCCTCGATCAGGGCTACCACCTGCGGCGGAAGCCGCCCCAGGTAGTCGCCGAGCTCTTCCTTGAGAAAGGGCTGCGCGCAAACGGTGCGCACCCAGCACTTGCTGGGCAGATTGGCGGTTCCCTGCGCGAGCTTGACGCAATACTCCGTTTTGAGCGTCGTCCTCGCTCGCGCGAGCAGCGCCTCGGCCTGCCTGCGCCGCCGCGCCCGGCTGAGGTCGAGCAGAACGCCGGACTCTCCGCCCGCCTGCGCCTCGATGACGGGCACGGTGGCGTCCACCACGCTCCGAAGAGCGGCTGTGTCCTTGCCGCCATGCAGAGCCACGACCGTACGGACGAAGTCCATGGCCTCACGATCGAGAGGATCGTCCACAACCAGGGTTAGGGACAGAACGCCCGCCCCCGCGTCGGCCGACTCGTCGTCGCCACGCTCCGCGAGTTCGCTTTCCACCACATAGTCCTGGGCCCGCGTCAGGGCGGGGTCGTAGGGGCCACGGCGCCCGAGGCGCCAGGTGGCCCCACTGATCGGCGCGTGTCCCGCCTCGACGGCGGCGACGTCGGTGAGATAAAGGAGCCCCACCAGGTGGGTCTCGGTCACCGACAGGTCCAGCTCCCGTGCCGCCAGGAGTATGGACAGCACGGACCCCGCCAGAGGATTCGGCATATCGATGGGCATGCTGATCACCGCTCCTCCCCGGATCAGCCGCATGCTCACCGTGCCCCTCCCGCTCCGTCCACCACCGCGCCCAACTACAGCGAAGTCATTACTTACCGTCACATTGCGACGTCAACGCGTAATCGACATTCAGCTGTCGAGGGCGGCGCGTTCGGCGTCGGTGAGCAGGCGGGAGCGGATCAGGAAGCGCACGCCCTCGGGCGCCTCCAGGGAGAAGCCGCTGCCCCGGCCGGGGACGACGTCCACGGTGAGATGGGTGTGCCGCCAGCGCTCGAACTGGCTTGCCGACATCCAGAACGTGACCGGCTCGTCGACGCCCTCGACGGCGAGTGAGGCGAGTAGCACGTCGGAGGAGCCGGTGCGGAACTCGCCCTCCAGGTAGCACATCGGCGCGCTGCCGTCGCAGCAGCCGCCGGACTGGTGGAACATCAGCGGGCCGTGGGCCGCCCGCAGCCGCCGGATGAGGTCGGCGGCCGCGGGGGTGAGGTCCACGCGGGACACCTCGGGCATCAGAAGAAGCCGAGCTTCGCGGGCGAGTAGCTGACCAGCAGGTTCTTGGTCTGCTGGTAGTGGTCGAGCATCATCTTGTGGGTCTCCCTGCCGATGCCCGACTGCTTGTAGCCGCCGAAGGCGGCGTGGGCGGGATAGGCGTGGTAGCAGTTCGTCCAGACCCGCCCGGCCTGGATGGCCCGGCCGGCCCGGTACGCCTTGTTGACGTCCCTGGTCCACACACCGGCCCCGAGGCCGTACAACGTGTCGTTGGCGATCTTGATGGCGTCGTCGAAGTCGGTGAACGAGGTCACCGAGACGACCGGTCCGAAGATCTCCTCCTGGAACACTCGCATGTGGTTGGCGCCCTCGAAGATCGTCGGCTCGACGTAGTAGCCGCCAGACAGCTCGCCACCGAGGTCGGCGCGCTGCCCGCCGGTGAGCACCTTGGCGCCCTCCTGCCGGCCGATGTCGAGGTAGGACAGGATCTTCTCCAGCTGGTCGTTGGACGCCTGGGCGCCGACCATCGTGGCCAGGTCCAGCGGGTGCCCGCGCACGATCTTCTCCGTACGCTCGACCGCGGCCTCCAGGAACCGCTGGTAGTGGCCCTGCTGGATGAGCGCCCGGGAGGGACAGGTGCACACCTCTCCTTGGTTGAGCGCGAACATCGTGAAGCCCTCCAGCGCCTTGTCGAAGAACTCGTCGTCGGCGGAGGACACGTCGTCGAAGAAGATGTTGGGGCTCTTGCCGCCGAGCTCCAGCGTGACCGGCTTGATGTTCTCGCTGGCGTACTGCATGATCAGCCGCCCGGTGGTGGTCTCCCCGGTGAAGGCCACCTTCGCGACCCGCGCGCTGGAGGCCAGCGGCTTGCCCGCCTCGACGCCGAACCCGTTGACGATGTTGAGGACACCCGGCGGGAGGAGGTCGGCGACCAGGCTCATCCAGTAGTGGATCGACGCGGGGGTCTGCTCGGCCGGCTTGAGGACCACGGCGTTGCCGGCGGCCAGCGCGGGCGCGAGCTTCCAGGCGGCCATCAGGATCGGGAAGTTCCAGGGGATGATCTGCGCGACGACGCCGAGCGGCTCGTGGAAGTGGTAGGCGACGGTGTCCGCGTCGATCTCCGACAGGCTGCCCTCCTGGGCCCTGATCGCCCCCGCGAAGTAGCGGAAGTGGTCGATGGCCAGCGGGATGTCGGCGGCCAGCGTCTCCCGGATCGGCTTGCCGTTCTCCCAGGTCTCGGCGACGGCGAGCCGCTCCAGGTTCTGCTCCATGCGGTCGGCGATCCGGTTGAGGATGTTCGCCCGCTCGGCCGCGGACGTGCGTCCCCAGGCGGGGGCGGCGCCGTGCGCGGCGTCCAGGGCGCGCTCGACGTCCTCGGCCGTGCCGCGCGCGATCTCGGTGAAGGTCTGACCGGTCACCGGCGTGGGGTTCTCGAAGTACCGCCCGCGCTGCGGCGGGACGTACTCCCCGCCGATCCAGTGGTCGTAACGCTGCTCGTACGCCATGAGGGCGTCCGGCTGTCCCGGCGCGGCGTAACGGGTCATGGGATGGACCTCCCGGACAGGGTGTGGGTCTGACGCCCCGGACCTTAGTCACGGGCACGTTGCCGACACGTTGCGTCCATGTTCCCGGCGCCTTTCCGGAAACAGCCTCTCACCGAGCCGAGCCTCCGATCCGGATCGTCACAAATAACGTTACGGCCGGTCAAGTCTGTCCTAAAATCACGCGTCATGATTTCGGAATCGTTTTCCGCCTCCCGTCGGGACGCGCTGCGCCTGCTGGCGGGCGGCGCCGCGGCCGGGCTCGCCGCCGGGCTGCCCGCGTCGCCCGCGAGCGCGGCGGCCCGCACGTGGCGTGTGACCGGCAGCGGCGCGACGTCGCTCAAGCCCTTCGACGACACGCTCAAGAGCTTCATGCAGGCGCGGACGATCCCGCACGCCTCCCTGGCCGTGGCCCGCAAGGGCAAGCTGGTGCTCGCCCGGGGCTACAACTGGACGGCGGACACCTCGTTCTCGGCCGGGCCCACCTCGTTGTTCCGCATCGCGAGCCTGAGCAAGCCGATCACCGCCGCGGCGGTGCTGAAGCTGGTGCAGGACGGCAAGCTCAGCCTCACGGCCAAGGTCGCGCCGCTGCTGGGGCTGAGCACGGCCGCCGACCCGCGCCTCGCCTCCGTCACCGTGACCCACCTGCTGCAGCACCTGGGCGGCTGGGACTCCGAGGTGTCGGGCGATCCGATGTTCAGCGACCGGACGATCGCGGCCAAGTTCGGCGTCCCGCTGCCGGTCACCCAGGCGCACATCATCCAGTACGTCACCGGCCGCAAGCTCGACCACGCGCCCGGGACGACGTACGCGTACTCGAACTACGAATACCTCCTCCTGCAGAAGGTCATCGAGAAGGCGAGCGGGGTCTCGTACGCGAGCTACGTTCAGAGCAAGATCCTGACGCCGCTCAAGATCAAGCGGATGACGCTCGGCAGGACGGCGAAGAGTCTCCGCAAATCGGGCGAGGTGCCGTACTTCTCGAAGTACACCGGCACGAGCGTGATCGACACCTCCGGCTCCGTGCTGCCCTACCCGTACGGCGGGTTCAACCTGGAGAACATGGCCGCCCACGGCGGCTGGCTCGCCACGGCCGTCGATCTGGCGAAGTTCACCACCCTCTTCGACGCGGCCGGCGTGCTGACCTCGGCGTCGATCTCCAAGGCGTTCGCCAAGCCGTCGATCGGGATCAACTCCAACGGCTGGTACTACGGCCCCGGCTGGCAGGTCCGCCCGGTCACCGGGGGCCGCAACACCTGGCACACGGGTTCCCTGGCCGGCACCTCCACCCTCATGGTGCGGCGCTACGACGGGCTGAGCTGGGTGGTGCTGTTCGACCAGCGCGACGACGCCTCGGGGCTCGGCTACGGGGACATCGACTCCCTTCTCCACACCGCCGCCAACTCGGTGAAGTCCTGGCCCACCACCGACCTCTTCTCCACGTACGGTCTGTAAATGTGGACGACGTCTGGGATCTGGTGGTCGTCGGCGCCGGGCCGGCGGGCTCTGCCGCCGCGCTGCGGGCCCGGCAGCTCGACCCCGGCTGCCGGGTGCTGCTGCTCGACCGGGCGGCCTTCCCGCGGGACAAGCCTTGCGGCGACGGCATCGCGGCGCACGCGCGGCAGGAGCTCGCGCTGCTCGGGCTGCCCGGCCTGCTCGACGACCACCGGCCGACGCCGCGCCTGTCGGTGACGTCGCCCGGCGGCGCCCACGTCTCGGCCGTCGTCGCGCGGCCCAACCACGTGGTGCCCCGCCGGGTCTTCGACGCCCGGCTGGTCGAGGCGGCGCGGGCGCGCGGCGTGGAGGTGCGCCGCCACCGGGTGCGCACGCTGACCGCCCGCGGCGGGCACGTCGTGGTCGACGGTCACCTGGTCGCCCGGACGGTCGTCGCCGCCGACGGCGCCAACTCGGCCGTACGGCGGCTGATCGGGGTGCCGCCGAGCCCGGAGCGGCACACCGCCATCGCGGTGCGCGGGTACGCCGACGTGCCCCCGGACGACGATGTGCAGGTCATCGTCATGCAGAGCGAGGCGTGGCCGGCCTACGGCTGGTCGTTCCCCGTGGGCGACGGCACGGCCAACGTCGGCTACGGCCTGCTGCTGCCCCGCATGCGGGAGACCGGGCTGCCGGGCCGCGAGGTGCTGCACGGCCGGCTGGCCCGGCTGCTTCCCGAGATGATGGAGAGCCCGCCCGGCGAGGTGCGCGACCTGCGGGCCCACCACCTGCCGCTGTCGAGCGGGCGGCCGGTGCCGGGCGCGGGCCGGGTGCTGCTGGCCGGTGACGCGGCGAGCCTGATCAACCCGCTGACCGGCGAGGGCATCTACTACGCGCTGGTGTCGGGACGGCTCGCCGCCGAGGCGGCGATCGGGTCACCGGACGCCCCGCTGCGGGCCTACCGGCGCGGGCTGCGCCGGGCGCTCGGACGGCACCTGCGCACCACCGACACGCTCGCCCTGGCCGCCCGCTCCCCCGGGTTCATCGACGCGGCGATCGACGTCGCCGCCCGCCGCACCGAGGTGTTCGACCTGCTCGTCGACGTCGGGCTCGGAGCGGGCACCGTGCCGCCCCGCCTGGCCGCGGCGGTCGCCGTCCGATGGCTCAGGAACCTCGCCTGAGCCTTCACAGCGACGGCAGGCCGTACTCCGCGTCGAGGTCCCGCACCCGCCGGGCGGCCCGCGCCCGCGCCGGGGATCCGGCGGGCAGCGCGGCCAGCAGCGCCTGCCAGGCGACGATGTCGTCCCTCCCCCACGGCGCGCGCGTCCACCGTTCGAGCAGCGCGGGGTCGCGCCGGGCCACCAGCAGGTCGCGTACGCCGTCGTCGAGCAGGCGGCGCTGCCAGACGACGCCGGGCGCGTCCGAGCCGGGCAGGAGCGGCCCGCGATAGGCCCGCAGCGCGGCGTCGGCGTCCGCGGCGGCCAGGTGCTCGGCCAGTTCCTGGAAGTCGGCCCGCACCGGCACCCGCAGCCGGTACGGACGGGAGTCGAGCAGCGGGCCGAGCCGGTGGCGCAGCCGGGACAGCTCCGCGCGGAGCGTGACGGGGTTCAGCGCGCGATCGCCGTACAGCTCCATGCTGAGCTGGTCGCTGCCCAGTCCCTCGGGGTGGCAGGCCAGCAGCACGACGATCTCGCTGTGCCGGGGGCCGAGCCTGATGCGGCGCGGGCCCTCGCCGAGCACGGCGTCGTCCCGGCCCAGGGCGGTGAGCGTCACGGCGGGCGCGAGATCCGGTGCCGGGAGGGTCGCCAGATGGGCCTCCGCCGCGCGGGCCGCCGCCTGCACGAGGGCCAGGCTGTACGGGCTGGCCAGGTTGTCGCCGCCGGTCACGTCGACCGCGCCGAGCAGGTGGCCGGTGTGCGGGTCGTGGATCGGCGCGGCGGCGCAGGTCCACGGCTGCACCGGCACGGCGAAGTGCTCGGCCGCGAAGATCTGCACTGGATGGTCGACCGTGATCGCGACGCCGGGGGCGTTGGTGCCCGCGTGGGACTCGTCCCACCGGGCCCCGGCGACGAAGTTCATCCGCTCGGCCCGCGCCCGCGCCCCGCGATGGCCCTCGACCCACAGCAGCCGCCCGGCCGCGTCGCACACCGCGAGCAGGTGCCGCCCGTCGTCGGCGATGCCGCCCAGCAGGTCGCGGAACAGCGGCAGCACCTGGGCCAGCGGGTGCGCGCGGCGATACTCCTCCAGCTCGGCGTCGCTGAGCTCCAGCGGCGCGAGCGCGTCCGGATCGACGGCCCGCGCCGAGCGCCGCCACGAGTCCGCGACGACGGAGCGCACCGGGCCGTCGATCGGGCCGTCGATCACCCCGGCCGACAGGAAGCGTTCATGGGCGCGGCGCAGCTCACCGGTGCGTTCCGCAGCGTCGGCCCCGGACTCAAGCGCGAGCCATGGATTGGTCACGGCGCCCTCACTCTCCGCGTCTTCAGGCGCCATCGTCACCCACGCCCGGGCCGCCCGACAAGGGCCCGGGTCCGCTCAGCGGAGCCAGGGCGCGAACGGGTCCGCGGGCGGCTCGCCGGTCCACGCCACGAGCCCGTCCGGCCGTACGAGCATGGCCGGCGCGCCCGGGAGCACGGTGAGACGGCCGGCGAAACCCTCGGCCCGTGCGGCGAGCCCCGGCCCGCCGGTGGAAGGCGTCGGCCGTCGGCGCGTTGAGCGACCGCGCGCCCATCGCCCCCGCCTTGTGCGCCGCCCCGGGCTCGGCCTCCCGCTCCAGGACCAGCACCGACACCCCGCCCAGCCGCAGCTCGCAGGCGAGCATCAGCCCGGCCGGGCCCGCACCCGCCACCACCACGTCAGGACGACCTCATCGACCTGATGGTGGACGCCGTGCTGCGCGAGAACGCGCCGCCGGAGCCCATCGGGGAATGGCGCGCGGACCTGCGCGAGCTCGCCGAGCGCACCCGCGCGCTCATGCTGCGCCGCCCCTGGTTCGCGCTCGCCACGGCGGCGCGGCCCGGGCTCGGCCCCGGCAGTCTGCCCTGGATGGAGGCGTGGCTGCGGGCGGTCGACGGGCTCGGCCTCGACGCCGCTGATCCGGATCATGGTGGAGGCCGAGGGGCCGCACCGCGCCGACCAGGGCGAGCGGATCTTCGCGTCCGGCCTGCGGCAGGTGCTCGACGGCCTGGCCGCCGCGCTCCCCGCCGGGTGACCGTGACGGCCTGTCACACGGTCCTCTACACGGCCCGGCGGGCGCGGGCCATGGCGGCCAGGCGCGTGCGCTGCTCCGGGGTGAGGCGCGCCAGCCGCTCACGCGGATCCGGCCGCGTCATGACCGCGTCGGTGCCGAGCAGCGCCTCGGCGTGGTCGGCCGCGACACGCACGGCGTTCTCCGACGCCGCGTCGGCGGCGAGCGGCGCGATCCGCTCCCGATATCCGCCGTCTTCCCCGCTGTCTTCAAGGGCCCGCGCCAGCAGATCGGCCGCCCGGTCCTCGGTCCAGTGCGTGACGGGCAGCCAGGTCGCCACCCCGGCACGCTCCAGCCGCTCGGCGTTGTCCGGACGGTCGACGCCGTGCGCCAGTAGCACCTGCGGGGTGGCCGACGACAGCGCCCGGGCGAGCGTGCCGATCCCGCCGTGGTGGACGACCGCGGCGACCCGGGGCATGAACGAGGCGAACGGCGCCGAGGGCATCCACTCCACCCCGTCGGGCAGCGACTCCGGCTGGAACGCCGGATGCCGGTTCACCAGCAGGGCCTTCCTGCCGATCCGCCGGCACGCCCGCGCCGCCACGTCGTAGAAGCGGTCGTGCAGCACCTGCCCGGTGCCGCCGGTGATCAGCACGGGCGGCTCGGCCCAGTCGGGCACCGGCCCCTCCGCGGTGTCACCGAGCACGAACCCGCAGCGGACGACACCCTCCGGAGCCGGCTGGCCCGCGGCGTCGAACCACTCCGGCCACAGCGCGAGCTGGGTCTTGGCGCTGTTGAGATAGGCGGACCAGTCGCGGACCGGTCGCAGGCCGAACTCCTGGAAGACCTCGTCGTACCCCTGCCCGAGCACGCGCCTGAAGAGGTTCGCGAGCACCGGCAGCGAGACGTACTGGTGGGGCGTGACGGACACCAGCGCCACCGGCACCCCGCGGCGCTCGGCGGCCATCAGCGCGGCGATGCCCGACGTGTGCCGGGCGACCACCACGGTCTCCCCCGGACGGTAGTGCGCCTCGATCATGCGGACCTCGTCGGCCAGCAGCTCGAACAGGCCGTTGCGCCGGTAGAGCGCGAGCACGCCCTCGGGGTCCTTCAGTGGATCGAGCATGTAGCGCCGGGCGTCGTCCAGGTGGCGGTCGTAGCCCTCGTCCGTGTCGATCGGCAGGTGCCGCAGGCCGGCGGCCGCGATCCGGTCGGCGAACCACGCGTGGGTCATCACGACGACGTCGTGGCCGCGCTCCGCCAGCTCGCGCCCGATCCGTACGAACGGGAGCACGTCGCCGTTGGTGCCGTGGGTGCTCAGCAGCATCGTGGCCATGCGGATCAGCCGTTCTCCGAGTCGAGCAGGGCGTCGATCTCCTCGTCCGACAGGCCCGCGAGCTCGTCGAGCAGCCCGGCCAGCTCCTCGTCGTCGGCGTCGGCGAGCTGCCGCTCCTCGATCGCCTTGGCGACCTCGGCGACGGTGAACGAGGTGGTGTAGAGCGTGTCGAAGGGCAGCTCGACGCCGAACTCGGCACGCACCCGCGCCATGAACTGCACCAGCCGCAGCGAGTGGCCGCCGAGCTGGAAGAAGCCGTCGCTCACGGAAGCAGGCGCCACGTCGAGCAGCTCGGCCCACATCCGCATGACGGCCGCCTCGACGGGGCTCGCCCCCGCCACCTCCGTCATGTGGCGGCCGGCCCGCATGGCGTCGAGGATCGCGTCGGCGCCGGTCAGCCGGGTCGCGATCCGTTCGACCGACGCCCATCCGGCGGGCCCGGCGGGTTCGACCGAGCCGGTGGTCCCGGCGGGCCCCGCTGCCCTCTCCTCAGCAGGGCCCGGCGTGTGGACGACGGCGGCCGCGTCGGCCGCGTCGAGGACATACCAGGCCGACTCCTCGCCGTACGGCTCGACCGTCGCGGGCAGCGCGGCGAGGAAGTCCCTGGCCGGCCGGTTGCGCTCGGTCTCCCGGAACGCCAGGGCCACCCGGGCCAGCCCGCGCTCCCGCGCGAGCGCCCCCAGGTGCGCGAGCATGCGGTGCTCCACCCCGCGCCCGAGCGCCCGGCAGCTCAGCAGGAACGCGCCCACGCGCAGCGTGTCGCCGTCCGTACGCATGTCGGTGAGGCCGACGACGCCGTAGTCGCCGAAGCGGTCGCGCACGTCCACGACGAACTTCTCGTCGCCGTCCAGGCGGCGCGTCCCCGAGAGGTTGAACTGGTTGGTCCGCTCGGCGAGCTGCGCGGCCCGCGCCTCGTGCTCGGGACCTGCCGGGGTGATGGTCACCCGCAGGTCGAGCGTGGCGAAGAAGTCGGCGAGGGACATCTCGCCCCTGGCCTGCTCGCGCTGCCGTTCCTCCTGGTAGCGCCGGGTGCGCTCGCGGTCGGCCTCGGTGACCGCGGCCAGGTCGAGCGGCCAGCAGTGCCGCAGGAAGGCCGCCGCCTCGGCGGCGTCCGCCGGGAGCCTGAGCGTCAGCACCTCGGGGCAGCCGGCCCGCACCTCGGCGCACTCGACCGGGCTGTCGTCGAGGAAGACGAAGGAGTCGAGCCCGAGGCCGAGCTCGGCGGCGACCGAGCGCAGCGAGACCGACTTGGCGTCCCACCCGACGCGCATCGCGGCGATGTCGTCCAGGCCGACCGGCAGCTCCGGATGCCGCGCGAACACCTCGCGGACGTCCTTCTCCTCGTTCTTGCTGCACAGGCACAGCAGCCTGCCCGCGGCGACCTGGCGGGCCAGCTCGCGCCAAATCTCCAGCCGCTCGGGGCCGATGACGACGCCGTCGGGGCCGTCCTCGCCGACCACGCCGTCCCAGAGCGTGCCGTCGCAGTCCACGGCGACGACCTTGGGACGCGGGGTGGTCATGGCGTGCAGGCGGCGGACGGCCGCGGCGGCCAGTGCGGCGAAATAGCGGTCGGTGTAGGGCACGTTGCCGGTCCGGTCGGCGAAGGCGTCGTGCACCTCGTCCGGCCCCGGCTCGTACGGCTCGGCGGAGGTGAGCACGGAGACGGCCCGGTCGTCCTCGAACGCCCGGACCAGCCGGGACGCGAGGCGCGCGTGCACCTCGGGCGAGCCGTGCTCGGGCGAGGGAGGGCAGACGACGAGCACGTGCGGACTGCCCGACCCGCGCGCCGAGGTGCGCAGCGCGGCGGCGAGGTCGGTGGCGACGGCCTCCGCCTCGTCGAGCCCGTCCTGCCCGGCGGACGGATCCTCGGCCACCAGGTCTTCCGCCCGGACCAGTACGACGGCGGCGCGGGCCCGGCCGAGCACGCTGCCCGAGTCGAGCAGCGAGGGGAAGACCTGGTCGTACGGCGCGAAGGCGACGGCCTCCTCGGCGTCCCCGTGGATGCCGAGTTCGGCGAGCCAGAACCGCAGGGCGTCCCCGAGCGGCTCGGCGGTGAAGGTCGCGGCGACCCCAAGCCCGATCTTGTTCACTTCGGTGTCCCTTCGAACGGCGCCTGATCAGTCGGACATGGCCACGAGGATGCGGCGGGAGCCGGTGAAGGGCCTGCGGCCGTGCCCGACCAGCACGTTGTCGATCAGCAGCAGGTCGCCCTCCCGCCAGTCGACGTCCACCGCGTTGTCCAGGCCCCGGTCGCGCACCTGGATCACGTACTCGCCGGGGATCGGGGCGCCGTCGGGGAACGTGACCGACTGGGGCAGCTCCTCCGGCGGCATGAGTTCGGCGAGCATGGCGGCGGCCTCGTCGCCGATCGAGGCGGGATGCCACTGGTCGGCCTGGTTGAACCACACCTCGGCGCCGGTCACGGGATGGCGGGTGGTGGCCGGCCTGACCTGGGAGATCCGCACGCCGCCGTCGGGCCGCCACTGCCAGTCCGCGCCGATGCCGTCGAGGAACTCGGCCACCTGGTCGCGGTCCTCGGTCTCGAACGTCTCCTGCCAGCTCTTGCCGAGCCCCCGGCCGGCGTGCAGGTTCTGGGTGTAGCGCACGCCCTTGGCGAAGGCGTCCCTGACCTCGTCGTCGAGCGACTCCAGCCAGCGCACGCCGTCCACGACGGGGGTGGCCCCACCGGTCTCCGCCGCCTTCTCGCAGTAGAACAGCAGCCGCGAGGGCCAGGTGGCGGAGTAGGACAGCTCGTTGTGCATGGAGATCGTGTATTCGGGCGGATACTCGGTCGAGGTGTAGACGTTGCCGCCGACCTTGGTGCGGGGCGAGTTGCCGTGCACGTACGCCAGGCGGTTGGGCAGCAGCATGTCCATGACGGGATCGAGGGTCTCGGGCGTGACGCCGAACCCCCGGAAGACGAGCGCCTTCTCGTGGACCAGCAGGTCGCCCACGTTCAGCTCGCGCAGCCGGTGCAGCAGCCCCTCGGGCGTGGCGGCGACGCCGTCCGGGGCTATTTCCAAGGGCTTCCAGAAGTCGTCCATGCGTCCTCCTTCTGCGCGCGATCCGGCCGCGGCCGAGCACGGGGAAAAGTCGAATTAAGGAGGCAGGCGGGCCCTCGAATAAGCGGCGCCCCTGCGGAAAGAGATTCCGGCGGCCAACATAGAACCCGGATCGGGTTACGCGCAAGAAACATGTTTCATCCGGTCCGCTCGACGGCGCCAGTCAAATTCTCCGACATATGCCTGTGTCCGTCGGCAATGCCGACGGCTGCTCATGTTCGGTCACCCGCAATCGCTGACGGAAGGTCGATTTCCCAATACTCTGCGCACGTGATCGCAGGTGAAAGTGAGGCTTGCGTTACCCAGCGTGCATCCCGTATCGTAAAATAATCACTTTCGTGGGAGCGCTCCCACGCATCTCGGCTCAACGCGGCGAGATACGCGGCGACGTCCTGCGGAATCGACGATCAAGCGTTTTCTGGTTCAACCACTTTTCTGCGTGGTCAGCTGGTCCTGCGCATTGTCTGCGCAGAGAGGAGAACGCTCGGTGACGATAACGCCGACGACTGACAACGAGCATTTAATAGCGTCGCTTTCCCCACGCAGGCAGGAGGCGCTGCGCCGGCTGCTTGCGGCCAGGGCCGCCAAGGCCGCCGCCGCCAACGCGATCACCCCGCGCGGCGAGGGACCCGCCCCCTGCTCCTACGAGCAGACCCAGATGTGGCTCGGCGCCCGCTTCGCCGAGGGCGCCCCGGCGCCCAACGCCACGATCGGCCTGCGGCTCACCGGCCCGCTCGACCTCCGGGCCCTGACCATCGCCCTGGACAGCCTGGTCGAACGCCACGAGATCCTGCGTACGGTCTACGAGGGCGACGGGCACGAGCCCCGGCAGGTCATCCTCGACCCCGGGCCCGCGCCGCTCGACGTCGTGGACCTGCGGGAGCTGCCGGAGGCCGAGCGGGAGGCCCGGGCCCGGGAGATCACGTGCAGGGCCGCCGTCGAACGCTTCGACCTCGAGGCCGGGCCGGTCCACCGTACGACGCTGGTGCGGCTGGCCGACGAGGACCACGTGCTGATGTTCGTCTGCCACCACATCGCGTGCGACGGGTGGTCGGTCGGCATCATCGTGGACGAGCTGACCAGCGTGTACGCGTCCGCCCACGAGGGCAGGCCCGCCGAGGTGACCGCGCCCCCGCTCCAGTACGCCGACTACGCGGCCTGGTCGCGGCGTGAGCTGACCGGCGAGCAGCGCGAGCGGCGGCTCGCCCACTGGCGCGACCGGCTCGACGGCGCGAGCGCGGTGGAGCTGCCCATCGCGCGGGACGGCCAGGCCGTCACCGAGGGCAACCGGAGCGACTGCCACCTGTTCACGCTGCCGGAGGAGGTCCTGCGGGCGCTGCGGGAGGCCGGCGGCCCCGGGACCACCCCGTTCGTGGCCCTGCTCACGGTCTTCTCGATGCTGCTCGCGCGATACACCGGGCAGGGCGACCTGACGATCGCCACGGTGGACGGCGGGCGGCGCCGCGTGGAGCTGGAGCCGGTGCTGGGCTGCTTCGTCAACGCCCTGCCGCTGCGCGCCGACCTGTCCGGCGACCCGTCGTTCCGGGAGGCGGCGGCCGGGATCCGGCGCAGGCTCGGCGAGGCGCTCGCCAACCACCTGCCGTTCTCGGAGCTGGCCGGGGCGCTGAGCGACCGGGACGCCCGCAACTTCTCGCTGTCGACCGTCGGCTTCTCGCTGCGCGTCTTCCGCGACCAGCGCGGGCGCTGGCCCGGGCTGGAGGCGTCGGTCTGGGAGCACGAGGTCGACGACTTCACCTACGACCTCGCGCTGCTGGTGCACCTGAACGGCGCCGGCGACCCCGAGCTCTACCTGACCTACCAGAAGGACCGGTTCGACGCCGACGCCGTCGCCCGGATGGCCGGGCACTACCGGGCGCTGGCCGAGCGCATCGCCGCCGCCCCGGACACCCCGCTGGCCGGCCTGGAGCTGCTCACCGACGCCGAGCGCGAGGTGGTGCTGGACGACTGGAACGACTCGGCCCGGCCCTACCCGGACGTCGCCCTGCCCGAGCTGCTGGAGCGCCACGCGGACTCCGACGCGGTCGCGGTCGCCTTCGAGGGCCGCACGACCACCTACGCCGAGCTGCACGCCCGCGCCAACCAGGTCGCTCACCTGCTGCGCGAGCGGGGCATCGGCCCGGAGGACACGGTGGGCGTGCTGCTCGACCGGAGCCCGGATCTCATCGCCTGCCTGCTTGGCGTGTGGAAGGCGGGCGCGGCCTACCTGCCGATGGATCCCAAGTTCCCCGCACAGCGCGTGCACGACATGCTGTCGATCGCCGCGACCCCGCTGGTCCTGACCTCAGCGGGTTACGCGCATCTGTTCGAGGGCGTCGAGGTGGTCGACGTGGGCGGCGGCCCGCTCGACGGGCAGCCGCGCGACCCGGTCGGCGTGCCGTACGACATCGACCGGCTGGCGTATGTGATCTTCACCTCGGGATCGACGGGCAAGCCGAAGGGCGTGCAGGTCACCCACCGCGGGCTGGTGAACCACGTGTGGTGGGCCGTGGAGGACCTGGCGTCCCAGGGCGACGGCGGCGCGCCGCTGTTCGGCTCGGTGGCGTTCGACCTCGTGGTGCCCAACCTGTGGGCGCCGCTCGTCACAGGCCACCGGGTCACCGTGCTGCCGCAGGACTTCGACATGGGCGAGCTGGGCTCGCTGCTGGTGGCGGGCGGGCCGTACGCCTTCATCAAGTGCACCCCCGGGCACCTGGAGGTGCTCGGTCACCAGATCGACGCCCGGCAGGCCGCCGCGCTCGCCGGGAAGATCGTCGTCGCGGGCGAGGCGCTGCCCGGCTCGATGGCCAACCGCTGGCTGGAGATGCTCGGCCCGGGCCGGCTGATCAACGAGTACGGCCCCACCGAGGCGTCGGTCGGCACGTGCATCTATCCCGTGCGGGACGCCCAGCTCGTGGAGGTCGTCCCGATCGGGCGCCCGCTGCCCAACATGCGGATGTACGTCCTGGACGCCAACCGCCGGCTGCAGCCGGTCGGCGTGCCGGGCGAGCTGTACGTCGGCGGCGTGGGCGTGACCCGCGGGTACATGAACCGGCCGGACCTCACCGAGGAACGGTTCCTGCCGGATCCCTTCAACCCGGGCGGCCGGATGTACCGCACCGGCGACCGGGTGGCCTGGACCCGCGACGGGAACGTGGCCTTCCTGGGCCGGTTCGACGACCAGGTGAAGATCCGCGGCTACCGCATCGAGCTGGACGAGGTGCGGGCGGCCGTCCTCGATCACCCCGGGGTGCGCGACGCGGTCGTCACCGTCCACGCGTTCACCTCCGAGGACAAGCGGCTCGTCGCCTACTACGTCCCCACCGGTCCGGAGCTGTCCGATCTGGCGGACCACTGCGCGGAACGGCTGCCGGACTACATGGTCCCGTCGGCGTTCGTGCCGCTTGCGACCATCCCGCTCAACGCCAACGGCAAGGTGGACCGCAAGGCGCTGCCCGATCCGGTGGTCCGGGTGGGCGACGACCTGGCCGAGCCGACGACCGAGACCGAGATCGTGGTGGCCGGGGTCTGGCGGGAGGTCCTCGGCATCGACGCCGTCTCGATCGACGCCGACTTCAACGCGCTCGGCGGCCACTCGCTGCTGCTCATCCGCATGGTCGCCAAGCTGCGCCAGGCGCTGCCCTCCGGCGGCTACCAGGTGACCGTGCTCGACGCGATCGCCAACCGCACCGTGCGCGAGCTGGCCGCGGTGATCGACGCCGCCAACGGCACCCCGGAGAGCACCGCCGAGGAGGGCCCGCGCGGCCTGCTGGTCGAGCTCACCCGGCCCATCAAGACGCCGGCGCTGTCGCTCGTCTGCATCCCGTACGGCGGGGCCAGCGCGATGGTCTACCAGCCGCTGGCCGACGCGCTGCCGGACGGCCACTCGCTGTTCGCGGTCGCCCTGCCCGGCCACGAGCTGGGCGTCGAGGAGAGCACGATTCCGTTCCACGAGGCCGCCCAGCGGGTCTGCGACGAGGTGGTCGAGCGCGTGCGCGGCCCGGTCGCGTTGTACGGCCACTGCGTCGGCAGCGCGCTGACCGCCGAGATCGCGCGGCGTCTTGAGGCCGCCGGGCGGCGCGTGGAGGCCGTCTACATGGGCGGCAGCTTCCCGTTCGCCACCCCCACCAAGGGCCTGAACGGCCTGCTCGGGCGCATCTTCCGCAGCAAGGCGCTGGACAACGCCAACGCGCACGCCAACTGGCTGCGCGCGATGGGCGCCGATCTCCAGGACCTCGAACCCGAGCAGGTCGACCACATCATCCGCACCATGCGCGTGGACGCGCGGGCCGGTGAGGACTACTTCAGCGAGCTCGTGGAGCGGCAGAGCCCGCAGCTGCGCGCCCCGGTGATCTCGATCGTCGGCGACCGCGACGCGCTGACCGACTTCTACCAGGAGCGCTACCGCGACTGGCACTGCGTCTCCGAGACCACGGCACTGGTCGTGATGGCCGAGGCAGGCCACTACTTCCTCCGCTATCGCACCGAGGAACTGGCCGCGATCGTCACGACCACCCACGCCGCCGTCGAACGCCCCGGAGAGTGGCGGCCACGCCCACCCGAGGACCCGGCGACGTGGTGGCGGCAGGCGCTGTCCACCGACCGGAAGGCCGACGTCGCCGGGCCGCAGCCCAGCCTGGGCCGGTTCTTCACGGTGGCGACCGGTCAGATCGTCTCCATGATCGGCGCCGTGATGACCGAGTTCGCCGTGCCGATCTGGGCGTACCTGAAGAGCGGCTCGCTGGTGCAGTTCGGCCTGTTCGCCATCATCGGGCTGGTGCCGGGGCTCGTCCTCGCGCCGCTGATCGGCGCGCTCGTCGACCGCTACGACCGCAAGCGGGCGATGCTGGCCGCCGACGGCCTGTCGCTGGCCGTGCAGGCCGCGCTGCTCGCCCTGATGGCCGGCGACGTGCTGAGCATGCCCCTGCTGTACGGCCTGCTGGTCGTGCTGTCGATATCGGTGACCCTGCAACGGGTGGCCTGGCAGTCGGCCGGTCCGCAGCTCGCGCCCAAGCACTATCTGCATCACGTCGGCGGCGTCGTCCAGCTCGGCAACGCCGTGGCCCAGCTCATGGTGCCGCTGTTCTCGGTCGCCGTGCTGGCGCTGATCGGCATCGAGGGCATCCTGACCGCCAACGTGGTCTGCTACGCGATCGCGTTCACCGTGACCCTGCTCGTGCGCTTCCCGGCCACGATGGCCTGGCGGCGCCGTGAGACGGTCTCCGCCGAGATCCGCAACGGCTTCCGCTATCTGCTGCGGCGGCGGGGCCTGCGGGCCATGGCCTTCACGATGTTCATCGTGAACTTCTTCCTGTTCACCGGGTTCATCATGATCTCGCCGCTGGTGCTGTCGGTCGGCGAACTGGCCGACACCGGGCGGGTGGCGCTGCTCGCCGGGATCGGGGCGGTCTGCGGCGGCCTGATCATCACGCTGTGGGGCGGCCCGCGCGACCGCCGGATGTTCGGCATGCTGGCGGCCGCCGGCGTGCTGGGGATCTTCTGCGCGATCGCCGGCCTGCGCCCGTCGCTCGTCCTCATCACGATCGGCGCCTTCGGCATGTCGCTGATGATGACGATCAGCGACGGCATCTGGCTGACGATCATCCACTCGAAGGTGCCCCAGCGCTACCACGCCCGGGTCATCGCGATCAACCGGATGCTCGCGCTGTCGACCCAGCCGGTCGGCCTCGCCGTACAGGCCTGGCTGGTGGGGCTGCTCTTCGAGCCGCTGATGCGGCCGGACGGCCCGCTGGCCGGCACGGTCGGCAAGGTGATCGGCGTCGGCGAGGGCCGCGGCATCGGCCTGCTGTACGTCGTGTGCGGCCTGGCCATCGCACTCACGATCACGCTGGCCCTGCGGCACCCGGCCCTGGCGAGGTTCGACCAGGAGACCCCGGACGCCGAGCCGGACGACCTGGTCGGCCTGGAGGCGCTGCGCAGCCGCCAGGAGGCGAGCGTCCCGCCGCCACGGGTCCCGGCCGAGCTGTGAGTACGGGCGACAGGTGATCAGGTGAAGCGGAAGGTGGGCCGGCCGCCGGGACCGGTCTCGGCGTCCAGCGTCTTGCCGCCGACGGCCTCGGCGACCTCCGGTTCGACGAAGACGCGCACGTCCGCCTTCTCGATCACCTCGTCGCCCGCGAACGGCGCGCTCGCCAGCGACAACTCCAGCGAGGCGGGCTCGCCCGGCTTGGCCGCGATGCGCAGGCCCGCCTCCTCGGGGAGATACTCCCCCACCATCAGATCGCGGATCGCCCGAACGGCATGGTCGGTCACTGTCAGCACGACGCGCCTCCTGTGTGCTTACGCGTCCTTGGGCTTGCGCCGCCGGTTCATCGCGAGCCATCCGGCGTCCCAGGCGGCGTACCTGTGGTGATCGAGACGGCGGCGCACAAGGGCGAGGCAGGCGAGCAGCATCGTCAGCGACAGCGCCGCCGTGGCCGTTCCGGACGCGACGGCGTCCGCGACCGTGTCGATCCGGCTGCGCGGGCCGTCGCCGGGCCTGCCCTCGTGGTCGAGCCAGATCCGCACGGGCGTGCCTGCCTTGGCCGCCGAGGGCACCGGCGCCTGCCCGGTCACCGTACGGCCGTCGGCGGTCGTCCAGGCGACGCCCGTGCGCAGCCGCGCGGCGGTGCCCTCCACGGCGACCCAGGTGGCCGCCGGCGCGTCACGCGTGACGGTCGCCGTCACCCACCGCCCGGAATGCTCCTCGGCCACGCCGCCGCGATAGACGGCGGCGCCCACGGCGTACGCCGCGCCCAGGCTCAGCACGGACAGGATCAGGAAGGCCAGGACGGCCAGGGACTCGACGCGGTCGGTGCCGCGCCGTAACGGATTGCCGTCGGGCAGGTAGCGTCGCACCCGCATCGTCACCGGGCCGGATCGCATCGCGTCACCCCTCCTCCTCGTGCGCCTTCTCGTGTGCCTTCCGGCGGCCTCACGCGCCTTCTGGCGGCATATGTCTCTGGGCGGCATATGTCTTTTGGGCGGCGCAGTCTTCTGGCAGCACCCGCTCTTGGCGGCACAGTCTTTTGGCGGCACAGTGCGTATCACTCGCCCGGCTCCCGGAACGGCGGCGCGTCCGGCGGAGGGCCGGAGGGCCCCTGGATCAGCGCGTTCAACGTGGTGTCGCCGATGATGGCGCGCTCGGCCTCGGCGGTGTCCTCCAGCGCGACGATCCGCTCGGGTCGCCGCGCCTCCCGCTCCGCCTCCTCCCGGTCCCTTACGGCCCCCTCGATGGCGTCCAGCATCTCCGCCCGGCTGTAGGAGCCCTCGGGGATCTCGTTCAGGAGGGCGAGGGTCTCGGCCGGCACGTGGATGTCCGCGGCGGCGGCGGAGTAGAGGTCGCGGCGCGTCACGCGGAGACGGTCGTGGAAGAGCTCGTCCACGACCTGGCGCAGCCGCTCCGTCTCCGCAGGCATGCCTTCTCCTTCCGGTCTCTCCTTACCCCCCGCGGTGCGGATCCCACTCCCGGCTCGAAGATCGGCCAGAAGATCGGCTGACAGATCGGCCCGGAGATCGGCCCGGAGATCGGCGCGCTCAGGCGAGCCAGTCGAGCCACTCGCCGTGCGGCCCGGCCATCGCGAGCGGTTCGCCGTCGAGCGCGGGCAGGAAGGCCAGCCGCCGCTCCGGCAGCTCGGCAGTCAGCTTCGGAAGGAGGGAGGGCAGCCGGGGCGAGCCCTCGTTGGAGATCCACCGCACCGGCAGACCGCGCACCCGAAGATCGCGTACGAGCGCCACGAAGCGGTCCCGCGCCTCGGCGTCCAGGTAGGGCATGAGCGCGCTGTGGTAGACGACGACCGTCGCCCCGGCGGGCGCGGCGGCGACGAGATCGGGCAGGGCCGCCGCGGCGTCCCCCCGCACCAGGCGGGGCGGGTCCTGCCGCGCCATCCGCACCGCCCCGCGCAGCCGGGCGAGCCGGTCCTGCTGCTCCGGCCACACCAGGCACTCCAGCCAGCGCACCGCCTCGTCGTCGCGTACGTCGACGGGGTCGAGGTCCAGCCCGGCCCGCCACACGACCTCGGGGGGACGCTCCGGCACCGGCACCTTCCCGTTCGTCCGGCAGGTGAGCAGCACCGGGCTTTCGGCCGGCCCGATCTCCGGCCCGTCGTCATAGCGGTAGCGGTAGCGGTCGGGGTAGAGGCACAGCCCCGCCGAGGCGCCCACCTCCACCAGGGCGAGCGGCTGCGGCAGCGCCGCCAGCACCGGCAGCAGGCTCGCGCACCGGCCCGTCTCGTTGGTCTGCGTCCGCCGGGCGAGCATCGTCTCCCGCACCTCGGGCCAGTGGCGCACGAGCCACTCCCGGAAGCGGCCGAACTCGTCGTACGGCCCGCCGAGGAAGCGGACGGCGGCCAGCAGCAGGTTCGGCTGCCGTTTCGGCTCCGGCAGGCCGTCGATCAGTTCGAGCAGCCCGGGGTCGGCCGCGATCCCGAGAGCGAGCGCCTCGTAGGCCGGGCTGCGCTCCCTGACCTCCTGCTCCGCGAAGTACCGATACCTCTGCGCCGTCTCCATGCCTGTCTCCCTATATCGACCTCGACATCCCATCAAACCAGGAGGAAAGAGCGCACGATAAGAGGGGCTCGGCAACCGACACCACATGCGCGCCCAAGGCAGTCGAAAGAAAAGGCGATGGCCGTTTACACGGTGAACGGAAAGGAAAGCCAAGGCGGCAGGGAACCATTCACGGCGGGTCACTAATACCGACATTCGCGATGAACGAGGCGATGTCGGGGAACCCGCGCATAGGAGAGCTCAATTGCCCAGAAGAATGAGCCTTGTCGCGCTTCTCACGGTCGGCGCACTGCTGACCGACGGCACCGTCGCCCACGCCGCCGCGGACGGCACGGCCGCTCCCATACCGGCGCGCGGCCTGGCCGGTCGCGCCGCCGCCGACCCCTTCTCCCCGCACCCCGGCGCGAACAAGAACAAGAGCAAGAACAAGAATGATCAGCGGCAGCGGGGCGACCAGGGCCAGGGCCAGAACCAGAAGCTGCTCCGTGATTTCACCCAGGTCCTGTCGCCGGTTCAGCAGTCCACGACGCAATCGAGGGCACTGCCGGACAACCGGCAACTCGCCCATTCGCGCACGATCACCTCGAACACCCAAAAGACCGATTCGCACGTACGGAATTCATCGGCACAGAAGACCAGGCAGAGCGCCAACGGCCGGCAGAACGCCGGCGACCAGCAGAACGCGGCGCAGTCCCGGAAAAACCCCAGGAACGAGCCGGCGCCGAAACCCTGCGATCCCAACATTCGCGTCATGACGCAGAACATGTACCTGGGCAGCAACTTCGCGCCGCTGATCGCCGCGCAGACGCTCCCGCAGTTCCTCGCGGGGGTCACGACCGTCTACCAGAACATCATCGCGAGCGCGCCCGCCGAACGCGCGGCCGCGGTCGCCCGCGAGATCGCCCGCAACGAGCCCGACCTGGTGGGCCTCCAGGAGGTCGACATCGTGCGCACCGGTTCGCGGCCGGCGGAGAACGTGCAGTCGGACCAGTTGAACGCCCTTCTGGCCGAGCTCGACCGGCTGGGGCACCACTACGAGACGGTCGGCATCATGCCCGGCACGGACATCGAGGTGCCCAGCACGCTCGGGATCGACGTGCGCCTCACCTATCGTGACGTGGTCATCGTCAGGGCGGACGCGGCCAGGAAGATCACGCTGTCCAACCGGCAGGTGCAGACCTACGTGATCAACTCGACGCAGCGCTCACCGGCGGGCACCATCACCGACATCCGCGGCTGGATCTCCGTGGACGCCACCGTCTGTGGGCGGACGTTCCGCTTCGTCAACACCCATCTGGACTCGACACCACCGTTGACCGTTCAGCGGGCGCAGGCGCAGGAGCTCGTGGCGAGTGCGGCGAACACGCGCCTGCCCGTCGTGTTCGTCGGCGACTTCAACGGCAACGCCAGTGACCCGGACGATCCGACGTTCGCCACCTACCGGTTCCTTCTCGACCAGGGCTTCTCCGACGCGTGGAGGTTCAGGCACTCCGGAGACCCCGGATTCACCTGCTGCCAGGCGCCCGACCTGCGCAATTCCGTCTCCTCGCTGTCGCGCCGCATCGACCTCGTCCTGTTCCGCGGGGCGTTCGGGGTCAAGAACATCAACGTGATCGGGAACAGGCAGACCGACCGTACGCCGCTGGGCCTGTGGCCGTCCGACCATGCGGGAGTCGTGGCGACGCTGCGGCTGCCCGGCCGCACGTAGGCCGCTCGTCCGCCCACAGACCGGCCCGTTCACGCGCGGACCGGCGGGAGGCCGGGCAGACCGACGCGAACCGGCGCAGACCGGGTAGACCGGCGCGGACCGGCAGGAGGACATGCAGACTGGCGCAGACCGGCGGGAGGCCGGGGCGTTTCAGGCCCCGGCCTCCCAGGCCCACAGGCGCTCGCCGTCCTCGACGTGATCGGTGGGCGCCAGGCCGACCCGGCCGGCCACCGCCATGGACGCGTGGTGATCGGGATGGATGTGGGCCTCGATGCGGGCGACGCCGCGCGCCCGCAGCCACCCGGCCAGGGCAGCCGCCGCCTCCGAGGCGTAGCCCTGGCCCTGCCACGTGGTTCCCACGACCCACGCGACCTCGGCCCGCCGCCCCTCGTCCGCCACGGTCGCCTGGACGTAGCCGACCGCCCGCCGGTCGGTGTCGCGGCGGATGATCCAGTTGAGCCACTCCTGCCGCCCGTCCGGTGAGCGGCGGGCTTCGAGCCTGGCGTACCTGGCGCGGAGCTCCTGCGGGGTGGGCGGGGCTCCGCCGATGAAGGCGTACAGCTCCTCTCCCGACAGCACCTCCGCCATCTCGTCCGCGTCCTGCACGGTCAGCGGCCACAGCGTGAGCCGCTCCGCCGCGATGATCCCCATGTGCCGAGTCTCCTCCGCCCCGGCCCGGTACGCCCAGTGGTTTTCCCGCACCCCGGAAAAGAAGATCAGCGTACGAGGCTCAGATGCCGACGGGTTCTCTCTTCCCGGACTGGGCGATCCCGTTCACGACGAGCCACACGTTCGTGGAGGGATTGCGCCCTTTCCGGTTAGGTGCCGAGTGATCGGGATCGGCCGATTTCGCACGGCGTTCGGCTCGAAGATAGTCGTGGTAGGGAAATGTCGCAGAGAGATGCTTGTCGTAGTTCGGCAGTTTCGTCGCGAGCTTCCGCTGGATCTCTTTGGCGGTCAGAGCGGCCGGACAATCCTGATAGTGCCACAGCAGCCAGATCTCGAAGCAGGGGCGGGAGATGACCAGATTGATCCCATCATCTCGCGCCACGCGGATCGCCTCATCCAGAGAGGCGTGATCGTCGACGTCCACCACCGCCCATATCTCGTCATAGGCGAGGAAGGCGTCCCGGTGCCGCCGCGCGGCGGAACGGGCCTTGTCCCGACGCCGGATCGCCTCCCTCACGACGCTCAGCGGATCCTTGCCGCAGCCGTCGACGTCGCAGTGGCCGACCTCTACGGGGACTGCTCGAAAGTGGTCTTTCACCCCGTTGAAGTATTGGACCTCGGTGACGACGCCCTCGCATATGACGAGGATGCGCTTCTTCGGATCTCTTTTCGCTGAAGGCCGTTCCAAGCGTGGGGGGCTACGCCGAGGGCTCATCCAGTCGGGGTTCCATTCCTCGGAAGATCTCGCGAACTTTGTCGAAGTTCAGGTACGGCACAGCACCATATCGACCCTGGAGGTAACCACGCTCGATGTTCTCGTCGGTTCGTGGCCGGAAATCGGCGAGCGGGAAAAGGGATGTGGCACCGTTCGCGTCCTTCTCCGTGAACCAGACCTCGTCCCGGCCCAGGGTGTCGTCGGCGAGCATGGTGCCGAGCAGTGTCGTGTCGTGGGACGCGAACAGCAACTGCGCCCCGGTCCGGTTGATCTCGGGGTCCTGGAACATCCGGATCAAGGTCGAGGAAAGCACGGGGTGAAGGCTGGAGTCGATTTCGTCGACCACCAGCAGGTGTCCGGCCAGAAGCGTCACCAGGGTGTAGCCCAGCATCGACAGCCAGACTCGGGTGCCCGCACTCTCCTCTCTGATGTCCAGGGTGACGTCCGTCCCGGCCCGGCGTAGGCGGATCTCTTTTCCGAACTGCTCCTCGTCGGTGGCGAAGTCGCCGCCACTCTCCCGTACGGCCTCTCGCAGACGCCGGAAACTCGTGAGCACCTCGGGCGGTATCTCGCGACGCACCACCTCGGCCGACTCCAGGCCGAGATCGGCCAGCCGCAGGAGTTCGTTGACGTCCCTGGCCGCTCGGGGATGCTCGAGAAGCGACATGGTCGCCGAGAGCCGAGCCTGTTCGTCGAAGTGATCCTGCTCGGCGAAGTGGACCTTCTCCGCCAACGTCTCGTATAGGGCACCCAGCAACGGGTGGTTGTTGGAAGCCGCCGAGGAGAGGTAAAGGGCGTTCCCTCTGGTGAGCTTCGCGATCCGGGCGGTCTCTCCGCCGAGCGAACGACCGAACCTGTAGTCCTCGGGCCCGTTCCGCTCGAACAGCGTCCTGGGCCGCCCGGCCGGAAAGGAGTACAACCACTCGCCGCGGACGTTCTCGTCGTCGATCTCGAAGCCATAGGAATACCGCACTCCCTCGTCGAGGAAGTCGACCTCATAGAAGGAGGGGGTTTTGCGGCCTGTCTCGTCGAGCAGGAACGGACGTCGCGGCACCCCTCCGCTCGGCGCCCACGTGGTATGCGAACTCTTCACCGCCCGGCTCATCCACCGCAGGGCGTCCAGCACGTTGGACTTGCCCGATGCGTTCGCACCGTAGATCCCCGCCGCTGACACGGTCCGAGGGATCACAGCACCCTTTCGCTTCTGTTCCCCCCGCCGTGGCGCGGCCACGAACGACAACGTCTGTTCATCGCGCAACGACCGATGGTTGGCCACCCGGAAGCGCAGAAGCATAGTGATCACCTCTTCACTTGAGCGCAAGAACCATACAGTTTCAGAGCGATGTACGGAGAGATTCCCCCGAAACCGCGTTTCAATTGCGATCAAAGATGCGTTTGCCTGCGAACGGCCTGAGGTCTGTCGGTCAAGATCGATACAGTGCGCCGGTGATCAGATCGCGGCGTGTCGTGTGGCCGGCGCTCGTGAGCGTGCTTGTGCTGGGAGGGCTCGCCGGCGAGCCGGATCTCACGGTGCATTCGGTGCTGTGCATCTCCACATCGATGGGCGCCGTCGCGTCGATGTCCTGCGGCGATCCCGAGTTCGAAGCCGAGATGAAGGCCAACGCCCTCACTCCCGAGGAGGCGAAGAGCATCGGGTGCCCGCCGGTGCAGTGGGACGACGAGGCGAAGCTCACCCCCGACATCCCGCAGGACCCCGGCTTCCCAAGCGACGAGCCCACCTACACCCCGCGTACGCCCGACCCGGCGGTCGCGGCGCGGGTGAACCAGGCGTGGGACCGCATCGAACGCTGGCCGGGCGCGCACGCCTCGGCCACGCTGCGGAAGCTCAAGTTCGGCGCCGACCCGCAGAACCTCGCCCGGTGGGAGGCGAACCACGGCCGCCGCCTGCCCGACGCCGACGGAGGAGCCGACCCCGGAGAAGCCGACGACCGAGGAGCTGCCGGTTCGTTGGGGTTCGGCCCCGCCCCCTTCTATGAGCTGATGCCCGCCAAGCAGATCCACAGCGAGTGGAAGATGCTCTGCGACATCGGCCCCGACGGGTATTGGTGGGACGGCCACCTGATCCCCTTCGCCTACGCCATCGACGGCGGCAACCTCTTCAACGACACGCGTACGGGGAAGACGGGCGAGTTCTTCAACGAGGAGGGTCTCACCCTGGAGGGCGACGTCGTGTGGCCGTCCTATCTGGCGCTGCTGAAGGCGACCACGAGGTCGCTGGAGACCGGCAGGCCGATCCGCGGCTGGCGGCCGAAGGTCGTCAAGGGTGCGCTGGAGTGGGAGAGCACCCGGTCACGTGCCCGGTGACGGTGAACGTGCCCGGGGCGGCGTACCGCTCGGGATCGGTCGCGTCCCAGGTCACCGCCACCCGGCTGTCCTTCGAGCCGTCGTTGCAGGTGGCGGCGACGGTGCCGGGTCGCCTTGGCAGCACAAATCAGAGCGGCGCGGAGCGTGCGAAAAGGTTTTCGTGATCTCGGTTTTCGGGCGCGGCCCCGATTACGGCAGCCTGCGCGCGATCCCGTCGAGGACGAAGTCGAGCCCGATCACGAAGCGTTCCTCCGGCGTGGGACCGGCCGGATGGGTGAGCCATTCCGTGAGGTGGGGCAGGCCGCCGTCGGCGGCGGCCAGGTCGCGCAGCGCCGCGACGGCGGCATAGAGCCGGGCGTCGTCGTCCAGGCCCTGGCACCGCTCCTGACGGGCCTCCTCGCTGTCCTGCAGCGCGCTGCCCAGCACGTGCCGATCGAGCAGCGCCGCGTAGGTCATCGCATCGCCGACGCTCGCGCCCTGCCGTACGAGGACGGTGAGCATGAACTCCAGCCGGCGCATCATGTGCGGGCCTGCCGGAGGGCGCGCGTGGACCAGCATGGCGAACCAGGGATGCCGTGACGTCATCCGCCGGGTCTCCAGGGCGAGCGTGCGCAGGTCGTCACGCCAGTCGTCGCCGGGCTCGGCGGGCAGCGGGATCTCGGCCGTGGCCGCGTCGAGCATGAGGTCGAACAGGCCCTCCTTGCTGTGCACGTGCCGATAGAGGGCCATCGGCGAGTAGGGCCCGAGCCGGGCGGCGACCGCCTTCATCGTCAGGCCGTCGAGCCCGGCCTCGTCGGCGACGCCGATCGCCGCCGCCACGACCTTCTCCCGGTCCAGCCCGCGCCTGCGCGGCTGCGGCCGGGTCCAGATCAGCGGGAACTCGTCCGTCTCTCCCATGCCGTAAGTTTACAACATACACTCTATGTGTACATCATAAACTTACGGAGGCACCGATGGCACAGGAGACGACCGACGCGTACGAACCCCAGGGGATCCGGCTGGGCGTGGTGAGGGGCGTCAGCTACGGCCTGTTCGGCCCGCCCGGCACGTTCATCCCCCAGGCCCGGTCGCTGGGGGCCGGGATCCTCCGGGCGTACGTCTACTGGAGCCAGGTCGAGCCCGAGCCGGGCCACTACCGCTGGGACGTGGTCGACGCGCTGCTCGGCCAGCTCGACGGCGACGAGGAGGTCTGGATCACGCTGTGCTCCAGCTCCCCCTGGGCGACCCGGACGCCGACCGACTTCCTGCCGCCCTCCCCCGCGCTCGACCTGGACGCGTACGCCGAGTTCGTCCGCCGGGTGGTGCGGCGCTGCGCCGGGCGGGTGCACTACTGGCAGTGCGACAACGAGCCGAGCAACACCGACCTGCTGTGGGCGGGCACCGCCGACGAGTACGTCGCGCAGCTCAAGGTCATGTACGCCGCGGTCAAGGAGGCCGACCCCGCGGCCGCCGTGGTGCTCGGCGGGTGCGGCTACGACGTGCTCGGCGGGGAGCCGGGAAGCGAGCCGTGGCGCTTCTTCGAGCAGGTGCTGCGCGGCGGCCGGGACGCCTTCGATCTGTTCGACGTGCACCTTTACGGTGATGCCGCCGCGGTCCCCGCCCACATCGAGGCCGTACGGGAGCTGATGCGGGCGCACGGCTGTCTCCGGCCGGTGGTGGCGGGCGAGTACGCCGCGCCCGTGCCGTTCGAGTTCCCCGAAGCGCAGGCCGTGATGTACGAGGTGTTCGCCAAGGCGTTCGCCGACGCGGGCGGGCAGGTGCAGAGCACGAGCCAGCCAGCCGTGCAGAGCACGAGCCAGCCAGCCGTGCAGAGCACGAGAGAGCTGGCCGCGAGGGCGCGGCAGGACACCCCGGAGCGGCGGGCCATGGCCGCGTTGTACGCCCGGATGCCGCAGCTCCCGCCCCGGCTGCAGATGTTCATGGAGGGGTGCCCGCCCGAGCTGGAGGCCCGGCGACACCGGATCAACTGCCGCCAACTGGTCGCGTGCACCCTGCAGGCGCTCGCCGCCGGGGTCCGCCGCACCCTCTACTGGAACCTCGCGCCCGAGGTGCCCGGCCCGGCCGATCCGCTGCAGATCATGCATCTGATGTTCGGCAAGCTCGCCATGCTCGGCTACCGGGACGGCGAGCTCGCCGTACGGCACCCGGCGGCGGACACCTTCGCCCTGCTCACGGCGCAGCTCGCGGACGCCCGGCGGGTGACCCGCGTCCCGTTCGCCGACGCGCCCGGCCTGTACGCGTTCGAGGTCGAGCGTGCCGGACAGGAGCCGCTGCTCGTGCTGTGGGACGGGCGGGGCGCGGTCGACGAGGAGGATCTGCCGCCCGTCGCCGTCTCCTGGCCCTGGCCGGCGTCCGCCGCGACCGCCGTGGACGCGTTCGGCGAGCCGCACCCCGTCGAGGTCCGCGACCGGCGGCTGTGCCTGGCCGTCTCCGGCACGCCGGTGTTCGTCAGCCCGATGAACCGGCCGCGATCTCACAACGCCCCCTGACCCCCGTGAACCACTTCTGTCACACAGCAGGATCAAGGTGATGTCGATCGCATAAAGGGATCTTGTCGGCAAACCGGCACGCATGGAGATTTGCGGGGGATTTCCACACCCCCTCTGGAGGCTCTCCGTGCTGTTACGAGCAGCCATCGCCGCGGTCGCCGTGGCCGCGATCGGCGCGGTCCCGGCCCACGCGGCCACCGGTCCGGCCATCACCGTCGACAAGGGACGCACCCAACCGGTCTTCTCCTACGCCGACGCCATCCGCGAGCACGTCTACGTCGAGTCGAGCGTCGACAGCGACTCCGACGGCCGCCTCGACCGGGTCAGGGTCGACATCATCCGGCCCAGGGAGTCGGGCCCCGGGCTCAAGGTGCCGACGATCATCGACGAGAGCCCCTACTACGACAACTCCGGGCGCGGCAACGAGTCCGAGCGCAAGGTGTACGACGCGGCGGGCGAGCCCGTGAAGTTCCCGCTGTTCTACGACAACTACTTCGTGCCGCGCGGATACGCCGTGCTCAACGTCGACATGGTCGGCACCACGAAGTCCGACGGCTGCCCGGACGTCGGCGGCAGGGCCGACGTGCTGGGCGGCAAGGCGGTCATCGACTGGCTGAACGGCCGCGCCCCCGCCTTCCACGACGACGGCTCCCCCGCCGTGGCCGACTGGAGCACCGGCAAGGCCGGCATGATCGGCAAGTCGTACGACGGCACGCTGGCCAACGCGGTCGCGGCGACCGGGGTCGAGGGCCTGGAGACGATCGTCCCGATCTCCGCCATCAGCTCCTGGTACAAGTACCAGCGCTCCAACGGCGTCATCTACAACTTCAACTACATGTCGTACCTGTCCCGGGCCGTCGACACCGACCCGGCCGCCAAGTGCGCGGCCAAGCGGGCCCAGCTCGACGTCGACGCCGACGACACCACGGGCAACTACAACGGCTTCTGGGCCGAGCGCGACTACGTCGCCGGGTCGCTCGGCGACGCCTCGAAGGTGCACGCCAGCGTCTTCGTCGTGCACACGGTCAACGACCTGAACGTCAAGCCCGACAACTTCTCGGTGTGGTGGCAGGCGCTCGCCGAGCGGAACGTGCCGCGCAAGATCTGGGTCGGCCAGTATCAGCACGTGGACCCCTTCGACTTCGAAGGGCGCCGCGACCTGTGGGTCGACACGCTGCACCGGTGGTTCGACTACTGGCTGCTCGGCGTGAACAACGGGATCATGCGGGAGCCGCGCGCCGACGTGCAGGTCGGCCCGGCCGATTGGGTCACCCAGAGCGACTGGCCGACGCCTGCCGCCTCGACCCACTTCTTCCGTCCGTCCGCCGACGGTTCGCTGAACCTCAAGCCCGGCAAGAACGGCGAGACCGCGAGCTTCACCGACGTCCGCCAGTCGGAGGACGCGATGGTCGCCGATGTCGGCACGGCCAAGGCCGGACGGATCGCCTTCACCACCGGCGAGCTGCCGCGCGACCTGCGTATGTCGGGCACGCCCGAGGTGGACCTGCGGGTCTCGCTCGACACGCCGGCCTCGAACCTGACCGCGCTTCTCGTCGACTTCGGCGAGGACACCCGGGTCGACTGGCGCCGTGGACAGGGCATCACCACCCTCGCCGAAGAGGACTGCCACGGCGACAGCACCGCCGACGACGACGCCTGCTACAAGAAGGTCGCCACCAACCTGGCCACGCGGCCGCTGGAGGTCGTGGCCCGCGGCTGGATCGACGCGCAGAACCGCGACTCGCTCTCCGAGTCCTCGCCGCTGACCCCCGGCACGTACGCGCAGGTCAAGTGGAAGACGCTGCCGCAGGAGTACGTCTTCAAGAAGGGCCACAGGATCGGGCTGGTGATCGCCGGCACCGACTCGAACTACAGCGGCGAGCGGGCCACCGGCACCACCGTCACCGTCGACCTGCACAAGAGCCGGGTGGAGATTCCGCTCGTGCTCGGCGTGGGCCACGCGCTGAACGGCGGCGACATTCCCAAGGACAAGGGCACCTGGCACGGTCCCCAGCAGATCGACCTGCCGGTGCCGGACAACAAGCTCTACTGATCCCCTGACCGTCTGGTGACGCGGCGCCGGGACCCCCGTCCCGGCGCCGCCGTACGAGCGGGTTCAGCGTAGATCCAGCGTCATGCCGACGGGAAGCCAGGACGCGGGGTCAGAGATAGGTGACGCCGGTCAGGGACTCGGCGGTGGTCCAGAGGCGGCGGCCGACGCTCGGGTCGGCCGCCTCCGCGCTGGGGCGGACCTCCACGACCCGGCCGCGCGTCTCCCAGGGGCCGGACGGTCCGAAGAACTGACCGCCGCGTACGCCGGGGGCGGTGGCGGCGAAGAGCTGGGGCAGCGCCCCCCGCTCGGCGGGCTGCGTCACCAGCAGCCCGGCTCGGGCAATGATCCGGCCGAGCCGGCCGCGATGCTCCCAGGCCCGGGGAGTGAGATTGCTTCTGGACAGCCCGGGGTGGGCGAGGACGCTGACGACCGGTGAGCCCGCGGCGCGCAGGCGGCGGTCGAGTTCGAGGCCGAAGACGGTGGTGGCGAGCTTGGAGCGGCCGTACGCGCGGCTCGCGCCGAAGTCGCGCCGCGACATCAGGTCGTCGAAGTCGAGGTGGGCGTTCTTGTGGGTGATCGAGCTGAGGCCGACCACCCGTGCCGCGTCCGCCCGGCCGAGGTTGCCGAGCAGCAGGCCGGTGAGGGCGAAGTGGCCCAGCATGTTGGTGCCGAGCTGGAGCTCGAACCCGTCGGCCGTCGTGCGGGCGGGGCCGAGGAGGACCACGCCCGCGTTGTTGACCAGCAGGTCGATCGCCGGGAAGTCGGCGGCGAGGTCCTTCGCGAACGCGTGCACCGACGCGAGCGAGGCCAGGTCGAGTTCCCGCACCTCGATCTCGGCCCCGGGCGCGGAGCGCCGGATCGTCTCGGCCTCCCGCTCGCCCGCGGCGGTGTTGCGTACGGCCATCACGACGTGGGCGCCGTGCCGGGCGAGCTCGGTCGCGGTGACCAGGCCGAGCCCCGAGTTCGCGCCGGTGACGACGGCGACCCGGCCCTGCTGGCCGGGGATGTGACTGGCGTTCCATTCGCTCATGGCGGCGACGCTAGGACGGGATCGCCGGGATTCGGTCGTACGCGGGTGCCTGGGAACCACAGACCTACCTTGGGCGCGGACCACGGCGGCAGACTGTCGGCATGGCCGTCAACCACCCGTACGCCCGTGAGCTCGGCGACTTCCTGCGTACCCGCCGCGGCCGGCTGCGCCCGCAGGACGTCGGCCTGGAGCCGGGGCCCCGGCGCAAGGTGACCGGGCTGCGGCGCGAGGAGGTCGCGCTGCTGGCCGGGCTGAGCACCGATTACTACCAGCGCATGGAGCAGGGCCGTGAAGTGCGGCCCTCCGACGACGTGCTCGACGCCATCGCCTCCGCGCTCGACCTCGACGACGAGGAACGGCGGCACCTGTTCACCCTCGCCCGGGCGGCGCGGCGGCCGGCTGCCGTCCGCACCCGCCGGGCGCCGGAACGCGTGCCGGACAGCACCCGGCGCCTGCTGCACGTCATTGCCACCCCGGCGGTCGTGCTCGGCCGGCACCTCGACGTGCTCGCGTGGAACACCCTCGCCGAGGCACTGCTCGGCGATCCGGACACCCTGCCGCCGGGGCGGCGGAACCTGCTCATGGCGTTGTTCGAGGACCCCGGGGCCCGTGGGCGCTGCCCCGACTGGGAGGCCACCGCCCTGCAGTACATCGGCATGCTGCGGGCCGCCGTCGCGACCGACCCGGACCATCCGCGCGCCCGGGAGGTCATCGGCGAGCTGAGCATCCGCAGCGCGGACTTCCGCCGGCTCTGGGCCCGTCACGAGGTGCGTGAGACCGTCCACGGGACGAAGCTGTTCCGGCACCCGCAGGTCGGCGACATCACCCTCGACTGGGACGTCTATCCCCTGCCCGGCGATCCCGGGCCGGTCCTGCTCGTCCACACCGCCGAGCCCGGCAGCGCGGACGCCGAACGCCTCCAGTTGCTCGCGTCCCTGTACGCCACCTCGGCGGCGGGGAAGGCCCGGGCCGAGGGAACCCCGCGGCCGTCAGCCGCTCGATAGCAAGGTGGCGGCGATCAGCAGCAGGAAGAGCCCCAGGAGGATCGCCAGGCCGCCGCCCGCGACAGCAGAAACCCCAGGCCGACGATGCCGACCTGGGGTTTCTCGCTGGTGCGCCGCCAGGGACTCGAACCCCGGACCCGCTGATTAAGAGTCAGCTGCTCTAACCAACTGAGCTAGCGGCGCGAAAGCTCTTAGAGGTTACCGCAGCGGCCAGATCAGACAAAATCCGGTTAGAGTAGAACAACATTCGGTTCAGCGGTTGGGAGCGCACATGTGGTTCGCCTCGCCTGACGAGGTCCGGGGGCGGCTGGCGGCCGTCGACTACCTTGCCGACGACGGCATCGCGACATCGGTGTTCCTGGCCGGGGCGCTGGGCAAGCCGCTGCTGGCCGAGGGACCGGCGGGGGTGGGCAAGACCCAGCTCGCCAAGGCCGTGGCGCAGGCCACCGGCGCGCGGCTCATCCGCCTGCAGTGCTACGAGGGCCTGGACGAGGCGCGTGCCCTGTACGAGTGGAACTACAAGAAGCAACTGCTGCGCATCCAGGCCGACGACGGCGCCTGGGACGACATCTTCTCCGAGGAGTTCCTGCTCGAACGCCCCCTGCTGCGGGCGATCAGGAGCGAGGAGCCCACCGTGCTGCTCATCGACGAGACCGACAAGGCCGACGTCGAGGTCGAGGGGCTGCTGCTGGAGATCCTGTCCGACTACCAGATCACGATCCCCGAGCTGGGCACGATCACCGCCGCGCGCCGGCCGTACGTCGTGCTGACCTCGAACGCGACCCGCGAGCTGTCGGAGGCGCTCAAGCGGCGCTGCCTCTATCTCCACCTCGGCTACCCCACGCCGGAACGAGAGCGCGACATCCTGCTCGCGCAGATCCCCGGGCTGCCCGCGAGCATCGCCGACCAGCTCGCCCGTACGGTGGCCACGCTGCGGGGGCTGGAGCTGAAGAAGTCGCCGTCGATCGCGGAGACCGTCGACTGGGCGCACACCCTGCTCGCGCTGGGCCGCACGGAGCTGGACGAGGCGCTGATCGGCGCGACGCTGGGCGTGGTGCTCAAGCACAACTCCGACCAGGTGCGGGCCGCCAAGGAGCTCGGCCTGCCGTCCCGGTCATGACGGCTCGGGCGTCCCTCGTGGACCGGCACGTGGGGTTCGTCCACGCCCTGCGGGAGGCCGGGCTGCCGGTCTCCCCGGCCGAGGGCCTGGACGCGGCCCACGCGCTCATGGTCATCGACCTGGCCGAGCGGGAGACGCTGCGCGAGGCGTACGCCGCGACGCTGGTGAAGCGGCCCGCCCACCGGCCGGGGTTCGACCTGCTCTTCGACCTGTGGTTCCCGCCGGTGACCGGTCCGGCCGCGAGCGCGGACGTCCCCGACGACGCCGCGCTGCCGGAGCTGCGTGAGCGGCTGGCGGAGCTGCTGATGGGCGACCCGGCCGACCCCGCGTTCCGGGAGTTCGCGCGGGCGATGGTCGGACGATTCGGGCAGGTCCAGGCGGCGCCCGGCAGGCAGTCGTGGTTCTCCTTCCCGGTGCTGCGCGCGCTGTCGCCGGAGACGCTGGTGGCCCGGATGCTGGCGGCCATGCTCGACGAGCGCGGTGGCCTGCCGGAGAAGGTCGCCAGACGACACATCTCTCGGACCATCGAAGCCTTCACCGAGGCGGTGGCCTCCGACGTACGCCGCAGGATCGCCGAGGAGTCGGGCGTCGAGAAGATCGCCAGGTCGACGGTCCGGCCGCCGATCGACCGGGTCGACTTCCTGCGCGCGACCAAGGAGGAGCTGGCCCGGCTGCGCCGAGAGGTCTATCCCCTCGCCCGCCGCCTGGCCACGCGGCTGTCGATCCGGCAGAAGCGGGGGCGGCGCGGGCGGCTCGACTTCCGGCGTACGGTGCGGGCCTCGCTGTCCACGGGCGGGGTGCCGCTCACCACGCACCTGCGCCCGCCCCGCCCGCACCGGCCCGAGCTGGTGGTGCTGTGCGACGCCAGCGACTCGGTCTCCACGTTCTCGCACTTCACTCTGCTGCTGACGTTCGCACTCCGGGAGCAGTTCACCAAGGTGCGGGCGTTCGCGTTCGTGGACACCGTGGACGAGATCACGGACCTGTTCGCCCCGGGCGCGGACGTGCTGGACGCCATCGGCCGCCTCACCGACGAGGCCGACATCGTCAGGTTCGGCCGCACCGACTATGGCCACGTCTTCGAGCGCTTCGCCGAACGCTTCCCCGACGCCGTCGGCCCCCGGACGTCGCTGCTGATCCTCGGCGACGCCAGGTCGAACTATCAGGTGCCGGCGCTGGGCACGCTGAAGCGGCTGGCCGGGCAGGCCAGGCACGCCTACTGGCTCAACCCGGAGCCCCGGGCCCAGTGGGACACCGGGGACTCCCTCGCCACGGCGTACGGCTCGGTCGTGCCCATGCACGAGTGCCGCAACGTCGCCCAGCTCGCCGCCTTCGTCGAGACACTGGCCTGAGAGACGCCGGCCTGACGGACACGGCCTGACGGACACGGCCTGAGAGACACCGGCCCGAGTCGATTCCCTTCGCCCGAATCGACACGGCCGCGGGCCGCCCGGCTCAGCTCGGCTCGGCTCAGCTCATGCGGCGCAGGATGCGGGCCGCCGTACGGGCCAGCAGTTCGATCTGCTCCTCGGTGAACGTCCCGGACCCGTGCGCGCGGATCCAGCGGGCGACCCTCCACGGGTAGGCGACGGTCAGCCCCTCGCCGTGCAGCACGCCGCCCCTGGCCTTGATCTTCCCGCCGTGTACGGCGAGCACCGGGTCGATGGAGACCTCGATGCCGGTCTCCTTGGTCAGCAGCCCGGCCATCGACCCGGCGGCGGAGATGAGCCCCTTGGCGACCGAGGTGCCGAACTTCTCGTCGAAGAACAGCCGCTCGCCGTAGCGCGCGATCAGGGTGTCGGGCGACCACGCCTCGTTGTCCACGATCCAGATGCCGCCCGGCCCGATGACGAGGTGGTCGATCGACGCCTCGCCGGGGACGGCCCGGCCGTCCATCACGCGATAGCCGTGCCGGCGCAGCGCGAACCGCAGCAGCCGCCCGGTGCGCACTTCGCCACGGCGCTTGCCCCGCCACACGGCCGTACGCTCGTGCAGGCGCCAGGCGATGAACAGGTCGGTGCCGCCCGCGAGGACGCCCAGGCCGACACCGGCGGCGAACATGTTCAGGCCGAACCGCGGGCCCACCAGGTTGCCGATGACGAACCCCGCGAAGGCGACGGCGGCCCGCACCCGGATGCGGTTCTTGCGTCCGGCGAACCAGAACGTCTCGTACAGGTTCTGCGGCGATGCGCCCGTGAACTTCTCATCCTTCGGGACGTAAATGGACCCACTGGGCACGCGAAACCCCCCACACTAGGCATGCGGCTTTCTCCGGGATACCCGAGCGGGAATCCCAACCCTCCTAAGGTGAGGGAAGTAGCGCAATTACGCCAGTGCCGACACTTGACCGACCAGTCGGTATGCTTGACTTGAGAGACAGAGGAGGTCGGCAATGGCCCGCCGCGCAGCCAGGGAGCACAGCGCAGCCCGACAACACAGCGCAGCCCGAGAGCGCAGCGCCGCCGGAGAACGCCGCGCAACGGGGGACCGCGCGAACGGGTCCCTGGAGGAGCCGGTGCGGCAGCGCCTGCTCGCCGAGGCCACCCGGCTGTTCGCCCAGCGGGGTTTCGAGAGCACGTCGGTGCAGGAGATCGTCGCGGCCGCCGGCGTCACCAAGGGCGCCATGTATCACTACTTCGATTCCAAGGACGACCTGCTCCACGAGATCTACGCCCGGGTGCTGCGCCTGCAGATGGAGCGCCTCAACCGGTTCGCCGACGCGGAGGGCCCGGTGGCCGAGCGGCTGCACGCCGCCGCGACGGACGTGGTGGTGACCACGGTCGACAACCTCGACGACTCCAAGATCTTCTTCAGGTCGATGCACCAGCTCGCGCCGGAGACGTACAAGAGCGTGCGGGCCGAGCGGCGGCGCTATCACGAGCGGTTCCGCGACCTCGTGGTCGAGGGGCAGCGCGACGGCGTCTTCCGCGACGACATCCCCGCCGAGATGGTGGTCGACTTCTTCTTCGGCTCGGTCCACCACCTCGGCACCTGGTATCACCCGGACGGCCCGCTGACCGGCCAGGAGGTCGGCCGCCACTTCGCCGACCTCCTGCTCAACTCGCTGCGACCCTGATCACGCCCGGCACCACGGCTCACATGGGCGCGGGGAGGTCCGCCGGGCCGGCGAGCGCGTCGCGGTGGTCGCCCGGCGTGCCCAGCCCGATCTGATCGGCCTTGGCCCGCTTGAGATAAAGATGCGCGGGGTGCTCCCAGGTCATCCCGATGCCGCCGTGAAGCTGCACGCACTCCTCCGCGGCGTGCACCGCGACCGCCCCGCAGTGGGCCTGCGCCACCGCGACCGCCACGGCCGCCTCGTCGCCGAGCGGTCCCGCGGCGGGCGCCTCCGCCAGCAGGGCCGCCGCGTTGCGGGCCGCCGCCCTGGCCCCCACGACCTCCAGCCACAGGTCGGCCAGCCGGTGCTTGACCGCCTGGAACGACCCCACGGGACGGGCGAACTGCCTGCGCTCCTTCACGTACGCGACCGTGGTGGTGAGGCACCACTCGGCGACGCCGAGCTGTTCGGAGGCGAGCAGGCCGGCGCCGCGCGCCAGGGCCTCCCACACCCACGGCAGCTCCAGCCCCTCCGCCCGCGCGACGATCCGCGCCGGGGCCGACGCGAACTCGACGGTCGCGATGGGCCGGGTCAGGTCGAGCGAGGTGACCGTCGTCACCCGGACGGCCTCCTCGGCGCTCCCCTGGACGGTGGGCGACGTCTCGACCGCGCACAGCCCCACGCCCTGCGCGAGCCGCACCGGGACGAGCAGGACGTCGGCGGCCTCCGCGCCGATCACCCCCGTGACCGTGCCGGTGACCGTGCCGTCCTCGCCGAGGGACGCCACCGGGGCCGGCGGCGCGTACGGCGAGGCGGCGAACGACACCGCGAGCGCGGCGGTCGCCTCACCGGTCGCCAGGCGTCCCAGCAGCTCACCGGCCACCTCTCCCCCCGCCACAAGCAATGCCTGGGTGGCGAGGACGGCGCTGCTGAGGAACGGCACGGGAGCGACGGCCCGGCCCAGCTCCTCCAGCACGACGGCCGCCTCCCGCGCCGAGGCGCCCGCGCCGCCGAGCTCCTCGGGGACCAGCAGCCCGGCCACGCCGATGTCGCGGGCGAGCGCCTTCCACAGCTCCGCGTCGTACGGCGTGCCGCCCGCGGCGGCCGAGCCGGCCCGGTCGAGCACGGCGGACGGCGGGCAGGTGTCGGTGAGCAGGTCGCGGACGGCGGCCCGCAGCTCCTCCTCCACCTCCGTGTACAGCAGCGTCATCGGGGGAGGTCCTTCCAGGCGACGTCCTTGTCGGCGCGCGGCTCGGCGGGCAGGCCGAGGACGCGTTCGGCGATGATGTTGCGCAGGATCTCGGAGGTGCCGCCCTCGATCGAGTTGCCCTTGGCGCGCAGGTAGCGGTAGCCCGCCTCGCGGCCGACGAAGTCGACCGTGTCGGGGCGGCGGAACGTCCAGTCGTCGTAGGCCAGGCCGTCCTCGCGCAGCAGCTCGACCTCCAGGCCCGACAGCTCCTGGTGCAGCCGGGCGAAGGCCAGCTTCATGCCCGATCCCTCCGGCCCCGGATGCCCGGCGGCGAGCTGCTCGCGCAGCCGTACGGCGGTCAGCCGCATGACCTCCGTGTCCACCCAGAGCTTGAGCAGCCGCTGGTGCAGGTCGTGGGTGCGCAGCTCGGGCCGGGAGCGCCAGGTCTCGGCGACGACGCCCATCATCGTGCGCCGGGTCGGCGTGCCGCCGATGGCGACCCGTTCGTTCATGAGGGTGGTCTGCGCGACCCGCCAGCCGTCGCCCACCTCGCCCAGCCGCAGCGAGTCGGGCAGCCGCACCCCGGTGAGGAAGACCTCGTTGAACTCGGCCTCTCCGGTGATCTGGCGCAACGGGCGCACCTCGACGCCGGGGGCGTGCATGTCGCACACGAAGTAGGTCAGCCCACGGTGCTTGGGCACGCCGGGGTCGGTGCGGGCCACGAGGATGGCCCAGCGCGCGGTGTGCGCGCTCGACGTCCACACCTTCTGGCCGTCCACCACCCACTCGTCGCCCTCGCGTACGGCGCGGGTGGCCAGCGTGGCGAGGTCGGAACCGGCCCCCGGCTCGCTGAAGAGCTGGCACCACACCTCCTCGCCCGTCCACAGCGGGCGCAGGAAGCGCTTCTTCTGCTCCTCGGTGCCGAAGGCGAGGATCGTCGGGGCGGCCATGCCGAGGCCGATGCCGATCCGGCCCGGCCGGTTGTCGGGCGTGCCCTTCAGCTCCCGCTCGACCACGGCCTGCAGGTCCCTGGACGCGCCGAGCCCGCCGAGGCCCTCCGGGAAGTGCACCCAGGCCAGCCCGGCGTCGAACCGGGCGCGCAGGAACTCCAGGCGGTCCATGGCCGCCGGGTCGTGCTCCGCGAGGAAGGCTCTGGCGCGCTCGGCGACCGACGCCTCATCCCATGCCACGAAATATCACCCCATGTATTTCTTGAGCTCGCGGTAGGCCAGCGACCGCTTGTGGACCTCGTCGGGGCCGTCGGCGAACCGCAGCGACCGCGCGCCCGCCCACAGCGCCGCCAGCGGGAAGTCCTGGCTGATCCCGCCGGCGCCGTGCGCCTGGATGGCCTTGTCGAGGATCCACTCCACCGTCGCCGGACCGGCGATCTTGATGGCCTGGATCTCCGTGTGCGCGCCCTTGTTGCCGACCGTGTCCATCAGCCAGGCCGTCTTCAGCACCAGCAGGCGCAGTTGCTCGATGCGCACCCGCGACTCGGCGATCCAGTCCTGGATCACGCCCTGCCGGGCCAGCGGCTTGCCGAACGCCTCGCGCTCCAGCACCCGGCGGCACATCAGCTCCACCGCCCGCTCGGCCATGCCGATGAGCCGCATGCAGTGGTGGATGCGGCCCGGCCCCAGCCGGGCCTGGGCGATGGCGAACCCGCCGCCCTCCTCGCCGATGAGGTTGTCCACCGGCACCCGTACGTCCTCGAACACCACCTCGGCGTGCCCGCCGTGGTCGGCGTCGTCGTAGCCGAAGACCGTCATGCCGCGCCGTACGGTGAGACCGGGGGTGTCGCGCGGGACGAGCACCATGCTCTGCTGGCGGTGCTTGGGCGCCTCGGGGTCGGTCTTGCCCATCACGATGAAGACCTTGCAGTTCGGGTTCATCGCGCCGGTGATGAACCACTTGCGCCCGTTGATGACGTACTCCCCGCCGTCCCTCCTGATGGAGGTCGCGATGTTCGTCGCGTCGGAGGAGGCGACGTCGGGCTCGGTCATCGCGAAGGCCGACCTGATCTCCCCGGCCAGCAGCGGCTCCAGGTATTCCTTGCGCTGCCACTCGCTGCCGAACTCCGCCAGCACCTCCATGTTGCCGGTGTCGGGCGCGGCGCAGTTGGTGGCCGGCGGCGCGATGCCGGGCGACCTGCCCATGATCTCCGCGAGCGGGGCGTACTGGAGGTTGGTCAGCCCGGCGCCGTGCTCGCCCCGGGTGTCGGACGGCGGGAGGAAGAGGTTCCACAGGCCGCGCGAGCGGGCCTCGGCCTTGAGGTCCTCCAGCATCGGCGGCGGGCTCCAGCCGCTTCCGGCCGCCTGCTCGTGGAAGGCGTGCTCGGACGGATAGACGCACTCGTCCATGAAGTCGAGCAGCCGATCGCGGTAGCGGTTCGTGGTCGCGTCGAACGCGAAGTCCATCAGACCTCCATCAGCCCGCGGGCGACGATCGGGGCGACCTGGTCGCCGACCTCGGCGAAGCCCTCCCCCACCGTGAGCCCCTGTGTGTATCGGAAATGGATGCCCTCGGCGATCACCGCGAGCTTGAAGCAGGCGAGGCCGACGTACCAGCCGAGCCGGGACAGGTCGCGGCCGGCCGCCTCCTCGTAGTGCATGCTCAGCTCGGCGCTGGGCGGCGCCTCCCCGGCCGCGCCCCGGTCGAGCGAGGCGAACTCGCCGTAGAGGAGGAACAGCGCCAGGTCGGTGAGCGGGTCGCCGAGCGTGGACATCTCCCAGTCGAGCACGGCCCGCACCTCGTCATCGGCGATGAGCGTGTTACCCAGCTTGAAGTCGCCGTGCACGATCGCCGGCGCGCCGGAGGCGGGCACGTCGCGGACGAGCCGCTCGTGGAGGTCGTCGATGCCGGGCACCTCGCGGCTGCGCGAGGCGTCGAGCTGCCGCTTCCACCGGGCGACCTGGCGCTCCAGGAAGCCGTCCGGCCTGCCGAAGTCGCCGAGGCCCACGCTCTCCGGGGTGATCGAGTGCAGCGCGGCCAGCACGTCCACCAGCCCGTGGGCGAGATCGGGGGTGAGCTGCGGCTGCCCGCCCTCCACGTATTCCATGACGTAGAAGGGCGCGCCGACGACCTCCGGGTCGCGGCAGAGATGGTAGGTGCGGGGCACCGGGACGCCGGTGTCCCTGAGCGCGCTCATGACCCGATATTCACGGCCCATGTCGTGCGCCGTCGCCAGCACGTGCCCGAGCGGCGGCCGCCGCACGACGTACGTGCTCGTGCCGTCCCCGACGACGTACGTCAGGTTGGACTTGCCGCCCACGATCAGCTCCGCGGTGAGCGGTCCTTCGGTCAGGCCCTCGCGCTGGAGGTGCTCGGCGAGGCGGGTGAGGTCGAGGCCCGGCGGGTCAGGAGTCACCCCGTCAGCGTACCGACCAGACGGTATGTATGTCGACACGGTCACGGTGAAGTGGTCCTCGCCGTTCCGCCCGAAGTGGCCATCCGCGCACCGCCGGGACCGGCGATAACGTCGGCCGCATGACCGCGAAGTTGCCCGCGCCCGTCGTGCTCGACGGCCGCGTCGTACGCCTTGAGCCGCTCGCCCCCGGCCACGTGCCCGACCTGTTCCTCGCGGCGTCCGACGAGGAGATCTGGCGGCACCGGCCGGAGCCCACACCGCGCACCGAGGACGACACGCGCCGCCTCGTGGACAAGCTGATCGCCGACCCGCGCACCACCCAGTTCGCGGTGGTCTTCAAGGAGACCGGCCAGGCGATCGGCTCGACCGGCTACTGGGAGGTCGACGGCTTCGACGAGAGCGTGGAGATCGGCTCCACCTGGTACGGCAGGGCCTACTGGCGCACCGCCGTCAACACCGAGTGCAAGGTCCTGCTGCTCGACCACGCCTTCGCCCTGGGGTTCGTCCGCGTGGTGCTGAAGACCGACATCCGCAACCTGCGGTCGCAGGCGGCCATCGAGCGCATCGGCGGCGTCCGCGAGGGCGTGCTCCGGCGGCAGTATCGCCGCGCGGACGGCACCTGGCGCGACAGCCCTCTCTATTCGATCCTCGACGACGAGTGGCCTGCCCACCGCGCCCGCCTGTTGGCCGCCCGGAAATAAGTCCCCCGGCGCGTGTCGATCCGGGGCCGGGCGGACGACCTACGAGCAGTTCGCGGGCTACTGGCCCAAGCAGCCGCCGAACCCATTCAGCGAGGCTCTCGCCCGCGCCCGGAAATACGTGGCGTCCACCACCCTGGCCGAACCCCTCGCCTGGGAGAACTCCGTGCTCCTCGGAGGTGACGCAGCCGACGCGGTGCGCCGCCTGAAGGAGGAGCTGCCGGAGAACCTGGTGGTGTTCGGCAGCGGGGTTCTGGTGCGGTCGCTGCTGCCGCTCGACCTCGTCGACACGCTGGTCCTTCTGGTCTACCCGCTCGTGCTCGGCTCCGGCCGCCGGCTGTTCCCTGGCGCTGGCTCGGACCTGGGCTCGGGCTCGGACCTGGGCTCGGGCTCGGACCTGGGCTCGGGCCTGCGGGACTTCCGGCTGGTCGAGTCGGCGGCGACCGGGACGGGAGTGGTCATCACCGTCTACCAGCCCGCCTGACGGCGAACGGACACTTCGACGGGGCGGCCGGGGTTCACCTGCCCGAGACGACGCGGAGCAGCTCCCGGAAGGCGGCGCCGAGCTCGTCGAGGGTCGGCACCTCCCCCGCCCCCACGATCGCGTCGAACAGCAGCCCTTCGATGTAGGCGACCATCTGCCGGCCGTGCCGCACCGGATCGGGCGAGCCGGCGGCGGCCAGCGCCGCGACGACCTGCTCCCGGATCCGGCGTCCCACGTCGTCGTATATCTTCCGCAGCTCGGGGCGCCGGGTCGCCTCCAGCGCAAGCTCGTATCGCGCGATCGTGGTCTCGCGGTGCACGGTGATCGCCGCGTGCATCGTCCGCGCCAGCAGATCCGCCAGCCGGGCCGCCTCGACCACGCCTTCGGGCATGTCCCCGGCGGGCGCCATCGCGGCGGCGAACACGGCCTCCTCGCGCTCGGTGAGCCGGGCCAGCGTGAGCTCCAGCAGCGCCGCCCGCGTACGCGCGTGGTTGGAGGTGGAGCCCGGCGGCAGCCCCGCGGCCTCGTCCACCGCCCGATGGGTGAGGCCGCGCATCCCCCGCTCGGCCAGGATCGCGATGGCCGCGTCCGCGACGACGACCGCACGCTGACTGCTCACCCCCACATCGTAGGGGCGGACTACAGGTGTAGTACATTCACTACATCTGTAGTGACAAGGAGGCGGGCATGGCACACGCGGTGGTGATCGGGGCGGGCATCGGCGGGCTGACGGCGGCCCTTGCACTGGCGCACAAGGGCTGGGAGGTGACGATCCTGGAACGGGCCCCCTCGATCGAGCCGGTGGGCGCGGGGCTGGCGGTCGCACCCAACGCGCTGCGGGCGCTCGACGTGATCGGGGTCGGCGACGAGGTGCGGAAGCTGTCCGCCATCCAGGGGCAGAGCGGCGTCCGGCTGCCGGACGGCCGATGGCTGGCACGGACCATCGCCGAGGACGCCGCCGCCCGATATGGCGACCCCATCGTGCTGCTCACCCGCTCGGCCCTGGTCGGCATCCTCGCCGGACGCCTGCCGCACCGCGCCCTGCGGGTGAACACCCCGGTCGAGTCCGTCGACCCCGCGACCGGCCGCGTCGTCGTGGCCGGAACGGCGGAGGCGTTCGAGGCCGACCTCGTCGTGGCGGCCGACGGGATCCGTTCCCGGATCCGTTCCGCTCTGTTCCCCGGGCATCCCGCACCGGTCTACGCGGGCGTGACGAGCTGGCGGGCGATCGTGCCGCTGCCCGGCGTGACGGGAGCCTCCGAAACCTGGGGACGCGGGCTCATCTTCGGGGTCATGCCGCTCGCGGGTGGCCAGGTGTACTGCTACGCGACCGCGACGGTGCCGCCGGGCCTGCGCGCGGCGGACGAGAGGGACGAGCTGCTCCGGTTGTTCGGCCGCTGGCACGACCCGATCCCGGCACTGCTGGAGGCGGCCGACCCCGCGGCCGTGCTCCGCCACGACATCCACAGCCTCGACGTCCCGCTGCCCGCCCTCCACAGGGGACGGATCGCGCTGCTGGGCGACGCCGCCCATCCCATGACCCCCAACCTCGGGCAGGGAGCCTGCCAGGCCATGGAGGACGCCGTCGTACTCGCCGATCGGGTCTCCCCCGGCGGCGACCCGGCCGCGGGGCCTGCCACGGGACTGCCCGCAGGGTTGTCCGCGGGGTTGGCCGCGGGGTTGTCCGCGGGATTGGCGGCGGGATTGGCCGCTTACAGCCGGGAACGGCTGGCGCGGACGACGCCGATCGTGCGGCGGTCGCGGGCGATCTGCCGGCTCACCCGGTGGCGCAACCCGCTGGCCGTGGCCCTGCGCGACGGCGCGATGCGGGCGGCGGGCTGGTTGGGGCCCAACGTCGCGCTGCGTCAGGGCGACGAGATCTTCGCCTGGACGCCCTGAGGTCGCGGAGACCGGCCACCCAAGAAACCGGTGGACCAAGGAGACAGGCCGCCCAGGAAACCGGCCGCCCAGGAGACCGGCCGCCCGGGAGACCGGCGGCCGGGCGGTCAGGCGGCCTCGGACGCGACCACCGGGTCGCCGACCCTGTCCGGCTCGGCCGGTGCGGCGACGGGCTTGGAATGGTCGGGAGTGAGACGGCCGAGCGTGATCGTCCCGGCGATCAGCAGCCCGGCCGCGAGCAGCGCGGGGATCGCCTTGCTCATTTCCGTGGGCAGCGACTCGCCCAGCAGCACCGCTCCGGCGGTCACCGAGGTGATGGGGTCGACGACCTGGACCCCCGCGTAGGCGATGCCGAAGTAGCCCACGGCGTACGACTTCTGGAGCAGCACCACGGCGCAGACCAGCAGCACCGGGATGGCCAGGGTGAACCAGTGGAGCAGGTGACCGAGGTCTCCTTGGAGCCCTCCGCCGACGACCCGCACGAAGGTGGACACGGTGGCGGTGACCGCTCCCGCGCCGACCGCCATCAGCAGCGCCTTGGCCGGGCCCTTGAGCCGGCGGGCCACGGTGAACGCGACGGCGACCACCAGGGCGACGCAGCCGATCAGCTCCAGGGCGTGCGCGTCGGACAGGACCGGCGTCACGTTGTGCGCCGGGACCAGCAGCATCAGCCCGAGCAGGCCGACCGCCACCGCGATCGACCCGGCGATCTCGGCCCGGCGCGGGCGTCTGCCGTGCAGCGTCGCGGCGAGCGGCACCGCGAAGACGAGGGTCGCCACGCTCACGGGCTGGACGACGACCAGCGGAGCGACGCTGAGCGCCACCGCGTGCAGGGACGCCCCGGCGAAACCGATGACCCCGCCGATCCACCAGCGGGGCCTTCTGACGAGGGCGAGGGTCGCCCCCTCGCTCACCGCTTCGAACTGCTGCAGCGCCGCGCCCAGGGCGTATCCCAGCGCGCCGACGAGGGCGATCACCACTCCCACCCAGGTCATACGCGCCCGCCGGTGTGTCGAGAAATCACTACGCAAGCTTAGTGGGACGCGGCACGCGCCTCAGGATCCCGCGACACAAGTGGGGCTTTACGGGCACCCCACCGAGCATCCGTTGACCGCCACGCCCTCGCCGACGTGCCCGGGGCCGGGTGACGGCGGACCGACCGCTCACCGCCGCCGCGTCGTCACATCGATCCCAGGACGGCCCGAGCTCAGCCGGCGCCCAGCCCGGCCGGCAGCAGGACCGCCGCAGCGGGCGAGTCCCGAGGTCACCTACACTGTGCCTGCTTCAGGACCTCTCGGGGCACACGCAGAAAAGGTGGCCCTCCGGGTCGGCGAGCACCACCCAGTCACCCGGCTGGAACTCCGGCTTGGTCGCTCCGAGAGCGATGTACTCCTCCACCGCCTTGGCGACGTCGGGCACCCGGAAGTCGAGATGGAACTGCTTGTCCGGCCCGGGCCAGGAGGGTGCCTTCCGGTCGGGCACGCGCTGGAAGAAGATGCTCGTCGCGCCGTCGCCGATCCCGGCGTACTCGTCCTCGGCGTACTGCACGGGGAATCCGGTGATCTGCGAGTAGAACTCGGCGAGCTTCTTCGGCTCGGCGCAGTCGAGGGTCACGGCGATGAGCTTCGCTTTCGTTGTCATGGCCCTCATCCTGTCGCGTATACCTGTCAGGGAGTGTCAGGTAGCCGGGCCGCGGAATTCGGCACCAGTAGTGGGACCATGAACCGGGCATGTGGAACCAGTCCGGCAAGCGAGTCGTTGGAGCGGATGTGGCACGGGTAGGCGAATGGATCAGGCGGTTTCTGGACAAACCAGGAAGCGTCGATCTGGCCCCCTTCCAGCGGATCGTGGCCGAGGCGGGCGAGCTGGAGAGCGAGGTCGCCCGGCGCGCCGACCTTCGCCCCGCCACCGCCGATCCCGGCTGGGTCGGCTCCGCCGACTTCTGCGCGGTGATGCGCGAGGCCGCCCGCCGGTCGCTCGGCCAGCGGCCGTACGACGTGCAGCTCGTGGGCATGCTCGCCATGCTCGACGGCCATGTCGTGCAGATGGCCACCGGCGAGGGCAAGACGCTCGTCGGCGCGCTGACGGCGGCCGGGTTCGCGCTGCGTGGCGTCCGGGTCCACGCGGTCTCGGTCAACGACTACCTCGCCGGCCGCGACGCCGAGTGGATGGGCCCGCTCTACGAGACGCTCGGCCTCACGGCCGGGTGGATCGCCGAGACCTCCTCTCCCGAGGAGCGCAGGGCGGCCTACGCCTGCGACGTCACGTACGGCGCCGTCAGCGAGCTGGGGTTCGACGTGCTGCGCGACCGCCTGCGCACCGACCCGGCCGAGCTGGTCGTGCCCGCCCCCGAGGTCGCCCTGGTCGACGAGGCCGACTCGGTGCTGGTGGACGAGGCCCGCGTGCCGCTCGTGCTGGCCGGCGCGGCCGACCCCGGCACGGCGCTGCCCGAGATGGCGGCGCTCGTACGGCGGCTGTCGCGCGGCTACCACTACACGATCGACGAGGAGGGGCGCAGCGTCTTCCTCACCCCCAAGGGCACCGACACGGTCGAGAAGGCCCTCGGGATCGATCTCTACGAGCATCCCGGCGTCGTGACGCAGGTCAACCTCGCCCTGCACGCCCACGCGCTGCTGACCAGGGACGTCGACTACATCGTGAGGGACGGCCGGGTCCACCTGATCAACACCTCGCGCGGCCGGGTCGCGGTGCTGCAGCGCTGGCCGGACGGGCTGCAGGCGGCCGTCGAGGCCAAGGAGCACCTGCCGGCGTCGGAGACGGGCGAGATCCTCGACTCGCTCACCGTGCAGAGCCTCATCCGCCGCTACCCGCGCGTGTGCGGCATGACCGGCACCGCCATCGCCGTCGCCGAGCAGCTGCGCGAGTTCTACGACCTCAGGGTCGCGGTCATCCCGCCCAACAAGCCGTGCGTACGGGTGGACGAGCCCGACCGGATCTTCGCCACGCTGGAGGACAAGGAGCGGGCGCTGCTGGAGGAGATCGAGACCCGGCACGCCACCGGGCAGCCGATCCTCGTCGGCACGCTCGACGTCGCCGAGTCCGAGCGCCTGGCCGAGGCGCTGAAGGCCAAGGGGCTGGACGCGGCCGTGCTCAACGCGAAGAACGACGCCGAGGAGGCGCAGATCATCGCGAAGGCCGGCCGGCGCGACGCGATCACGGTCTCCACGCAGATGGCCGGGCGCGGCACCGACATCCGGCTCGGCGCGGGCGACCCGGACGAGGAGCGGGAGGTCGCCGCGCTCGGCGGGCTCTACGTCATCGGCACCGGCAGACACGAGAGCAGCAGGCTGGACGACCAGTTGCGGGGCCGCGCCGGACGGCAGGGCGATCCCGGCGGCTCGGTGTTCTTCGTCAGCGGGGAGGACACGCTCCTCACCGCGTACGCGCCGGACCAGGCGCTGCCCGCGGCCGGTCGCGACGGCCTGGTGCGGGACCCGAACGCCGCCGCCCTGGTGGCGCACGCCCAGCGCGTGGCGGAGGGCGTCAACCTGGAGATCCACCGCAACACCTGGCGCTACACGCGGCTGCAGGAGCGCCAGCGGGCGGAGGTGCTGGAGCGGCGCGACCGCGTCCTGTACGGCGACACCGGGGCGCGGGCCCTGGAGCAGGCCCGCCCGGAGCGCTACCGCGAGCTGTGCGAGGCGGCGGGCGAGGAGGCGGTCGAGCGGGCGGCCCGGCAGATCGTGCTGTATCACCTCGACCGCTGCTGGACCGAGCACCTCGGCTTCCTCGCCGACCTCCGCGAGGGCATCCACCTGCGGGCCCTCGGGCGATTGAACCCGCTCGACGAGTTCAACCGCGAGGCCGTTCCGGCCTACCGGGAGATGCTCGACGAGGTCGAGCGGCGGTCCACGGAGACCTTCGAGAAGGCCGACGTCACCCGGGACCTCGCGGAGCAGGGTCTCAAGCGGCCCACGGCCACCTGGACCTATCTGGTGCAGGACAATCCGTTCGGCTCGGAGTGGGACCGCGTGCTCAAGCGCGTGGCCGGAGCGCTCAAGCGCCGCAAGCGGTGAACGCCCGCGGGCCGGGGCCCGCGGCGCACCCCGTTCCTACCGCTTGCGGTGGCGGCCCGGGTGGTGCGCGGCGGCGTGGGCGGGACGGCTCAGCACGGCCTTGGCGCCCACGGCGACGAGCGCGCACACCACGATCGCGACCGAGAAGGCGGGAACGGCCTCATCCGCCTGCCCGTCCACGGCCGACGCCGGGATGAACGCCGGGGAGGCCATCCCCCCGCCGTACCTCGCCCCCTTCACGGTCTCCGTGACCGTCTTCGTGACGGGCTTCGAGGCGACCTGCTGGAGGGTTGCCGGAGTGGTCCCGGCGTTCGCCGCCGCCCCGCCGGAGAGCGGGAACATCTGGGCTGCGGCGGCCTCGGCCTGCGTGCCCGGCGAGTCGGCCGCGGGAGGCGGAGCCGACGGCGCGGATGGTGCGGGCGGGGCGGGCGGCGCGGCCGCGGCAGGCGCGGCGGATTCGGCGGGCGCGTCCGGCACGGCAGGCGCCGACGAGGACGAGGCCACGGGGGCCGGGCTCTCCTTGACCCCGGGCGCGGGAGCGGAGTCCTGCGCGGCCTGCGCGTCCTGCGTCGCGGAGGGGGCGGGAGCCGCGGTGGGGCAGGGCGGCGGGGGCTTCGGGTGGTCCTTGACCCCGTACGCGCCCGACGAGAACGGCCTGGGCGCGCCGGTCTTGCCGAGGCCGTCGCCCCACTCGGTGATCACGTACGTCACGGGGATGTGGCCGAGCCCGCCCGCGTCGTCGACGGTGTACGAGCCGGTGTCCCAGGTGCCGCCGGTCAGGTCGGCGAACGTCTTGCCGTCGAGGTCGAGCATGACCCCGCTGCTTGAGGGAATGCCGGGGCCGCGGTCGCCGATGAAGAAGTCGGCCTTCTTCCCCTGGTAGATCACGTAGCCCTTGGTTCCCATCGGCCAGCTGGGGCTGGCGGCCAGGCCCTTCTGCATCGGCTCGCCCGACGCGGGGGCGCCGGTGTCGCCGTTGACGCCCGACCCGTCGTCCCAGAAGTACGACGCGGTCGTCTTGCCGACGTACAGGACGGTCTTGCCTCCGGCGGTCGGGCAGCCGACCGGGGGAACGGCGGGCCTGGCGCCCGCGTCGGCGGCGGTGTACGAGGAGCCCGCCTCAGGGGCGAGGTGGGCGGGGGCGTCCTGCCGATGCTGGGGCACGGTGGCCGCGTGGTGCGTCTCGCCCTTCGCCAGGCTTGCCTGGTCCCGCAGGGCGTTCATGGGGTCCGCGTAGCTGGAAATGGGGGATCTCCTGACTGGTCACGGCTGGGTAACCGGACACTAAGCCAAGAACACCCCAAATCTCGACATCTCGGACGAAAATTTTACTTTCTGGACTAACTGCCCATCAGGTGGCAAAGTCGGATGTGACGCGCCCCCCTCCCCCGGGGGGCCGCGAGGAAGGAGGGCACGCCGTGTATCGGGATCAGGACGACAGCAGGCGAGCCCGCAGCCCGGCTCCGAAGCCTGTCGGAGTGCCGTTGTAGTCGCTGATCAGGGACGGCCCGGTGGAGCAGTCCCAGGTGTTCCAGGTCCAGCCCAGATAGGACGCACCCTTCGCGTCGAACCAGTTCATGACCTGGTCGATGAAGCCGTGCGAGCAGGTGTTCTCACCGATCTCCCCCGCCACCAGCGGGACCTGGGCGGCCACCGGAGCGAGCTGACCGTCCCAGCACGAGGTGCTCACGCAGGAGTTGAAGTTGTACACGTGCCACGCGGCGGCCAGGTTGCCCTGCGGGTCCGTGGGCTTGTACTGCAGCCATTGGGACAGGTCGTTGGAGTAGGCCAGGCCGCCGAGCATGATGATGTTGGTCGCGCCGGTGGCCCGCACCGCGTTCACCAGCGACTGGAAGCCCGCCACCTGGTAGGGGATGCCGGAGCAGGTGCCGCCGTCGCGCCAGCAGGCCCACCCGGAGGAGGCGCTGCCGGTCGCACGCTCCGGATAGGGCTCGTTGAACAGGTCGAACACGACCTCGTCACGCCCCTTGAACGCGTTCGCCACCCCCGTCCAGAACTGCGGGGCGTACTGCGCGTCCGGCATCGGCTTCTGGCAGGAGGCGTGGACGTCGGAGCAGCCCGAGGAGTTGCCGGTGTACTGCCCGTAGTTCCAGTGCATCTCGACGATCGGGGTGATGCCCTTGGCGACCAGCCGGTCGACGTACGACTTGACCTCGTTCTGGTAGGCGGCGCCGCCGTACGCGGACGGGATGTTGCTCAGGCCGAGCCAGCACTCCTCGTTCAGCGGGACGCGGACCGCCCGGACGTTCCACGCCTTCATCGCGTCGATCGCCGCGTTGTCGACCGGGCCGTCCCAGATGCCGCGGGCCTGCACGCACATGAACTCGCCGCCCGACCGGTTGACGCCCAGCAGCCGGTACGGCGTGCCGGTCGCGGCGTTCACGATCCTGTTGCCCGACACCTTCAGCTTCGGCGCCGCTCCCGTGGAGGGGCTGGGCGACGTCGACGGCGAGGGCGACGGGGACGGGGACGGGCTCGGCGGGCGCGAGGGCGACGGCGAGGGCGACGGCGAGGGGGAGGGCGACGGCGAGGGGGAGGGCGGCGCGGACGGCGACAGCGACGGTGAGGGCGAGGGCGACTGCGGGGTTCCGTTGCAGGCGACGCCGTTGATCTTGAAGTCGGTCGGCGCCGGGTTGCTCCCGGACCAGGATCCGTTGAATCCGATGCTCGCCGAGCCGCCGGTGGGCAGGGACCTGTTCCAGTCCATGGCCCTCGCGGTCACCTTGCCGCCGGACTGGGTCCAGTCGGCCGACCAGCCCTGGGTGACCCTCTGGCCGCTGTCGGGGAACGTGAACGTGAGCGTCCAGTCGCTCAGGGCGTCGCCCAGGTTCTGGATGCTCAGGTTGGCGGACATGCCGCCCGGCCACTGATTGGCCGTGTAGGTGACCTCGCACGCCACGGCGGCCTGGGCCGCCGGCGGGTTGCCGAAGGTGAGTCCGCCTGCGGCCAGCAGCCCCAGTGCGGTGAGGATCGCGCCTCTCCGTCGCATGCTCCGTCCTTCCATAGAAGAGCGGCCATAGAAGACCGGAGCGAAGCGTCGTTAACTTGACCGGTTAAGTCAACAACGTGGCCCGCGTCACCTCGCCGAGCTGGGCGTATCCGCCGCGAACAGGTGAAATTTTCAGTCCGGCTCCGGCCCGGCGCCTCGTCCGGGGCGAACCGCCAGTCAGGACGCCCCCGCGGCGCTCGACTCCCTGACGAAGTGCCCGCGGCAATGAGGACAGCAGAAGCCGTAGGTCCGCCCGTCGCGCTCCAGGATGACCGCCTCGTCCAGCGGCAGCGTGGCGCCGCAGACCGGGTCGACGACCATGCCGTCCGGCGCGTCCGTGGCGGGCCCGGTCTTCGAGTCCTCGATCAGCGCGAGGAAGTCCGAGGAGCGCCACACCCGCCCGCGCAGGCCGTAGCCGCCCTCCGGGAGGCTGATCACGTTCACCACGACGTTCGGCTCGGGGCGGCCCTCCGCCTCCGCGAGTTCGGCGGTTATCCGGGAGACGAGGTGCTCGCTCATCTCCTTGCCCCACAGCCCGACGATGACGTTCACCACATAACAAGGGGCCCGAGAGCCGTCGAGCGGGCTGTCGAGCGCGGTTCCGCCCGCGACCCAGACCTCCTCCTCGCGGACCACCACATGGGAGAGCGAGTCGAGCAGATCCATCACGCCGGGGTCCGCGGCCGCCGTCGTGCCGTCCCCGGCCGACAGCAGACGCCGCGCGGTGAGCCGCCCGGCGAGCACCCGGCGCTCCCAGTCGTCGAACATGCCCTTGGGCACCAGCAACTCGACAAACAACATCGTCGCTCCATCCTTCCCGAGAGGGGTCTCTCGGTGGACAGCCTGCCGCGACGAGTCCTCCGCGTCGTCGCCCCGGGGAGGGCTCTTCCCGCTACCGCGCCGGGCGCAGCGGGCGGACGCGCTTACGCCGTACGGAGTAGCCCGGCCGCCTTCGTGCCTGGTCGCCTTGATGCCCGGCCGCCTTCACGCCTGGTCGCCTTCACGCCTGGTCGCCCGAAGCTCCGGGCTATGCCTGGTCGCCGCGCAGGACGGCGGCCGGGATCGGGATGGCCGGGAAGGGGTTGTCCGGCAGCAGGATCAGCCGGCGCGGCGTGGCGGCGCGCTCCGTGGCGTCCAGGTGCAGCAGGGCGGTGCCGATGCCCGCGGCTCCCACCATGTAACCGGTGTCGGCCGTGACCTCTCCGGGCCGCAGCCGCCGATATGCCTGATACCAGCGGAAACCGGCCTCGTCGCCCGCGGTCGCGCGCCCGATCAGGTCGATCGCGAGCGTGCGCGCGAAGCCGAGGTACGGCTCGTGCCCCGTGGCGGCGTACAGGCCGACGAAACACTCGATCAGCCCGGCGGTGCCGCAGCACAGGCAGGCGACGTCCCAGTGCCCCGGGGGCCGGGCCCCGGGCACGCCGCTCTGCATGATCCCGTGCGCGAGCCGCTCCACCCAGTCGAGATCGCCCGGGTCTCCGGTGACCCGGTGCAGCTCGTAGAACATGCGGGCCACCCCGGCGGAGCCGGAGCAGAAGCCGAGGTAGTGGAGCCGCCGCCCCTGCGGGATGTGGTGCGGCACGAGCGCGCATCTGTCGGTGACCACGCTGACCGCGCGGACGAATCCTGCCCCCCTCCGGGCCGCCTCGAGGAAGCGCTCGTCGCGGGTCACGCCGTACAGGCGGGCGAGCAGGAAAGCGGTGCCCGCCGTGCCGGACAGGAACCCGGGCGTGACGGCGTCCACGGGCAGGTCGGGGATGGCGTCGCCGCCGAAGCGGTGCCCCGGGACGGCGAGCGCCGCGATGCGGTGCCCCGCCTCGATCGCCACCTCCTCGTAGGCCGGGACGCCGAGGATGCCGGCCGCGTGCAGCAGCGCGAGCACGATCCCGCCGTCGCCGCGCTGCGCCGGGTCACCGGTCCAGCCGATGCCGTCGCCGAGCGGGCGGGCGTCGCGGACGAGGCGGTCGGCGGCGGCGCGGGCCGCCCCGAAGACCTCCTCGTCGCCCGTCGCCCACCCCGTCTCCGCCATGGCGAAGACCAGACCGGCGAGCCCGTGGTAGAAGGTCGGGTCGCGCTGCTCCGGCCAGGTGACGGCCAGCCTGCGGGCGCCCGCGAGCGCGTCCTCCAGGTAGGCCTCGTGACCGGTGGCGGCGGCGAGTTCGAGGAAGAACAGCACGACGCCGGCCGCGCCGGCGTAGAGAGACGAGGCGTCACCGGCTCCGGCCGACCGCCCCCGGGGATCGGGGTTGGCCCGCCAGCGCCGTCCGAGGTCGTCGTCCACCGCCGCCGACCGCACCCAGCGCGCGGCCGTGACGGCGGCGGTGACCGGTGTCTCGCGGGGCCAGGCGCTCATCACCCCAGTCTCCCACAAAGCTGGTAGGAAATTAAGGCTTACATGCTTCTATTGGGAAGCCTACGGGCAGTCGCGCACCGATCACACCGTCCGCGCGGGAACGTCCGGGTGACGTGCCTCGGGGACCGGGGCCGGTGACGGCGCCGGCCGGAGTCCCAGCAGCGTCCTGGCGTGGGCGATCGCGGCCGGCGTGTCCGGGAAGACGAGCCCGTCGCGGCGGAGGTGGCCTGCCACTCCCAGGCCGTCGAGCACCTCGTCGTGGCCGGGCCGGATGCCCGACAGCAGCACGGTGATGCCCCTCCCCTCCAGCCGGGTGATCGCGTCGCCGAGGACGCCCGCGCCGGTGGCGTCGATCGTGGACACGCGCGACATCCGCAGGATGACCACCCGCACGTCGGCGACCTCCGACAGCTCCAGCAGGAAGCGGTGGGCCGCGCCGAAGAACAGCGGGCCGTCGAACCGGTAGGCCACGATGTGCTCGGCGAGCAGGCGCCGTTCCTCGTCGCTGTGGTCGCCGGTCTCCAGCGGGACCTGCTCGATCTGCGCGCTGCGCGCGACGGCCCGCAGCGCGAGCACGATCGCGACGCCGACGCCGACCGCGACCGCGGTGACGAGGTCGAAGGCGACGGTGACGGCGAAGGTGAGGATCATCACCGCGGCGTCGCCCCGGGTGGAGCGGGCGATGGCGCGCAGCGAGCCGACCTCGACCATGCGGACCGTCGTGGCCAGCAGCACGCCGGCCAGCGCGGCCAGCGGGATCCGCCCGACGAGGCCGCTCGCGCCGAACACGATGACGGCCAGCACGACGGCGTGCGTGAGGGAGGCCAGGCGCGAGCGCGCGCCCGAGCGGACGTTGACCGCCGTACGGGCGATCGCGGCGGTGGCGGGGATGCCGCCGAAGAGCGGGGAGACGATGTTCGCCAGGCCCTGCCCGAACAGCTCGCGGTCGGGGTCGTGCCGCTCCCCCACGCTCATGCCGTCGGCGACGGAGGCGCACAGCAGGCTTTCCAGCGCGCCGAGGGCGGCCACGGCGAGGGCCGCGGGGAGCAGCGAGGTGACGGAGCCCAGGTCGAGGAAGCTCACCGTCGGCGCGGGCAGCCCGGCCGGCAGGGTTCCGATGCGGGCGACGTCAAGCCCGGTGAGCTCGGCCACGATCGTGGCGGCCACGACCGTGAGGAACGAGAACGGCACCGCGGGCCGCCACCGCGCGCCCAGCAGCATGATCGCGGCGACCACGAGCGCCATCACGATCGGCGCCGGGTGCGGGGTGCGCACGAAGTTCGCCACCGCGTCGCCGGCCGCCTGCCACACGCGTTCGCCCTCGCCGGTCACGCCGAGCGCGGCGGGCACCTGCTGGAGCGCGATGACGACGGCGATGCCCGCCGTGAAGCCCTCGATGACGGGGGTCGGCATGTAGCGGGCGTACCTGCCGACCCTGGCCAGCGCCAGGACGACGAGCACGATCCCGGCGAGCAGGCCGACCGCGAGCACCCCGCCCGGGCCGTGGCTGTGCACGATCGGCACGAGGACGACGGTCATGGCCCCCGTGGGGCCCGACACCTGGAGGTTGCTGCCGCCGAAGACGGCGGCGACCGCGCCCGCGACGACGGCGGTCGCGAGGCCGGCCTGCGCGCCAAGCCCGGAGCCGACCCCGAAGGCCAGCGCGAGTGGCAGGGCCACCACCGCCACCGTGAGCCCGGCGATCAGGTCCCGGCCGGGACTGCGGCGGGCCGGTCGCCAGTCGGCGGGCGAGGGCAGCAGGCCCACGACCCGGTCGTACAACTGCTTGGCCGTGCTGGTCACTCGGCCGCCTCCGCCTGGAGCTCGGCCAGCAGCTCACCCTGGCCGGTGATCATGTCGGTGAGGATCCGCCGGGCCGCCGCGAGCAGGTCCACGATGTCGGGGGTGGCGAGGGAGTAGACCACCGAGCCGCCCTCCCTGACCGCGCCGACCAGGCCGGTACGGCGCAGCACGGCGAGCTGCTGGGACAGGTTCGACGCCTCCACCTCGATCTCGGCGAGCAGTTCGCGGACCGGGCGGGGGCCGTCCCGCAGCAGTTCGAGCACGCGGATGCGCACCGGATGTCCCAGGGTGCGGAAGAAGTCGGCCTTGGCCTGATAAAGCGGAACGGGCATTGGGCTCACTCGGTCTCCCCCGCCGTCTCCACGCTGATGCCGTGGTCGGCGGCCAGACGATTCAGGTTGTCCAGACGGCCCGAGGCGACCTGGACACCGTGCTCGTCGCCGTTCTCCCGCGCCCGCCGCAGGTCCTCGCGCGCCTCCGCGAGCCGGGCACGCAACTCCGCCGTGAACTCCTGCATGTGGTCCTCTCCTCCGTCGGCGGAGTTAAGCATATGCAATATGAAGAATTCTTCAATTCAACAGCCCCGCACCCCGAGGGGCCGGTGCCCGGCTCAGGCGGGATGCGGCGCGAAGGAGCGAAGGTCGCGCCGCAGCGGGTGGCCCGCGGGCACCTCGACCAGCACGATCGGCATGCCGTCGGGATCCTCGATCCACATCTCCACCAGCCCCCACGGCTCAAGCCGGGGCGGCCGGGACACCCGCACCCCCGCCTCCACCAGCCGGTCGTGCTCCTTCTGGACGTCGCGCACCTGCAACCAGAGCGTCGCGTTCTCCCGCACCGCGCCGGAGGCACGCGCGGAGACCTCCAGGAGCCCCTGCCCCAGGAAGAACACCACCCCGGGGTCCTCGGCCGGCCCGAACTCCCGGTTCACGGCCAGGCCCAGGACGTCGCGGTAGAAGCGGCGGCTCTCGGCCCGGTCGGCCGATCGCACGAGTATGCGGCTGCTCAGCACTTCCATGTGACGTGCGTGCCCATCCGGGGCATGCGGTTAAAGGATGAATTGCGGCAAACGACGGCCAAGGCTTCCCGGGCACTTCGTCCCTCCGTCGTACGACGGAGGTCCGTGCCGCCGCGGAGCCGGGAACGGCAGAGTGGTCGCCGACGCCCTTGAGGATCATTGTGGAGGTCCGAATGACCGAAGACACGGCTCCCGCCGGCCTGCCGCGCCTGGACAAGCTCGACCGCGAGGAGTGCCTGCGGCTGATCTCTCCGGGCGGCGTGGGCAGGGTGGCCTTCAACAACCCGACCGGGCCCGTGATCCTGCCGGTCAACTACACGATCGAGCAGGGCTCCGTCCTGTTCCGCACCGCTCTCGGCGGGCCGATGGACGCCGACCTGCGTACGGGGATCGAGGGGGCCGACTTCATGGTGGCCTTCGAGGTGGACCACATCGACGAGAGCACCCGCGAGGGCTGGAGCGTGCTCGTGCGCGGCGGGGCCCACCACATCACGGGCGACGTGAACAAGGACGCCGTGGAATCGTGGGCGGGCGGCGAACGCCCGCTCTACATCCGGATCTCGCCCAACGAGATCACCGGCCGGCGCATCACGCACGCGTGATGGACGCCTGGGTCGTGGCCCGGCCGGGGCCCGTCGCGACTCGGCCGCTGGAGCGCACGGTGCTGCCGGACCCCGTGCCCGGGCCGGGGGAGCTGCTCATCCGCGTCGAGGCGTGCGCGGTCTGCCGCACCGACCTGCACCTCGCCGAGGGCGATCTCCCCCCGAGGCGTCCGCGTACGGTTCCCGGGCACGAGGTCGTGGGACGCGTGGCCGGGCTCGGCCCGGACACGCAGGGGCCGCCGGTCGGCGCCCGCGTGGGCGTGGCCTGGCTGCGCTCGACCTGCGGGCGGTGCCGCTACTGCCGGCGCGGCGCGGAGAACCTGTGCCCCGAGTCCACCTACACGGGCTGGGACGCCGACGGCGGATACGCGGAGCTGCTGACCGCCCCCGCGGCGTACGTCTATCCGCTGCCCGAGGACGTCCCGGCCGAGACGCTCGCCCCGCTGCTGTGCGCGGGGATCATCGGCTATCGCGCGCTGGTCCGCGCCGACCTGCCTCCGGGCGGGCGGCTCGGCGTCTACGGGTTCGGCGCCTCGGCCCATCTGACCGCGCAGATCGCGATCGCCGAGGGCGCGACCGTGCACGTGATGACGAGGTCGGCGGCGGCCAGGGAGCTCGCGCTGCGGCTGGGCGCGGCCTCCGCGGCGGGCAGCGCCGACCCGCCGCCCGAGCCTCTGGACGCGGCCATCCTGTTCGCCCCGGTGGGCGATCTCGTGCCGGTCGCGCTGGCCGCGCTCGACCGGGGCGGCACGCTCGCGGTGGCGGGGATCCACCTCACCGACATCCCGGTGCTGAACTACCAGCGCCACCTGTTCCAGGAGCGGACGCTGCGCAGCGTGACGGCCAACACCCGCGACGACGGGCGGGAGTTCCTGCGGCTGGCGTCCCTCCACCACCCGCGGGTCACGACGACGCCCTATCCCTTCGCCGCCGCCGACCGGGCGCTGGCCGACCTGGCCGCCGACCGCGTGGAGGGGGCGGCGGTCCTGCTCATGGACGGGTGACAGCCAGGGGTGACGCTTATGGACGGGGCGCGGACGGCACCGGCTCCAGGCGGAACAGGCCGCCCTTCACGTACGTGGGGTCGCCGACCGGCCGCGCCGTCCTCCCGGCCAGCGCCATCAGCACGTCGGTGGTGGTGACCAGGCCCCGCAGGACGTCGTCCGGGCCCAGCACGGGGACCGCGCAGCAGTCGGCGTCGGCCATCAGCGCGGCGACCTCGGGCAGCGGGGCGTCCGGGGCGACCCGGGGACAGCGCCGCCCCTGCAGGAGCGTGCGCACCGCCGTCCGGGACTGCTCGGCGGGGCCGCCCGACCAGTGCGCGGCGACGTCCTCCCGCCCGAGCACGCCGACGAGCCGGAAGCAGGCGTCCACGACCGGGAGGTGGTGGACGCCTGCCCGCCACATGAGCTCCCAGGCCATCAGCGGCGACTCCTCCGGCTCCACCGTGACGAGCGTCCGGGTCATCACGTCGGACGCGGTCATCGTCTCGACGCTCATCGGTCCTTCCCGCCCTCCGGGGTCCACCGGGGCGCGCCCGCGGGGACTGCCCGGTCCGCGTCGTCCGTCTCGTAGGTGATGGAGGAGTCGACGTCCACCACGCCGTCCACCTGCCAGACCTCATCGATCAGGGCGCGGACCTGGCGACGCCGCGCCACGCTGCCGGCGAGGTGGACGATCCCGTCCTCGACCCGTACGGAACACTGCGGGGAGTAGCGCGACACCACCGCGATGACGTCGTCGCGGAGGTCCTCCGCGGGCCGGCAGAACGCCCTGATCAGGTCCGACTGTTTGACCAGTCCGGTGATGCGGCCGGTCTCGCCGTCCACGACCGGCAGCTCCTTGATCCTGTTGCGGCGCATCAGGCAGGCCGCCCGCCGCAGCGTGGTGTCCTCGGTGACCGTGATCGCGGGGCTGGTCATGATCTGGGCGGCGGTGCGGCCGCTCGCCTTCCTGCGCTCCCTGCACCGGGACGGCCCCTCGATGATCAGGTCGCCGGGTCGCCGGTCGAGGCTCTTGAGCAGCAGGTCGCTGTCGCTCACCATGCCGATGACGCGCCGGTCCCCGTCCACGACGGGGACCGCCCCCACATGGAAGCGGCACATCGCGGTGACCACGTCGGCGAACGAGGCCGTCGCCTCGACGGCGACGACGAACCGGTTCATGACGTCGCTCACGGTCATCGGCATGGCGGGCCTCCCTCGTCTCCCCCAGCCTTCGCCACGACCGGCCGCGGGGCGACCGGCGAACGTCCCCCTCCCGTGGGACCTATGTCCTCAGGGGTGCCAATCAGGGAAGACCCGCCAGTACCGTGTGAGATGTGCAGAATGCCGCGATCCTCACCGTAGATGACGACCCGTCCGTCTCCCGGGCCGTGGCTCGTGACATCCGCCGCCGATACGGCGACCGCTACCGGGTGATCCGAGCCGAGTCCGGCCCCAGCGCGCTCGACGCGCTGCGCGAGATCAAGCTGCGCGGCGAGCAGGTCGCCGTCCTCCTGGCCGACTATCGGATGCCCCAGATGAACGGCATCGAGTTCCTCGAGGCCGCCATGGACGTCTTCCCGCTGGCGCGCAGAGTGCTGCTGACCGCGTACGCGGACACCGATGCGGCCATCAACGCGATCAACATCGTCGATCTCGACCACTACCTGCTCAAGCCGTGGAACCCGCCGGAGGAGAAGCTCTACCCGGTGCTCGACGCGCTGCTGGAGGCGTGGCTCGCCGCGCCCGCCGTGACGATGCCGGAGACCAAGGTCGTCGGGCACCGCTGGTCGGCGCACTCGTTCGCGGTGCGCGACTTCCTCGCCCGCAACCTCGTGCCGTACCGCTGGCTGCGGGCCGACGAGGCCGAGGGCACCCGCCTGCTGGCCGCCGCCGGGATGAGCGAGGCGGACGTGCCGGTGGTGATCACCACGGACGGCAAGGCCCTGGCGCGGCCCACGGAGGCCGACCTCGCCGCGCACGTGGGTATGGCCACCACCCCCGCCTCGGATCTCTACGACCTCGCCGTGATCGGCGCGGGACCCGCCGGCCTCGGCGCCGCCGTCTATGGCGCGTCCGAGGGACTGCGCACCCTGCTCGTGGAGCAGCGGGCCACCGGCGGCCAGGCCGGGCAGAGCAGCCGGATCGAGAACTACCTGGGCTTTCCCGACGGGGTCTCCGGCGCCCAGCTCACCGACCGCGCCCGCAGGCAGGCGCTGAAGTTCAACACCGAGCTGCTCACCGCCCGCGAGGTCGTCGGCCTCGAACGGAGCGGTTCGGCGACCCTGCTGCACTTCGGCGACGGCACCGCCGTGACGGCGCACACGGTCGTGCTGGCGACCGGCGTGTCATACCGGCTCCTGAACGCGCCCGGCCTGGCCGACCTGACCGGCCGGGGCGTCTTCTACGGCGCGGCCGCCACCGAGGCCCCGAGCTGCGCCGGGGAAGAGGTCTACATCGTCGGCGGGGCCAACTCGGCCGGGCAGGCGGCGGTGCACTTCTCCCGCTACGCCCGCAAGGTGCACGTCCTCATCCGGGGCGAGGACCTCACCCGGTCGATGTCGCGCTATTTGATCGATCAGATCGAGGCCATCCCCTCGATCGAGGTCCATCCGTGTACGCAGGTGGTCGCCGGCGAGGGCCGCGACCATCTGGAGCGCCTGACCCTGTGCGACGGGACGACCGGCCGGACGACCACCGTGCCGGCGTCGTGGCTGTTCGTCTTCATCGGGGCGGAGCCGCGCACCGACTGGCTCGGCGACGTGGTCGCCCGCGACGCCGGCGGCTATGTGCTGACCGGCTCCGACCTGCTCGCCGACGGCCGCCGCCCGGCCGGGTGGACACTGTCCAGGGACCCCTATCACCTGGAGTCGAGCATGCCCGGCGTCTTCGCGGCGGGCGACGTGCGGGCCGGGTCGGTCAAGCGCGTCGCCTCGGCCGTGGGTGAGGGCGCCATGGCGGTCTCACTCGTTCACCGTTATCTGGAGACTCCATGACCGACCATCCCCATGAGCCGACGCTGCCCCCCGACGAGCTGCGCACGCTGTTCCTGTTCGAGGCGCTGGACGACGCGCAGCTCGCCCGGCTGTCGGAGGCGGGGCGGGTCGAGCGACGGCTCGCCGGCACCCTCGTCTACCCGGAGGGCGACCCCGCCACCTGCTTCTTCGTGCTGCTGAACGGCACGGTCGCGATGAGCAGGCGGGTGCAGGGCGACGACGTCGAGGTGAGCCGCACCAGCCAGCGCGGCGTGTACGCCGGCGCCACCCAGGCGTACATCTCCGGCGAGTTCTCCCAGCTCTACCTGAACTCGCTGACCGCGGTCACCGACGCCGAGTTCTTCGTGCTGCCGGCCGAGGTGATCGCCGAATGCGTGCGCGAGTGGTTCCCGATGGCGATGCACCTGCTGGAGGGGTTGTTCCTCGGCATGCGCACCAGCCAGACGATCGTCAGCGAACGGGAGCGGCTGCTCGCGCTCGGCTCGCTGTCGGCCGGACTGACCCACGAGCTGAACAACCCGGCCGCCGCCGCCGTACGGGCGACGTCGGCGCTGCGCGAGCGGGTGGCGGGCATGCGGCACAAGCTCGCCATGATCGCCGACGGGCGGCTGGACGGCAGTCAGCTGCACGACCTGGTGGAGCTCCAGGAGAACGCGGTCAAGCGGTCGGCCTCCGCCCCCGACCTCACGCCGCTGGCGCGCTCCGACGCCGAGGACGCGGTCGCCGACTGGCTGGACGACCACGACATCGTCGGCAGCTGGGACCTGGCGGCGACGCTGGTGGCCGGTGGCCTCGACGCGAGCTGGCTCGACCAGATCGCCGGAGCGGTGGGCGAGGAGAACCTGGAGTCCGCGATCCGATGGCTCACCTACACGGTGGACGCCGAGCTGCTGATGTGCGAGATCGACGACGCGGTCAACCGGATCTCGGGCCTGGTCGCCGCTGCCAAGCAGTACTCCCAGCTCGACCGCGCCCCGTACCAGACGGTCGACGTGCACGACCTGCTCGACGCCACGCTGACCATGATGCAGGGCAAGATCCCCGGGGGCGTCCACACGGTCAAGGACTACGACCGGTCGCTGCCGCTCATCCCGGCGTACGCCGCCGAGCTCAACCAGGTGTGGACCAACCTGATCGACAACGCGCTCGGCGCGATGAACGGCACGGGCACGCTGACCCTCCGCACCCGGCGCAAGGACGGCCACCTGGTCGTCGAGGTCGGCGACACCGGCACCGGCATCTCGCCCGAGGTCCGGCCCCGCATCTTCGAGCCGTTCTTCACCACCAAGCCCGTCGGTGAGGGCACCGGCCTGGGCCTGGACATCTCCTATCGGATCGTGGTCAACAAGCACCACGGGGACATCCGGGTGGACTCACAGCCCGGCGACACCCGGTTCCGGGTCTACCTTCCGCTGGACCAGGCGGCCCCGGAGGCCGTTCGGTAGAGCCGCCCACACGGCCCCGTACAGTGTGGGCATGGGCATGGTCAGCACCGTGGGTCTCGTCCTGCACCCGCAGCGCGACTCCAGGGAGGCGATCGAGACGATCGTCGAGTGGGCGCGCAAGCGGGACTGCGCGGTGCTGGGGCTGCCCGACGAGGTCGGGCGCATCGACTGCAGCGCCATCGCGGTGGACGCCCAGACGCTGGTGAAGCGGTCCGACCTCCTCGTCAGCCTCGGCGGCGACGGCACGATGCTGCGCACGATGCGCCTGATCGCCGGGCGGCCGACCCCCGTCCTCGGGGTCAACCTGGGACGGCTCGGCTTCCTCGCCGAGATCGACGTGGACGAGCTGGCCCCCGCGCTGTCGGCGATCGACGAGCACAGATACACGGTCGAGCCGCGCATGGCCGTCCGGGCGACGAGCCACGACGGCCGGATGGTGACCGCGTTCAACGACATCGCCCTCGTCCGCATCCCCGGCGACGGGCTCGCCGCGGTGTCCGTCTCGGTCTACGGCGAGCCGTTCGTCCGCTACTCCGCCGACGCCGTGATCGTCTCCACCTCGACCGGCTCCACCGCGTACAACTTCTCGGCGGGTGGCCCGATCGTCTCCCCCACGGTCGAGGGTTTCCTCGTCGTCCCGGCCGCCGCCCACTCGGCGTTCAACCGGGCGCTGGTCCTGTCGGCCGACGAGGAGGTGACGCTCGACGTGCTCCCGACCAGCGGACAGCTCGCGCTGGAGGTCGACGGCACCATCGGCGGCCACCTGTGTCCCGGCGACCGGCTCACGGTGACCGCGCTGCGCGCCGCCGCCCGCGTGGTGCGGCTCGGCACGACGACCTTCTACGAGCGAGCCCGCCGCAAGCTCCGCGTGAACGGCAGTGCCGAGGCCGACTGACCGGGCCGGCACGGGTGTGCCGCCCCGGACAACACGTCGGGAGGGTTATAGCAGGCTCTCGATCGCGGCCAGCTCCTCGGCGGTGAGCGCCGGCGCGTCCAGGGCCGCGACGTTCTGCTCGAGCTGGGTGACCGAGCTCGCCCCGATCAGCACGGACGTGACCCGCTGGTCGCGCAGGATCCACGCGAGCGCGAGCTGCGCGAGCGACTGACCGCGCTCCTGGGCGATCTTGTTGAGGCCGCGCAGGGTCTCCAGCAGCTCGGGGGTGAGCCGGTCGCGCTTCAGGAAGTGGCCGATCGCCATCCGGGAGTCCGCCGGCACCGCGCCGTCGAGGTAGCGGCCGGTGAGCAGGCCCTGCGCGAGCGGCGAGTAGGCGATGCACCCCGCCCCGGCCCGCTCCAGCGTGTCCAGCAGGCCGTCCTCGACCCAGCGGTCGAGCATGGAGTAGCGCGGCTGGTGGATCAGCAGCGGCGTGCCCAGCTCGCGCAGCACGGCGGCGGCCCGCTCGGTCTGCTCCGCCGAGTAGTTCGAGATGCCTACATAGAGCGCCTTGCCGGAGCGCACCGCCGTGTCGAGGGCGCCCATCGTCTCCTCGATCGGGGTGTCCGGGTCGGGCCGGTGGGAGTAGAAGACGTCGACGTAGTCGAGGCCCATCCGGCTCAGCGACCGGTCGAGGCTCGCCAGCAGATACTTGCGCGACCCCCACTCGCCGTACGGCCCGGGCCACATGTCGTAGCCCGCCTTGGTCGAGATGAACAGCTCGTCGCGGTAGGGCCGGAAGTCCGCGCGCAGGTGGCGGCCGAAGTTCTCCTCCGCCGAGCCGTACGGCGGGCCGTAGTTGTTGGCCAGGTCGAAGTGGGTGATGCCGAGGTCGAAGGCACGGCGCAGGACGGCGCGCTGCACGTCGAGCGGGTGGCCGTCGCCGAAGTTGTGCCACAGCCCGAGGGAGATCTCGGGGAGCAGCACGCCACTCCTTCCGCTGCGCCGATACCGCATGTCGTCGTATCGAGCGGGGGCGGGGACGTAGGGGTGCGGGGTCATCCGTGGCCTTTCTTGCGCGACTGGGCCGGTCCTTTGCCGCGGCCTTACTCAAGGACTACCAGCTAACCGCACGTGCTCAAGGCTGGCCCACCGCCCCCTGCCCACCGCGCTCTGCCCACCGCGCTCTGCCCACCGCGCTCTGCCTACCGCGCTCTGCCCACCGGCCCCGGCCCAGTGCCCCCTGCCCACCGGCCCCCTGCCCAGTGCCCCCGGCCCGTGCTCAGCGCACGCCGCGCGGGCGGAACTGCACGCTGATGCGGGCGCCGGTCACCTTCGCCGACTTGGGGATCGCGTGCTCCCAGGTGCGCTGGCAGCTCCCGCCCATGACGATGAGGTCGCCGTGGCCCAGCTCGTGCCGCAGCGCCGGGCCTCCCCCGCCGCGGGGGCGCAGCAGCAGCGGGCGCGGGGTGCCGACCGACACGATCGCGACCATCGTGTCGTGCGTGCTCCCCCGCCCGATGGTGTCGCCGTGCCAGGCGACGCTGTCCCTGCCGTCGCGATAGAGGCACATGCCGGCCGTACGGAACGGCTCGCCGAGCTCCTCCTCGTAGTGGGCGTTGAGCGCGTCCCTCGCCTGCACCAGCACCGGGTCGGGCAGCTCCTCGTCCTCCTCGTAGAACTTCAGCAGGCGCGGCACGTCCACGACCCGGTCGTACATGTGCCTGCGCTCGGCGTGCCAGGGCACCGCCTCAAGCAGGCGTTCGAAGAGCGCGTCGGCCCCCTCGATCCAGTGGGGCCGCACGTCGATCCAGGCGCCGCGCTCCAGGAGAGTGCGGCGCACGGACGAGCCCAGCTCGCCGACATGAACGTCCTCGCCCCAGTCGAGCAACGAAGCCTGGAAAGCCGTCATGGCTACCAGCATATTCAAACATGCATTCGATCATGTCGGGAGCCGAGGGCCGGGTTCGTCAGCGTACGTCGAGGTCGAGGCCCGGCGGCAGGCCGGTGACGGTGGCGCGGCCCGCCGCGTCCACGGCGACGCTCACCTCCGCGCCCGCCACCCGCAGTCCCCGGGCCGACACCGCGCCGAGGGGCGCCCCGGCCATGGGCCGCAGCAGCACCCGCCCGGCCGGCACGTCGGGATAGAGGCCCAGCGCCGCGTGGGTGATCGCCACCGCCGCGGCGGCCGACCACGCCTGGGGACGGCAGGCCGCCGGGTAGGGCATGGGCCTGCCGAAGGCAGGGTGCGGGCCGGCCCCGTCCCCGGCGTACAGCTCGGGCAGCCGGTAGCCGAACGCCTCCCCGGCGGCGAGCAGCCCTTCGGCGAGCCCGGCCGCCTGTGCCGCGAACCCGGCCCTGGCCAGCCCGCCGAGCACGATCGCCGTGTCGTGCGCCCAGATCGAGCCGCAGTGATAGGACAGCGGGCTGAAGCCGCCGTCGCCGGACGACATCGTGCGCAGCCCGTAGCCGCCGCTCATCGCCGGGCCGGCCAGCAGGTCCGCGACCTGGGCCGACTCCGCCTCCGACAGCAGGCCGGTGCCGAGGAGGTGGCCGATGTTGCTGGTCAGCGCGTCCACCGGCCGCTTGTCGATGTCGAGCGCGAGCGCGGGGAAGCGGCCGTTCGGGCCGTCCACCCAGAACCGGGCGCGGAACCGCTCCGACAGCGCGTCGGCGTGCGCGTTCCACCGCGCGGCGCCGGGACGGCCGAACGCCTCCAGCAGCGACGCGGCGTTCCTGGCCGCCTCGTACGCGTAGCCCTGCACCTCCACCAGCGCGATCGGCGGCTTGGCCTGGCTCCCGTCGCGGAACCGGATGGAGTCGCCGGAGTCCTTCCAGCCCTGGTTGGCCAGGCCCCGCTCGGAGGTGTCGATGTATTCCACGAACCCGTCGCCGTCGGGGTCGGCGAAGTCCGCGAGCCAGCCGAGCGCGGCCTCCATGTGCGGCAGCAGCGCCGCGACCTCGCGCTCGGGCATCCCCCACCGCCAGGCGTCGTGCAGGAGGCTGATCCACAGCGGCGTGGCGTCGATCGTGCCGTAGTAGGCCGCGGGCAGCCGCAGGCCGTTGCCCTCGACGGTGAACTCGCGCCGCCGCAGCTCGTGCATGATCTTGCCCGGCGCCTCGCCCGAGGCCGGGTCCACCCGCGTGCCCTGCCGGCGGGCGAGCACCCGCAGCGTGCCGGCGGCGAGGTCGGTGCCGAGCGGCAGCAGCATCCGGGCGGCCCACAGGCTGTCGCGCCCGAAGAGCGTGAGGAACCACGGCACCCCCGCGCCGAGGAAGGTGTCCTCGGGCGCGCCGGTCTCCGCCAGCCGCAGCGACCGCAGGTCTTCGAGCGACTGGTGCAGCAGCCGGGTCAGCCGCCGGTCGGCTGCGGTGACCTCGGGTTTGCTCCACTCCAGCGCCCTGGCCGGGGTGACGACGACGGCGGCGGGGTCGTCCACGACGACCTCCCAGCGCAGCGTCGCCGTCCCGCCCGGGGGCAGGCTCAGCTCCCAGCGCAGCCGCGCGCCGCCGCCGGTCTCCGCGCGGGCGTCCTCGCCCGCGGCCGTGACGCGGATGCCGCCGCTCCGCCACGACAGGCCGCCGCGGCCCGCGCCGTCCGTACGAGCCGGGTCCGGGCCGTCGGGCTCGGCGGGGACGATGTCGCCGCCCGACTTGACCACCTCGATCGGCGCGAAGTCGCAGCCCAGCTCGACGGTGACCGACGCGATCACGGCCACCGTGGCGGTGGAGGTGATCTCCACACGCTCGCTCATGCCGCGCGCGCCGACCTCCCGTACGCGTTCGAGACGCACCGTGGGGTCGGGCTGGGGGTCGCCGAGCCAGCGGGCGAGCGAGACGAACCGGGTGCGCCCGGCCTCCTCGTGCACGTGGCCGATGGCCTCGGGCTCGCGGCCGTTCACGAGCAGCGTCGCCTGCGACAGCGCCCGATGGTCGGCGTGGAAGAGCCCCTGGACGCCGAAGGGGCGGATCTGGCCGTCAGCGCCGCTCAGCGCTCCGGTCGGCGCCATGACGGTGCTGACCAGCTCGTGCAGCGGTGGTTGCAGGCGGTACGCCGCACCGGCGGCGAACTCGCCGCCCGGACCGGGCGTGGCTCCGACGAGCACCGAGGGGCCCTCCTGGATCGAATCGCCCCGGCCTTGACCTTGACATGTGGTCGCCGGGGGTGCACATTGCGAAACATTCGCTTTACTTTGATCGATCTAATCATGCCTTACTCCTCCTTGAACGTTCAAACCCCCAGAAGGGCAGATCATGGCCGAAAAGGTGACAATCGCCGACGTGGCCCGGCTCGCCGGCGTATCACGCCAGACGGTCTCGAACGCCCTGAACAGCCCCGATGTCGTCCGCGAGGAGACCAGGCAGCGGGTGCTGCGCGCGGTTGAGGAGCTGGGCTACCGGGTCAACCAGGCCGCCCGCCAGATGCGCACCGGCCGGTCCCGGCTGATCGCCATCCGGATCGAGCCCGACCGCGACGGCATCAACGGCTCGGTGCTCGACCGCTTCCTGCACGGCCTGACCGAGTCGGCCGCGCGGTCCGGCTACCGGGTGCTGCTCTACACGGCCGACGACGACCGGGCCGAGGTCGACACGTTCGAGGACCTGCTCGGCGCGTACGAGCCCGACGCGTTCGTGCTGACCAGCACCCACCACGGCGACCTGCGTACGGCCTGGCTGCAGGACCACAAGGTGCCGTTCGTCACCTTCGGCCGCCCCTGGAGCGCGGACTCCCCGGAGCACCTGTGGGTGGACGTGGACGGCGCGGCGGGCACGGCCGCCGCCACCCGGCACCTGCTCGACGCGGGCCACCGCGCGATCGGCTTCCTCGGCTGGCCGTCCGGCTCCGGGGTCGGCGACGACCGCCGCGAAGGGTGGGCGCGCACGCTCACCGCGGCGGGCGTCGACCCCACCGGCCTGAGCCGGGCCACCAGCGACGAGGTCGCCGACGGCGAGAAGGCCGCCTACGACCTGCTGCGGTCGGATCTCGGGGTGACCGCGCTGGTGTGCGCCAGCGACTCGCTCGCGCTCGGCGCGCTGCACGCCGCCCGCTCCCCCGGCCTCGCCTGGCGGCCCGGCAGAGGGCCCGGCGGCGGCGCAGCGGAACGGCCGGTCGCGGTGATCGGCTTCGACGACACGCCGGTGGCCAAGGCCGTCGGCCTGACCAGCCTGAGCCAGCCGCTGGCGCAGGCCGCCGCGCACTGCGTGGCGCTCCTCACCACACTCCTCGACGGCCAGGCCGACCCCGGCGAACCGCCGGCGAACGTGCTGCTCGAACCCTCGCTGGTCGTCCGCCAGTCGGCGTGAACCGGCGCGTCATCCCCCTCAACGAAGATCGGGAACTCTCATGAAGAACAGAACCGTACGTACGGCGGTGCTCGGCGCCGCCGGCGCCGCTCTCCTCGCCACGGCCGCCTGCGGCAGCGGTTTCGACGACGACAAGGCGGCCTCTCCCGCCCAGCAGAGCGCCGGCCCTGCCGACCTGCAGATCCTCATCGGCTCCTCGGGCGACGCGGAGACCACCGCGGTGAAGGACGCCGCCGCGGCCTGGGCGAAGAAGTCCGGCTCGACGGCGACCGTGACCCCGGCGCAGGACCTCGCCCAGCAGCTCGGCCAGGCGTTCGCGGGCGACAACCCGCCCGACGTGTTCTACGTGGACGCCTCCCGGTTCGCCGACTACGCCAGCGTGGGCGCGCTGGAGCCGTACGCCGGCAAGCTGTCCGACACGTCGGACTTCTACCCGAGCCTGCGCGCCACGTTCACGTACAACGGCACGTTCTACTGCGCGCCGAAGGACTTCTCCACCCTCGCCCTCGTGATCAACGACGACATGTGGGCCAAGGCCGGGCTGGGCGAGGGCGACGTGCCCACGACCTGGGACCAGCTCAGGTCGGTGAGCGAGAAGCTCAAGGCCAAGGGCATGACGCCGCTCGCGGTCGCCGACACCCGCGACCGGATCGGCGCGTTCATGGTGCAGGCGGGCGGCTGGATCACCAGCCCCGACGGCAAGCAGGCGACGGCCGACAGCCCCGAGAACCTCACGGCCCTGCAGTACGTCCAGTCGCTGCTCAAGGACAAGCTCGCCCAGTTCCCGAGCCAGCTCGACGCGGGCTGGGGCGGCGAGGCGTTCGGCAAGGGCAAGGCCGCGATGACCATCGAGGGCAACTGGATCAAGGGCGCGCTCAAGGCCGACTTCCCCGACGTGAAATACAGCGTGCACGAGCTTCCGGCCGGCCCCAAGGGCAAGGGCACCCTGTCGTTCACCAACTGCTGGGGCATCTCGGCGAAGAGCAAATTCAAGCAGCAGGCGATCGACTTCGTCGAGGCGATGACCACCGTCGACCAGCAGATGGCCTTCGCCCGGGCCTTCGGGGTCATGCCCTCGCGGCAGTCGGCGAAGGACGCCTACACCCAGGAGTTCCCCGCCGACGCCCCGTTCGTGAACGGCGCCGACTACGCCCAGGGCCCGGTCAACGCGCCGAAGATGGACAGCGTCCTGGCCGACTTCGACACCGGCATCCAGAAGCTCACCTCCAGTGACCCCAAGGCGCTGCTGGAGCGCGTGCAGAAGAACACCCAGGCCGCCCTCGGCTGACGCGGAGGCGGTGCGGGCCCCGGCCGGTCACGGCCGGGGCCCCGCCGACCGGAAGGAGTGACCGTGGCCGACACCGTGGCCGACACCGCACCCGTCCCCGCGCCCGGCGCCCCACGGGCCCCGCGGCCCGGGCCCCGGCTGAGCGCGGCCGTACGGGAGAACATCGCGGGCTGGCTGTTCGTGGCGCCGGTGGTGGTGATCCTGGGCCTGTTCCTGCTGCTGCCGATCCTGATGGCGATGTGGGTCAGCCTCACCGACTGGAACGGCCAGGGCAGCCCGTTCCGCTCGGGCGTGCCGTTCGTCGGGATGGAGAACTACACCCGGCTGTTCACCGAGGACGGCCTGGCCCGCCAGGACTTCATGACCAGCATCCGCAACAACTTCTACTATGTCGTGATCGTCGTGCCGGCCCAGACGGTGCTGGCGCTGGGGCTCGCCCTGATCGTGAACAGCAGGATGCTGAAGGGAAAGACGTTCTTCCGCGCCGCGTTCTTCTTCCCCTCGGTCACCAGCTCGGTGGCGATCAGCGTGGTGTTCCTGTTCATCTTCGCCAACTCCGGCGCGGTGACCAGCCTGCTGAAGGTGTTCGGGATCGACGGGCCGCAGTGGTTCTCCGACTCGCGGGGCGTGCTCCACCTGCTGCTCGGCGGGCTCGGCCTGGCCGACCCCGACAATCCGCCGGCGGCGCTGACGAGCGGCGGGCCGTTCGGGCTGTCGTGGTGGGAGTGGCTGTCCGGGCCGAGCGTGGCGATGTGCACGATCATCATGCTGGTCGTCTGGACGACGTCGGGCACGTTCATGCTGATGTTCCTGGCCGCGCTCCAGGACATCCCGGTCACGCTGGAGGAGGCCGGCATGCTCGACGGCGCCGGGCGCTGGCAGCGGTTCCGGCACATCACGCTCCCGCTGCTGAAGCCCACGCTGTTCCTGGTGCTGACGCTCGGCCTCATCGCGACCTGGCAGGTCTTCGACCAGGTCTACGTGATGAGCCAGGGCAACCCGGCCAAGACCACCCTCACCCCGGCCTTCCTGTCGTATCAGACGGCCTTCCGCAGCTTCGAGTACGGCTCGGGGACGGCCATCTCGTTCGTGCTGTTCGCCATCATCGTCGTGCTCGCGCTGCTCCAGCGGTGGATCATGCGCGACCGCGACCCCGCCCGCCGTACGAGGAGGTCGTGACCGTGAAACGCCGGGACTCCCGCTCGCTCGCCTCCACCTTCGCGGGCTACTTCGTGCTGGTCTTCTTCGCGCTGGTCTTCCTCTATCCGTTCGTGATCCAGGTCGCGAACTCGTTCAAGACCGAGCCGGACGCCGCGGCCAACGCGCTGTCGCCCGTCCCCCATCCCTTCTCCACCAGCGGTTACGAGAAGGTCTTCCTCAACACCGACCTGCCGCTGTGGCTGGGCAACTCGGTGCTGGTGACGATCCTGGTCACCGCCGGGCGGGTGCTGCTGTGCTCGATGGCCGGGTACGCGCTGGCGCGCATCCGCTTCCGCGGCCGCAAGGCGCTGTTCTCCGCCGTCATCGGGGTCATGGCCGTGCCGCCCGTGGTGCTGTTCGTGCCGAAGTTCCTCGTGCTCAACCAGTTCGGCCTGTACGACAGTTACACGGCGCTGGTGCTGCCCCTGATCGTGGACGCCGCGGGCGTCTTCATCATGAAGCAGTTCTTCGAATCGGTCCCGGTGAGCGTGGAGGAGGCCGCGCGCATCGACGGCGCGGGGGTGTGGCGGACGTTCTGGTCGGTGGTGCTGCCGATGGCGCGACCGGCCCTGATCACCCTCACGATCATCTCCTTCCAGGGGAGCTGGAACGAGTTCGCGCACACCCTCGTGGCGGTGCAGAGCCCGGAGCTGTTCACGCTGCCGCGCGGCATCGCCGACCTGGTCAGCGGCTCGCTCGGCAAGGGCACGCAGTATCCGCTCAAGCTCGGCGCCGCCGTGCTCGCCACCATCCCGGTGGCGGTCATCTTCGTGGTGTTCCAGCGCTACTTCGTACGCGGGGCCAACGAGGGCGCGGAGAAGGGCTGACGGACCGGCCCCATCGCGGACCGGCCCGTCGCGGGCCGGTCCGGTGACCTCGTTCAGCGGCCGTCGGATTTCAGGGGCCGTCCGATCGCCCCGCCACCACCAGCCGCCCTGCGCGGCCAGCAGGTCCCGGCCCACCCTCCACCGTCATCGCGTGGCCGGGCGCGGTGAGGACGAAGCGGTCCGGCCCGCCCCTCGTCGGTCACGCGGTAGACCGTACGTTCCGTCCGTCGGCCCTCTCTGCTGGTCTCCACGGGGACGATGAGCTCCTCGCGGGCCAGCCGGTCGACCGCGTGTAGAGGCTGCGCGGCAGGCCACCGATGTAGTCCCTGTGCGTGTCGATGACGAATCGATGCAGCTCATAGGGGTGCGGGCCGTACCGACAGCAGGGCGAGCACCGTCAGCCCGACCAGGTCCCTGTCCGCCCGTCCCCGCGCCATCGCTCCCCCACCGCCTTTCGCAAGGGAAGCGGGAACTCCTTACCAGACCGGCACACGCAGCCCGGCCGTCGACCCGAGGACTCCCACCCGCCCAGAGCACCGGCACTGGCGCCGAGGGGGCAGCCCGCACCCTCCTTTTTGTGGAGACATTTCCCAATAAAGCGCCAATCGAGCGACATAGCAGGCATCGCCGTCATCGACCTGGCGCTGCAGGTCGATCTCCTGGACGATGGTGGGCTGACCGGGAAGGCCGACGCGCTCTTCTACCTCAGCAAGGAGGCGTTCAAGCGCCGCCTGATAGACGACCTGTGGAAGGCCCGCGCAGCGACGGCCCCGAAATCCCTCGTACGGGTCCTCCTCACTCCGGTGATCCTCGACGCCGTACGGAAGGAGCTGCGGCGGCAGACGGGACACAATGCGGACGAGAAGGAGATCGAGCGCGTCCTCCAGGCGGAGGTACTGCGGCCTGATTTGCTGGCCTGATCTCCTCGTCTGAACAGCGGAGGGTGCGCGCGGATGGATCTGTTCCAGATCAAGTTCCGGGAGTCGGACGATTACCGGCCGGGCACGAAGGGGCACGAACGCCGGTGCACCTGAGGCGGGTCGTCATGCGCGTCGCCGGCCGAGTTCACTGTCACCGATCGCGCAGGCGCCGACAACGGCGCCTGCGCGGTTCACGTCGTCCACTACATCAGGGACCGTCTCCGGCACGGCGGCTGACCGTACCGGAGGGTCCCGGTCACCCGGCGGCGGGGTCGGCGGCGAGCGCGGCGATCAGCTCGGCCTGTGCGTCCAGAGCGGCGGCGAGGGCCTCGGGATCGTCGGCGTCGAGCGTCATCGCGCATCCCATGCGGATCGCTTCGAGGTCCACCGCGCCGCGCCTGGTCGCCCACCAGCGGCCGATGTCCGACCGCCAGATGATCCAGCCGGTATGGACCCGTGCGATGTCCTCCAACGTGGTCATGTCACCCATCTCCAAGCGGCTGCTCGCGGAAGTGGGCCAAGCTAAGCGCTTTTAGAGCGGTTGGAGTATCAGCCAGAGGACGTCCAATCACAGCCAGTAGCCGCGCGAACACGGAATCTCCCGTAGTGTCGGCGTGTCACGCTGACACAGCGTGCTTGCGGTCGTGCGAGGAGGGGTGCGACATGCCGGCCAACCACCGCCATCCGCCGAACCGCCGGCTCGCGTGGGAACGCCTGCAGCGCGGGTGGTCCTACGAGGAGCTGTGCGAGCGCATCCGCGCGTCCATGCGGTCATGCGACGAGAAGGACACCGGCCTGACGGCCAACACGGTGCGACGGTGGGAGACCGGCGAGCGGTGGCCGGATCCGCGTTACCGCAAGCACCTCGTGACGATTTTCGACAAGCCCGCGAGCGAGCTGGGACTGCTCACCCCCGACGAGATGGCCATGCGGCCGGTCACGGAGGTGGTGGACGAGATACGGAGGCTGCTGAGCATGATCGTCGCAGAAGGCATCGACCGCTCCACGTTCCTGCGGGGGATCTTCGGCGCGGGCGTGCTCGCTCCGCTCCTCGGCGAGGGCGGCGAACGTCTTCCCGCGGCGGTGGAACGAGGACGCGGAGTCGACGCCGAGTCGGCCGAGGCGTTCGCCCGGGTCGTCGACAAGCAGGCCGCCCTCTATTGGACCTCGCCGCCGGACGACATCTTCCAGGCGTCGGTCGCGCACACCCGGCTCGGCATGAGCCTGCTGCGTTCGGCGCCGGAGGGAGCGGTCAGGCAGACGCTGGCCGAGGCCGCCGCGCGTTCGGCCCTGCTGTCGGGCAGGGTCGCCTTCTTCGACCTCGATGACGGCCCCACCGCTGCGCGGCTGTACCGGATGGCCCTGTCGGCCACCCGGGAGTGCGGCGACCATCCGCTCGCCGCCGCCGTGCTCGCCCACGCGGCGTTCGTGCCGGGGTTCGCGGGCAACCGTACGGACGCCCTGGGCCTGCTGGACGCGGCGTTCGCGCACGCCTGGCACGGCGTCGGCCCGCTCACCCGGGCGTGGCTGCACTGCGTGGCGTCGGAGATCTCGGCCCGCTGCGGCGAGCCGAAGGAGTGCATGCGCCACATCGACCGCGCCGACCAGATGGTGGACGCGGGCGGCGACGACCCCAAGTGGCTGGACTTCTTCGAGCGGGCGAGGCTCGACGGGTTCGCCGGCTACAGCGCGCTGACGGCGGGCCACCACGAGGAGGCGGCCCGCAGGCTGCGCAAGGCGCTCGACGACCTGGGCCCGAACGGCGGCAAGCAGCGCTCGGTGCTGCTCGCCGACCTCGCCGCCGCCCACGCCCCCACCGACGGCGACCAGGCCGCCGAACATCTCAGGCAGGCGGTCGACGCGCTGGACGACCAGTGGTACGCGATCGGGCATGACCGGGTCCGCCGCGTGCTGCAGGTCCTGCCGCCCGCCGCCCAGACGCGGGCGCTGGACGAACGGCTGACCGACCTCGGCCGGTCGCGGCACCCCGAACTTACGATGTGACGACGGCCCTCCTCACCCGGCCCCCTCACACGACCCCCTCACGCGCCCTATCATCCGGCCCCCTCACGCGCCCCCTCGTCCGGCCCCCTCACACGCCCCCGTCACGCGGCCGTCGGCCAATCGGAGCATTTTATATGACCGGTCGTATACTGACCGCATGGGACGGACCAGCGATGCCAAGGAGAAGATCCTCGGCGCCGCCCGGACGCTCATCGAGCTGCGTGGTTACTCCGCCCTGGGGGTGGCGGAGATCTGCAAGGCGGCCGGTGTGCCCAAGGGCAGCTTCTACTACTTCTTCGAGACCAAGGAAGCCCTCGCTCTGGCGGTCATCGACGAGCACTGGGCCGACCAGGAGCGGGACTGGAGGCGGATCCTGTCCGGCGAGGGGGAGCCGCTGGCACGTCTGCGCCGGCTGTTCGAGGCGACCCAGGCCGTCCAACGTGCCGGGCAGCAGAACTGCGGCACCGTCTCGGGCTGCATGTTCGGCAATCTCACGCTGGAGATGAGCAACCAGACCGAAGCCATCCGCGGACGGCTGCAGGAGATCTTCGAGGCGCAGGTCGACATGATCGAGGCGGTCGTCGTCGAGGCCAAGGCTCGTGGGGATGTCGCCGTGGCCGACACCCGGGAGGCCGCGCGGTCGGTGGTGGCCCAGTTGGAGGGGCACGTTCTGTTCGCCAAGCTCTACAACGACACGCAGCGGCTCGGTCCCCTGTGGGCCAACTGCCTGGCGCTGCTCGGCGCCCGCGCCGAGATGGCCCACGGTCTCTGACCCCCGCCCGTCCAGTAGTAGGCGCTCTCTAGCATGGCAAGCATGGAGCTGCGCCAGTTGCGGTATTTCGTCGCGGTCGCCGAGGAGCTGAACTTCGGCAGAGCCGCCAGGCGCCTGCTCATCGCCGGCCCTTCCCTGTCCCAGCAGATCAAGGCGCTGGAGCGCGACCTGGGCGTGCGCCTGTTCGACCGGGATCGCCGCTCGGTGTCCCTCACCCCCGCCGGTTTCGCCCTGCTGTCCGACGCCCGGGCCCTGCTGGAGCGCGCCGACGACTTCCGGCACCGGGCCCGCCGGCTGGCCGGATCGGAACCGGTGCGGCTCGGCTACGTCAACTGGCTGCCCCCTGACCTGACCGCGCGTACGGCAGCGGCGGCGCAGGTCCACGTCGACGCCTGGGTCGCGCCCTCGCACACCCAGGCCGCCAGGGTCGCCGAAGGCGGCCTGGACCTCGCGATCTGCTGGCTGCGCACCGGCGATCTGGAACGGCACGGCCTGCACGCTCAGCTCATCGGCGCCGACCGCCTCTACGCCGTGGCCACCGGCGGGGACACCACCGAGGTCCCCGCCCGCGAGACCGGCATCCTGCTCGACGCCGACACCACCTCCTGGTCGTCCTGGAACGCGTACGCCGAGGAGCTGGCCGGCGAGACCGGGGCCACCGCGGTCCGCATCTCCGACGGCGGCATCACCGGCCCGGGGTTCTTCGATCACGTGCGCCGCTGCCGCCGTCCGATCGTCAACTCGCCCAAGGGCCAGACCACTCCGTTGCCGCCGGACCTCGTACGGCGCCCGGTCGTCGCGCCGGAGATCTACTGGACCTGGTCGGTGGTGTGGCGCCGCACCGAGGTACGCGGCTCGGTGCTCGCCGTCGTGGAGGCGCTCCGCGCCGACGGCCACTTCGGGATCGACGGCCCGGACGCCTGGCTGCCCAAGGACGATCCGCACCGTCGCCAGGCCAGGCTCGCGGAGCTTTAGGAGTCTGTGCCTATCAGATGGGAGCATTCCGGTTCCGGCTGAGACCTCATGATGCTTTGACTTCGCCTCTCCAGCGGCCTACGTTCACGGTGTGAATAGACGACCGGTTGACTAGTAACCGGCCGGTCCATCTGGAGAAGGATCATCATGAGCATTCCGCAGCAGAAGGTCGCCCTCGTCACCGGCGCGTCGCAGGGCATCGGCGCCGCACTGGTCACGGCCTACCGCAAGCTGGGCTACGCCGTCGTCGCCGTCTCACGCACGATCTCGCCCTCCGACGACCCCGGCGTCATCGCCGTCCAGGGCGACGTCGCCGACCTCGCCACCGCCGAACGCGCCATCGCCACGGCAGTCGAGCGGTTCGGCCGGGTGGACACCCTGGTCAACAACGCGGGCATCTTCGTCGCCAAGCCGTTCACCGACTACACCGCCGACGACTACAGCGCGGTGACCAGGGTGAACCTCGACGGCTTCTTCCACATCACCCAGCTCGCCATCGCGCGCATGCTGACCCAGGGTGGCGGCCACGTCGTCACCATCACCACCAGCCTGGTCGACAACGCCGACTCCCGGGTGCCGTCCGTGCTGGCCTCGCTGACCAAGGGCGGCCTGCAGTCCGCGACCAAGTCGCTCGCCATCGAGTACGCCACGCGCGGCATCCGCGTCAACGCCGTCTCGCCGGGCTCCATCAAGACCCCCATGCACCCGGAGGAGACCCACCAGGCCCTCGCGGCGCTGCAGCCGGTGGGCCGGATGGGCGAGCCGGGCGACGTCGCGGACGCGGTCGTCTACCTGGAGACCGCCCCCTTCGTGACCGGCGAGATCCTCCACGTCGACGGCGGTATGAGCGCCGGCCACTGATCCGCGATCCCCGGCCTCACCGACAGGAGACCTCTGATGACCAGCGACATCGACAGGGAAACGATCCTCAGGGACGTCCTCGACCAGTGGAGAGCCGGCGTCGGCGCCCACGAACCGCAGCGGGTCGCCGCCCTGTTCACGGAGGACGCGATCTTCCAGGGGCTGCGCCCCTACACCGTCGGGAGGCCGGGGATCGCCGCCTACTACGACTCCCAGCCGCCCGGGCTGACGGCGGCGTACCGCATCCTGGAGACCACGGCCCCCGCCGACGGCCTCGTCCTCGGCTACCTGGCCGTCGACTTCTCCTTCACCGACCGTCCCGCCCTGCACGTCTATCTCAGCGTGCTGGTGAAGCGGACGGAGGAGGGCTGGCGCATCGGCCACTACCAGGTCTCCCGCCTGTGAGTCTCCGAGGCCCGGATGGGCGGCTCTAGAGGCTCGTGGCCCGGCTGAGCTTCTCCCATTGGTCCAGGTCGGCGCGGAGCGACTCGTGGTGGGCGCGGATGGCGTCCACCGCGTCGTCGCCCAGGGCGAGCCGCAGCGGAGGGTCGGCGTGGTCGACGACCTGGAGGATCGCCTGCGCCGCCTTGGCCGGGTCTCCGGGCTGGGTGCCGTCCATCCGGTCCACGAACGCCCGGGTCGCGCCCGCCGACATCTCGTAGGCGTCGATGGGCTCCGAGCGGTGCATGCGGTGGCCGCCGAACTCGGTGCGGAACACCCCCGGCTCCACGATCAGCACCCGTACGCCGAAGGGCGCGACCTCGGCGGCGAGCGCCTCCGACAATCCCTCCAGGGCGAACTTGGCGGCGCAGTAGGCGCCGAACCCCGGCATGCTGAGCTGCCCGCCCATCGAGCTCATCTGCACGATCGTCCCGCTCCCCTGCCGGCGCAGATGCGGCAGGACGGCCTTGGTCACGGCCACCGCCCCGAAGAACATGACCTCCATCAGCGCACGCAGGTCGGCCATGTCGATCTCTTCGACGGCCCCCACGGACCCGTAGCCGGCGTTGTTCACCACGACGTCGATCCGGCCGAAGGCCGACAGGGTCCCGGCCACCGCGGCGTCGATCGACGCGGCGTCGGTGACGTCCAGCCGCGCCGCGCGCACCCGATCGCCACCGGCTTCGACCAGGTCCGCCAGCGTCTCGGGCCGTCGCGCGGTCGCCATCACCCGGTCTCCCGCCGCCAGCGCGGCCTCGGCCAACTCCCGGCCGAAGCCCGCCGAGCATCCGGTGATCAACCACACCCGTCCTGTCATGATCCCCACTCCTCGTTCTCGTGATCAGTGCGACCACTCTCCCCGGAGCGAGCCCCGCACGGCCAACACACGTTCCCTGCGGGGGTTACAGTCAGAGCCTGTGACCCCCGAGCTGCGCCATCTGCGGTATTTCGTCGCCGTGGCCGAGCATCTGAGCTTCACCGTCGCCGCGCGGGAGCTGCACATCGCCCAGCAGTCGCTGTCGCAGCAGATCGCGGCGCTCGAACACGCCCTCGGCGGGCGGCTGTTCGACCGCGACACCCGGGGCACGCGTCTGACCGAGGTCGGCCGTATGTTCCTGCCCGAGGCGCGGGCCGTTCTCACGCACGCGGACGCGGCCCTGGAGACCACCCGCAGGGCGGTGCGCGGCGAGATCGGCAGGCTCCGGGTGGCCTTACTCATCTCGACCGCGCACCCCGCCCGCGACCGCCAGGCCGTACGGAACCTGCTCGGCGTGGCGGCGGACCTGGCCGCCTCGGTCGACCTCACCGAGGCCGGGTGAGCGATCAGTCGCCGTTGTGCTTGCGGATCAGGGCGGGCAGCTCGGCCAGCGAGTCGACGTGGAACAGGCACGCCCGTTCCACCGGCTCGTCGCGGAGGATGTGGCCCCAGGGCCCCCGCCGTACGAGGGCGGTGCGCAGCCCGGCCTTCTGGGCGGGCCGGATGTCGTTGTCGAGGCGGTCGCCCACGTAGAGGACGGACTCCGCCGGGCAGCCGGCCTCCGTCACCACGCGGTCGAAGAAGGACGCGTCCGGTTTCTCCACCCCCCAGCCGTCGGAGGTGCCGATCACGTCGACGGGCAGGTCGAGAGCGCGCAGGATGGTCTCGGCGCGGGAGGTCTGGTTGCCGGCGAGGCCGACGCGCAGCCCCATCTCCCGTAACTCGGCCATGCAGGGGCGGGCGTCGGGGTAGAGGTTCTCCTCGCCGAACGTCTCGGCCTGGCCCGCCGCGGCCCGGCGCTCCCGTTCGACGTGGAGGTCGAACCCGGGCCGGAAATACTGGAAGGTCTCCCGGTAGTCGCCGCCGCGTGCGATCACGGCCCCGAACACGGCGGAGAAGGTGTGCCGCGGAACGCCCAGCCAGTCGGCCCAGGTGCCGTATTCGCGGGATTCGTCCACCAGGGTCTCTCCGACGTCGAAGAAGACCGCTTCCAACCGCATCGGTACCTCCTGTCGCTCGCGCTGCATGCACCTTACGCGGATTCGGTCCGTCTCCACTGCCCGGTTCGGTAGGACCGAAGTCTTTCCGAGGCACCGAAGATGATTCGGTTCCGGCATGGACAGGAGGCGGCGGCGAAGGACACGCTGGACGGGTGAAGCCTCACCAGCCCTGGGAGCCGCGATGAGCCTGTCCGACCTGCAGCCCGTGCCCGCCGACCAGCTCGCCTTCCGGATGCCGCCGACGTTCGAGACCGTGGAGGAGGAGCGGCGGCACCGCAAGGAGCGGCTCGCGGCGGCGCTGCGCCTGTTCGGGAGGTTCGGGTTCGAGGAGGGGGTGGCCGGTCACATCACGGCCCGGGACCCGGAGCACACCGACCACTTCTGGGTGAACCCGTTCGGCATGTCGTTCAAGCAGATCAAGGTCAGCGACCTGATCCTGGTCAACCACGAGGGCCAGGTGGTGGAGGGCCGCTATCACGTCAACCAGGCGGCGTTCGCCATCCACTCGATGGTCCACCAGGCCAGGCCCGACGTGGTCGCGGCCGCCCACTCCCACTCCGTCTATGGCAAGGCCCTGTCGGCGCTGGGCACGCTGCTCGAACCGCTGACGCAGGACGCGTGCGCGTTCTACGAGGACCACGCCCTGTTCGACGACTACACCGGGGTGGTCGTGGAGACCGAGGAGGGCCGCCGCATCGCGCAGGCACTGGGCTCGCACAAGGCGGTGATCCTGCGCAACCACGGGCTGCTGACCGTGGGCGACAGCGTGGAGGCGGCGGCCTGGTGGTTCATCACCATGGAACGCAGCTGCCAGGCGCAGCTCGCGGCCAAGGCCGCCGGGCCGACGGTGCCCATCACGCACGAGAACGCCAAGCTCACCCACGGCCAGATCGGCAACGACCTCGTCGGCTGGATCAACTTCCAGCCCCTGCTCGACCAGATCCTCGCCTCCGACCCCGACCTGCTCGACTGACCTGCCCGGCTGCACGGCCCGGCTGCACGGCCCGGGCCCCGGCCGCCGCCAGGACCCGGGCCAGGGTTTTCATGGCATCGGCACGGTGTCCTGCCACGTGGTGCCGGCGCTCCGGAAGGCGTTCACCCTGGAGGTGACGTCGGCCGGGGCCACGACCTCGTTCTTGCTGAAGTAGAACCAGTCGACCTGCTGGGTGTAGACGCGCGGGGTGGCGCTGCCCAGCAGCCCGCCGCCGATGAACCAGAGGTTGAAGTTCACCGACTGCGGCGTCTCGGGGTAGTAGTCGCCGCCGTGCTCGGCGAACAGCGTGCCGTCGATGTAGTAGCGGACCGTGCCGCCGGAGACCTGCAGCACGAGGTCGTGCCAGCCGGCGTAGCTCGCCGTACGCTCGGTGTGCGTGTTGACCGCGAGCCAGGGCTCGTTGCGGTAGGTCTCCCAGGTGGTCGTGTACATGATCGGGCCCTGCGCGCCCCAGCCGCCGTTCGGCAGATACTCGAAGTCCTGCTCGCTGTAGTCCGGGTCGAGGTCGTACGCCAGGGGCGTGATGGTGAAGAACGTCTCCACGATGTTGTCGCCGTCGGGGCCGCTGTCGGGGGCGTCGGCGAACTTCACCCGCGCGGCGTACGTGCCCTCGAAGAACTTGCGCTGGTGCAGGAACTCGGCCTGCGAGGTGCCCCCGGCGGTGCCGTCGGTGGCCGCCCGCAGTTGCAGCGCCCGGTTGCTCCCGGTGACGACCGGGAAGCTCACGTTGGACGCCGGCCAGCTCGCCCCGGGGACGCCGGGGCCGCCGCTGTTGGTCCGTACGGTCCAGTGGTGCGCGGTGATCTGCGGATCGGCCGAGGAGGCGTAGGCGAAGTCGTCGAAGACGACCCCGCTGCCGCCGCCCGGTCCGCCCGGCGACGGCGAGGTGGAAGGCGAGGCGGTGGGCGACGGGGACGGCGAGGGGTCGGTCACGCCCGCGGGCGGGGTGCCCCAGACCAGCGTGCCGCCCTGGTAGACCGTGACCTTGTCCCAGTCGCCGTACGTCGTGCGCGCGGGGCCGAAGGAGTAGTCGTCGCTCTGCCGGATCGTCTGCCAGTCGGCCCGGTAGAACCGCAGCTGCATGTCGCCGGTCGACGCGCCGGCCGCCAGGCTGCCGGAGGTGAAGCCGACCTCAAGGTAGCGGTCGGCCGCGGCCGTGCCCGAGATCGTCTGAAAGGTTCCGGTGACGGTCGAGCAGGAGACGACCGCCCACGAGCAGGCGAAACGGTACTGCTGGGTGGGCGAGTCGGCGGTGAAGTAGTAGCGGATCTTCACGGTGTTCAGCGGCACCGCCGTGGTCCCGCTGTTGACCAGATCGAACCACGGCTCCACCTGGTCGGCGGTGGCGCCGGTGGCGCTGGTCTTGTAGCGCAGCCGCAGCGACTGGGCCGCCTCGGCGGGCAGGGCCACGACCAGCGCGGCCAGCAGGACGGCCGCGAGACCGCCCCATAAGAGCTTTCGTGACACCGCAGTCTTCCTTTCGTGGGGGGTGGGGTGCGGAGTCAGGGGATGACCGGCCCCGGCCGGACGCCCAGGGACTCCAGGTGGGGGGTGAGCCTGTGCAGGAAATCGCGGTAGTCCCCCGCCGTGCCCCACGCCACCTCGGCGAAGGCGCACAGCCGGGGGAAGGCCATCGCCTCGACGTGCTCGGGCGTGGGCATGTATTCGGTCCAGAGCTGGCACTGCACGCCGAGGATCCGGCCGGTGGCGCCCTCCGGGGCCGCGGGCGGCGCGTAGCCGTACACGTCGGAGAGGGAGAGCATGTGCCCGTGCGGGCCGGGGGCGTCGGCGGGATAGTCGAAGTAGGTGCTGGTGTGCGGGGCGAGCACGACGTCGAACCCTTCGAGCGCCGCCCGCGGGCCGCTCTCGTGGTCGAGCCAGGTCATCGCGGTCACGTCGCGTGCCCCACCGGGACCGTCGTACCAGTGGATCGGGCGCCGGCCGCGGGAGGCCACGTGGGCGCCGACGGTGGCGGTGAACCACGCCCGCGCCGCGTCCGGGCCCGGCAGCCCGAGCTCGGCGATCCGCCGCAGCGCCGCCTCGCTGCGCGCCCACTCGTCCGGCGGGCACTCGTCGCCGCCGAGGTGGACGTACTCGCCGGGGAACAGGTCCATGACCTCGTCGAGCACGTCGCGGCAGAAGCCGATGGCGGCCTCCTCCAGGTTGAACACGTGGGGGCTGATCCCCCACGAGTCCCGCACCGGCAGGCGGCGCGACGGCTGGTTGCCGAGCCAGGGGTAGGCGGCGATGGCCGCCTGGGCGTGCCCCGGCATCTCGATCTCGGGCACGATCGTGACGAACCGGTCGGCGGCGTACGACACGATCTCGCGGATGTCCTCCTGGGTGTAGTGCTCCCCGCTGATCTCGGTGAGCCGGGGATAACGCTTGATCTGCAGCCGCCAGCCCTGGTCGTCGGTGAGGTGCAGGTGCAGCCGGTTGAGCCGGTGCACCGCGAGCAGGTCGATCAGGCGCAGCACGAAGTCCTTCGGCATGAAGTGCCGGGCGACGTCGAGCATCACCCCGCGCCAGGAGTGCGCGGGCCGGTCGGTTATCCGGCACAGCGGCGCCTCGGGGCCGAGCGCCGCCAGGGTGCGCAGGCCGTAGAAACGGCCGGCCGGTCCCCCGGCGGCGAGCTCCGCGCCGCCGGGGGTGACGTCGATCCGGTATCCCTCCTCGCCGAGCCGGGGATCGTCGGGCGCGTGCCGTACGAGGCCGTCGTGGAGCATGACGGTTCCCCCGAGCACGGCCACCTCGCGGGGCCGCGGAATCATCATCTGGGTCATCCCTTCACCGCGCCCGCGATCATCCCGGCGGACACGCGGCGCTGGAGCACGAGGAAGACGAGCAGGACGGGAAGCATGAACAGCGTGGCGGCGGCCATGGTGGCGCCCCAGTCGGTGCCGAAGACGTTGCTGAACCCGGACAGCCAGATCGGCAGCGTACGGTCGCCCTGGTCCTTGATCATGAGGGCGTTGGCGAAGGCGAACTCGTTCCAGGCGGTGATGAAGCCGAACAGCGACGTGGACATCAGGCCCGGCGCGAGCAGCGGCAGCACCACCCGGCGGAACGCCTCGGCCCGGCCGCACCCGTCCATCAGCGCGGCCTCCTCCAGCTCGCGCGGGACCCCCGCGATGAAGCCGCGCAGCGTCACGATCGTGAACGGCAGCGTCGTGACGAAGTAGACGAGCGTCAGCGTCGGCAGCCGGTCGAGCATGTCCGCGTCGCGGGCGATGATGTAGACCGGCACGAGCAGCGCCGACCAGGGCGCGGTCTGGGCGACGAAGACCATCAGGATGAACCCGCGCCGCCCGGACCAGCGCAGCCGGGCCACGGCGAACGCGGACGGCAGCGCCACGGCCAGCGCGAGCAGCACCGCGCTGACGGTGACCGCCAGGCTGTTGCGCCAGAACGTCCAGAACCCGGCGGCGTTCACGGCCGTGGCGAAGTGGGCGAGGGTCGGCCGGGCGGGCCAGAACGCCGGGGTCTCGGTGAGGATGTCCACCGTCGGCTTGAACGCGGTGATCACCATCCAGTAGACGGGGAAGACCGACACCGCCAGCACGCCCAGGGCGGCGGTGTTCAGCACGACCCTGTTGAGCGCGGGCCGGTTGAATGCCACGCGCCTCATGCGTTCTCCTCCCGGAACATGCGGCGCAGGTGGACGACCAGCACCGCGAGCAGCATCAGCACGGTGAGCGTGGAGACGGCCGACCCCAGGTCGTACCGGTGCAGCGACTGCGCGATCTGGAACGCGTAGACCGGCAGCGTGGCCGTCGCTCCTCCGGGGCCGCCCTTGCTGATCGCCCAGATCTGCGCGAAGCAGGTGAAGACCCAGATCACCTCCAGCGACGTGATCAGGCCGAACAGCGGGCGCAGGATCGGGAACGTGACCCGGCCGAAGACCTGCCACGACCCGGCCCCGTCGATCCTGGCCGCCTCGTACAGCTCGCCGGGGATCGTCGTGAGTCCCGCGTAGAGGGTGAGCGCCGCGAACGGCACCGACTGCCAGACGACCAGCGCGACCAGGATCGCGAACGTCGCACCGCCATGGGCGAACCACGTGTAGTCGCGGAAGGAGTCGAAGCCGAGGCCGGCCAGCAGCCAGTTGACCACCCCCAGGCGCGACTGGAACAGCCACTGGAAGATCGTGGTCGCGGCGAGCACCGGGGTGGCCCAGGTGAGCACCATCCCGCTCATGACCGCCAGCCGCATCCGCCGCCCGAGGCGCGGCAGCATCAGCGCGACGGCCGTGGAGATCACCATGATGAGCACGACGTTGGCGGCGGTCCACAGGAACGTGCGCCGCACGACCCCCCAGAACTCCGGCCCGCCGAGAGCCTCGGCATAGTTGGCGAGCCCGGCGAAGCCCGCTCCGCCCCTGATCAGCTCGCCCAGCCGGAAGTGCTGGAAGGAGATCACGACGCTGCGGGCCAGCGGGTAGACGAGCAGGCACGCGAAGCCGGCCAGGGCCGGGGCCACCAGCAGGTAGGGCCAGAACGTCCCCTTCCTGCGGGTTCCCGCCCCGATCAGGGGAGCGGGACGGGCCGCCGTACGGGCGAGGGTGCGCGCCATGTCACGACGCGGTGTTGAGGATCGTGGTGATCACCTCGGAGGCCGCCTTCGCCTCGGTGGCCGCGTCGCCTCCGGTGAGCACCTTGGTCATGTACTCCTTGATGACGTTCTTGGCCTCCACCGCCGCCCAGTTGGGCGAGTTGGGCGTGGCGTGCCCGACCGCGGCGCCCGCCGCCATCGCCGCCGTGGCCTCGTCGCCGCTCAGCACCCCGGCGTACGAGGTGCGGTTGGGCACATAGCTCATCTCCTTGGCCATGTCGAGCTGGAACTTCTCCCCGGCCAGGGCCTTGACCACCTCGTACGCCTCGTCCGGGTGGGCGGACGCCTCGGGGATGATCAGGTCGGATCCGCCGGTGAAGACGGCGCCCGGCTTGTCCGCCGTCTTGCCGGGGATCGGGAAGAAGCCGAGCCTGCCCTTGAGGTCCGGGTTGGCCTTCTCGATCGCGACCGCGCCGCCGGGAGCGGAGATGATCTGCGCGATGTCGCCCTTGCCGAACACGTCGGCCTGCGGCGGCCTGGCCTCGTCGGAGTCCTTGGGGCCCTTGCCGAGCGCTTGGAGGCGCTGGTAGAACGCCATCCCGGCGAGCGCCTGCGGCGTGTCGAGCACGCCCTTCCAGCCGGTTCCGTCCTTGACGGCGAGGTCGCCGCCCTCGTCCCAGACGAATCCGGCGAGGGTGTACCAGTTCTGGCCGGGCAGGTAGATGCCCTGCACGCCGCCCTTGTTCAGCTTCGTGGTGACGTCGATCCACTCGTCGCGGGTCTTCGGCGGGGTCGTGACGCCGGCCTTGGCGAACAGGTCCTTGTTGTAGATGACCACCCGGTTGGCGGCGTACCAGGGGATGCCGTACTGCCTGCCGTCGATCTTCCCCGGCTCGGCCAGGCCGGGCAGCCAGTCGGAGCCGCCCAGGTCGGCGATCTTGGCGGTGAGGTCCCTGACCCCGCCGCTCGCGGCGTACTCGGCGACCTGGGTGTTGCCGACCTCGATGACGTCGGGGGCGTCCTTGCTGGCGAGCGCGCTGGTGACCTTCTGCCCGATGCCGTCCCATTCCTGGATCTGGACGTTCAGGGCGATCCCGGGATGCGACCGCTGGAAGTCGTCCGTGAACCGCTGCACGATCGCGTCCGACAGGCTGTCGCGCATGAACCACACGGTCAGCGTGGTCGTGCCGGTCTCTCCGGATGTCCCTGGCTCGGACGCCGAACCGCATCCGGCGAGCGCGAGGCTGAACGCGGCCGCCGTGGCGAGGAGGCGGTACCTCATCGGTCCTCCCACTGGTCAGTTATTGGTAAACCGTTGAGAGGAGAGTGGTCTTAACCAGTCGGGCTGTCAAGGGGCGAAATATCGGGATATTCGCAGGCATGACGCTGGGAGGAGTGGTCAACTACTGGTAAGGTCTGGGACGTGCAGAGACTTCCAGCGGGCCTCAAACGCGACCGGGTCAGAGATGTCCTGCTCGACCTGATCTCCGACAAGGAGCCCGGCACCGCCATCCCCTCGGAACGCGACCTGTCGCGCGAGCTCGGCGTCTCCCGCCCGACCCTCCGCGCGGCGATCGACGGGCTCGTACGGCAGGGCATGCTCGTGCGGGAGCACGGGCGGGGGACGTTCACCGGCCGCCGGAAGGTCACCCAGCCCCTCGCGGCCGGCGACGACTCCTTCCATGCCCCCGCCGCCGAGGGGAACTGGCTCAGCCGCATCCTGGAGTTCGACTCGGCCCCGGCCACCGCCCGGCTCGCGCACCGCCTGCAGGTCTCCCCCGCCGACCCGGTCCTGCGCGTCGTACGGCTCCGCCTGGTGGACGACGAGCCGATGGCGATCGAGCGCATCCACCTGCCGCACCGCCTGGTCGAGTCGCTGCGGCCCGACGACATGGTGTCCGGGTCGTTCTACCGGTTCCTGCGCACGAGGTTCGGCATCGACGTCCGCCGCGCCACCCAGAGCATCGAGCCGACCGTCACCGACGAGACCGAGGCCGAACTGCTCGGCGTCCCCCAGCACGCACCGGCCCTGCTCATCGAACGCACGGCCCGCGAGGCCAACGGCCGGGTCGTGGAGTTCACCCGGTCCATCTATCGCGGCGACCGCTACCGCATCACCTCCGAGCTGCACTTCGACGACACCTCCGGCTGAGGCGGGGACGCGGCTTCGCATGACGCCGGGACGCGGCTTCGCATGACGCCGAGACGCGGGCTCGCTCGACACGGGGATGCAGGCTCACTCGCGACGGGGGACACGAACTCGCTCGACACGCGGGATGCGGGTTCGCTGAGAGCGTGGGCAGGGGTTCTTGCCGGGAGATCCCCGCGCTCCGTACGGTCCGGGGCATGGCCACTCTTCCTTCGACCGAACCGGCGCAGGCGGTGGTGCGGGCCGCCACGGGCGACGAGCGGCAGGTGCTGGAGGCCTTTCTCGACCTCCTTCGCGCGATGGTCGTCCGCAAGGCCCAAGGGCTGTCCGAGCAGGACGTGCGCCGCCGTCATGTGCCGTCGGCGACGACGCTGGCCGGGCTGATCAGGCACCTGACCGTGGTGGAGCGGAACTGGTTCGGGCGGGTGCTGGCGCAGGACCCGGCCATGGCGCCTCCCTCGGAGAAGGACGCCGACAGGAGCTTCGCGGTCGGCGACGACGACACCATCGAATCCCTGATCACGGCCTACGAGCAGGCGTGCGCGGAGTCGCGGCGCATCGCCGCCCGGTTCCCCCTCGATCACGAGGTGCCGCACGAGCAGATCCCCGCGCTCTCGCTGCGCTGGATCTACGTCCACATGATCGAGGAGACCGCGCGGCACGCCGGGCACGCGGACATCCTCAGAGAGCTCGCCGACGGCGCCACCGGATCCGTCGTCTGACCATCCTGGCGCGCCCCGCGATGTTGTGCCGCGCAGGCAGGCCGCGGGTGATACGCACGCGCCGTCATCGTGCCTGGTCCGGGAGGTCACAGGGTCTCTCAGGTGCGGCTTCGGGTCAACGGCCTCCCTCCGCGAGCTTCCGGCGTACGTCGAGGACGGCCCGGTCGGCGGCGGCCCGGCCGGAGATCCAGCCCTCGCGGTTGCTGACCGCACCCGCGCCGACCAGGGTCAGCGTCGGAAAGAGCTCCTCGACCCTCGCCTCGACGGCCTGTTCCCTGGCCGCCAGCACCGGCAGCAGGTCGCGCCCCGCATCGGCGGCGGCCTCCCGCACCGCCTCCCCCGTCGCCTCCCGCAGCCGCTCGCCGATCCGCTGGGCGTACGCCGCGAGGAACGACTGCCGGAACGACCGCGTGCGGGAACGGCCCAGGCCGTCCCGGCGGGATCCGGCCAGCCGCATCGCGGTCGTGGCCTGCACCAGCAGCGAGGTGAACAGCACCTCCACGGCGGCCAGATCCGCGGGGAACCCGAGCACGGTGGCGAACCCGAAATGCCGGCTCCACACCGAGCGGCAGTGGTTGGCCGAGGCGATGACGTCCAGCAGCATCGCCTTCGGGCCCTCATAGGGCGCGTCGACTCCGAGCCGCCGCCCCTCCGGACCACCGGCTGCTCCCGGACCGGGCGTCTGCGCGGCGAGCAGCGCGGCGTCGATGCTGTGCCGGGCCATCAGCGCCTGCGCCGCGGCGGTGAACGTCTCGGCCTCCGCCTCGAACTCGGTCGACTCGGCCTTGGCCAGCAGGGCCCGAACCCGGGCGAGCGTCCGTTCGTCGACGGCACCGCCCCGGACGCCGGGCGTACGGCGGGCCGTTCCCGGCACGGGGCACAGCCGCTCCAGCGCCGGCAGCGTGGCCAGCAGGTGGATCACCCGGAGCGCGCAGGCGACCATCGCGGTCCTGTCGCCGTCGTCACGGAGATACTCCTCGTCGCGGCCCCACCACACCGTCGCGCCGATGGCGTCGAGCTGGTCGAGCCAGCGGTCGTCCACGGTCGCGGCGGCGTAGGCGCGCATCTCGGCCGCGATGGCGTCGGTCACGAGGCGGACGTGCCGGGCCTCCACCCGCCGGCCCGCCAGCCGGACGAGGTCGGCGGGCTGCCAGCCACCGTGCCAGGCGAGCGTCACATGCCGGTTCAGCGCGTCGAGCAGAGCCCGGTCCACGGCCTCGCGCAGCCCCTGGCCCTGCGCGAGGATCTTCACGCATCGCCGGAACTCGATCTCGTCGTGACGGCGCCGCGCCTCCAGCGCCGCGGACAGCAGCCCGGCCACCATCTCCTCCGCCGCCTGGCCCGGGGAGCCCGACGACCAGGGGAAACTCCAGGTGGCTCCGCCCGGCGGCCCGAGGCTCCACCGCCGCCGTGCGCCCTCCCGCTCCGCGCCACTGCCACTGTCTCTGCCGCTGCCCCTGGCACTTCCCCTGGCACTTCCCCTGCGGCTGCCGCTCATCCGCTCGCCCTCCCCCGATCGCTCGTGCGAGCGATTCTGTCAGCCCCGACCCCCAGTGCCGTGACGTTATCCACAGGCATGCGGGAGCGACCGGCACGCTCCCACGGAAGGAACGGATACAGGACGGTGACGTGCGCGGGCATGCCGTACGCCGCCGAGGAGTCGTAGCGTTCCCGAAAGCCCCCGACCAGGGGCTCACCGAAGGGATCGCCACACCAGGGCGGTTCCACCGATCCCCTAAGGCGCCATGAGCGACAGCCTCACGCCGGGCGGTCACGCGTACGACCCGATCCCACTGCGGCGCGTGACATACCGCTCTGGGCATTTACACGGAAGATCCAGCCAGATAAACCTGATTTCCAGATGCAAAGTGATCTGGGCCACATAGTGCCGCGCCCGATCCTGCGAGGAGTGGTGCCCGATGCTGTACTCGCTGGCGAAGCGATTGCTCTCCGCTCTCGGACGGGGGTTCGTACGGCTCGGGCGCTACTGGGTCGCCCAGTTCGGCCTCGCCTACGCGCTGACCTGGGGTCCCGACACCCCCGATCCGGCGCCGGAACTGGCCGAGGAGACCGAGCACTGGGACTGGTCGATCCCCTACCACTGGTACGAGATCTCCCGCTGACGCCCGCCCGCGCCGCTCACCGCGGCGCGATCACCGAACGGGCCAGCCGGGCGGCGACGGCGTCGTCCAGCGGCGCGTGGCCGATCAGCAGGCGATACCACATCATGCCGAAGAGCTGATCGACCAGCAGGTCCAGATCGCTGTCCGCGGGCAGCTCGCCCTGCCGGAGCCCGCGGGCGAGCAGGGCGCGCAGTTCGTCCCTGCGCCCGGCGGTGAACTGGCGCAGCCCCTCGGCCGCCACCGGGTCGCGCTGCGCCTCGGCCATGATGCCGCGCAGCAGCCCGCTCACCTTCACGGCGGTGCGGAAGGTGGCGGCCAGAAAGGTCTCCAGGTCGTCGGCGAAGACACCGGTGTCGAGGCCGGGCGTCAGTTGCCGGGCCCGCTCCGCCATCGCCTCCAGCAGCACCGCGCCCTTGGAGGGCCACCACCGATAGATGGTGTGCTTGCTCACCCCGGCGGCCTGCGCGATGACGTCGATCGAGACCGCCGAGTAGTCGTTGTCGGCCAGCAGGTCGGCCGCACGATCGAGAATGGCCTGCCGTACGGCCGGATTGCGTCGCCGTCCGGTATGCGGACGGGGCTGCGGCTCTGCGGTCACGCCGCCGAGCATAACAGTTGACGGAACCAACGGTTTCGGCATCCCTCTTGGCCGCAACGGCCCACCTCGCTCCCCTTGTGTCCCCGCCGGGTGTGCACGCTTCCACGCGCCATGTGACGACGGCCCCGGACGGGGACCCCTTGACGAAACTGTCAGTTTCGACAACGCTTTTACCAGAACCGATGGTTCCGACAAGATTGAGGCAACGTCATGGACCTGAACCTGCGTGGCAAGCGGGCGCTCATCACCGGAGCGTCCCGGGGCATCGGCGCGGCCATCGCCGAGGTGCTCGCCGAGGAAGGCTGCGACCTCGACCTCGCCGCACGCAGCGAGCCCGAACTGGAGAACCTCGCCGCCCGCCTGCGCGCCGAGCACGGCGTGGCGGCCACCGTGCACCTCGTGGATCTGCGGCGCGGCGACGAGCTCGACCGGTTCGCCGCCGAAGTGCCGGTGCCGGACATCCTGGTCAACAACGCCGGCGACATCCCCGGCGGGCCGCTGGCCGCGGTGAACGAGGAGATGTGGCGGCACGGCTGGGAACTGAAGGTCTTCGGCTACATCAACCTCACCCGGCACATGTACGCCAGGATGAAGGCCGCGGGCCACGGCGTGATCATCAACAACATCGGCGCCTCAGGCGAGGGAGCCGACGCCAACTACATCGCGGGCAGCACCGGCAACGCCGCACTGATGACCTTCACCCGGGCCCTGGGCGGCCGCAGCCTGGCCGACGGCATTCGCGTGGTCGGCGTCAACCCCGGTCCCGTCGCCACCGAGCGCATCCTGACCCTTATGAAGGCCCAGGCCCGCGCCCGCTTCGGCGACGAGTCCCGCTATCCCGAGCTGACCGCGATGTTCCCGCTGGGCCGTGCCGCGAGCCCGCGCGAGATCGCCGACCTCGTCGCCTTCCTGGCCTCGGACCGGTCCGCGTACACCACGGGCGCGGTGTTCACCGTGGACGGCGGCGTGTCGGCGGCGGGCCTGTGAGACGGACGCCTTCCTGTGGGCCGTGCAGGGCACCCTCGCTGCGGTCTTCGTCGTGGGCGCGAGGCAGGCCATCCCGTCAAGGAGCACCCTGATCTCCAGGATGCCCTGGACGGCGGATTTCCCCGGGGCGGCGATCCGTCTCATCGGGATCGCCGAGCTGGCCGGAGCGGCCGGGCTCGTCCTGCCCGCGGTCACCGGCATCGCACCGGTCCTGACGCCGCTGGCGGCGACCGGCCTGGCCCTGACCATGACACTGGCCGCGATCTTCCATGCCCGGCGGCACGAGTACGCCGCGATTCCCCTCACGGTCGTCCTCTTCGTCGCCGCCGCGTTCACCGCGTGGGCCCGCTTCGGCCCCTACACAACGTGACCGGACTCTGGGACGCGCTGGCCGGGAAAGACGAAACCTGCGGCCCCCGTAGGCGTCGCCGCCGGGAGACCACAGGTCGCGATGAAAGTGGTGCGCCGCCAGGGACTCGAACCCCGGACCCGCTGATTAAGAGTCAGCTGCTCTAACCAACTGAGCTAGCGGCGCCCGCACCACAAGAGTAGCGGCTTCCGGAAGTGTTCCGCGCCATCCGCGGCCCCGCGCCGGGAAAACGGCGCGGCCAGATCAATCTGCATATGAGAGGGGCCGCGCCGGCATGGCGCGGCCCTTTCTCCATCCCGGCGAACCGTACCGGCGAACGATGCCGGCAAACCCACGCCGGCGAAACCGTGCCGGCGAACCCGCGCCGGCGAACCGTGCCGTATGGACCGGTGCGGCGGACCGGAGCGCGGCCTTCAGGGCCAGGTGCCGTCCGGCCGCGGTGTCGTAGGGGCGATGATGCGCAGCCGCTCCAGGAGCGTGACGAACGTCGAGGCGTACGGCGACGGCGCGACGACCGAGGCGACCCGGTCCCAGTCCACCTGCTCCCGCATGGCGCGGACCATGGGCAGCAGCGAACCGTAGTCGCAGGCGTGCTCCGACAGCGGCAGTATCCAGGAGATCACAAGGTCGGTGGCTTCGAGGACGGGCAGGCTCAACGCGGCGGTGTTGATCGGCTCGGCTCTGGCGATCATGGCCTCGGTCACGGGCCTGTCGGCGAGCGAGAAGATCAGGTCGACGAGGACGCCCTCCTCGTCGAACGCCTTGACCAGCCAGTCCTCCGGTGGTTTCGCGGTCCGGAAACCCAGGCTCTCCAGGGTTTTCAGCGCGAGCGGGACGTCTTCCTCGACCAGGGCGAAGTCGACGTCATGTAGTGATGGCGCGGCGCCCCTCGCATAGCCGGCGCAGCCTCCGGCCAGCGCGAACCGCACCCCGGCCTCCTTGAGACCGGCCCCGGCGCGCTTGAGCGTCTCAAGGATCGCGTCGGTGACTTCGTGACTGTGACTACCCACTTACGTCGCTTGCCCAGCCATGTTCGGCGCAAACAATCCCGGGTAGAGCGCGCTCATGACCGAGACCCTCCAGGAAATCAAGCGTGAGTACGAGGGCGAGGACAACCGTCCCCTGGCCTCGTACACACGAGTTCTCGCGGTGTACGGCGGGGCCGTCGCGGCGCTGCTCGCCGCGGCGAAGCTGACGGGCCGCAGGCCCCCCGAGAACATCAAGGCGATGGACCTCATGCTGATGGGGCTGTTCACGCACCGGCTCTCGCGCACGCTTGCGAAGGACCCGGTCACCAGCCCCATCCGCGCTCCCTTCACCCGCTATGAGGGCCCCTCCGGCCCGGCGGAGCTCAAGGAGAAGGTCCGCGGCCACGGGTTGCGGCACGCTGTGGGCGAGCTGCTGACCTGCCCGTTCTGTCTGGCCCAGTGGGTGGCGACCGGATACGCGGCGGGCACCGTGTTCTTCCCCAGGGTGACCCGGCTGGCCGGGGCCACCATGGCGGCCGTGGCGATCTCCGACTGGCTCCAGCTCGCGTACGCGCGCCTGATGAAGGCCGCGGAGTGAGCGAGGCGGGAAAGCGGACATGAGTGAGGTGCTCGAACCTCTGGAGAACACCGGCGAGAGCCGCAAGGAGCGCGTCGACCGCGAGCTCGGCGAGCTGCTGCAGGGCCTGCGGGTGGCCGCGACGGGCGTGCAGGTGCTGTTCGCGTTCCTGCTGACGCTGCCGTTCTCCTCCGGCTTCGGAAAGATCGATACGACCGGGAACTGGCTGTTCTACCTGGCGGTCGTCAGCGCGGCGGTCGCGTCGATCTGCACGATCGCCCCGGCGACCCAGCACCGGATCCTGTTCCGGTCGGGGCTCAAGGAGCTGCTGCTGCACCGGGCCAACCGGCTGGGCGTGGCCGGCGGACTGGCCCTGGCGGTGTCGATGAGCTGCTCCACCGCCCTGGTGCTGGACGCGCTGACCAGCCCGGGGCCCGCCGCGCTGATCGGCGCGGGCGTGGCGCTGCTGTGCGCCTGGCTGTGGTTCGTCCAGCCGCTCCTGTCGCTGCGCCTGGTCGACAACGACTAGAAGCCAAGAACGGCTAGAAGCCAAGAACGACCAGAAGCCAAGAACGACTAGAAGCAGAACGCGGAAGCAGAACGCGACCGCGGCGGCCGCGCTCCCGTATGCCTCGCGTCAGCTCAGCTCCCTGGAGCGCCGTTCTCTGAGGCGGGGCAGGATCCGCGTCGAGTAGAACTCGAAGAACCCCTCCTGCTCCGTGCCGATCTGCGCGATGTAGACCTCGTCGAAGCCGGCGTCCACGTGCGCGCGGATCGCGCTCAGATGTGCCTCCGGAGAGGGCCCGCAGGGCGTCGACCGGGTGGCGGCCTCCTCCGTGACGAGCTGCGCGAGCTGCTCGAAATGCCGCGGCAGCGGCAGGAGCTGGGCGGCCTCGCCGGGGATCCCCTGGTTGGGCCAGAGCCTGTGGACGGTCTTGCGCGCCTCGGCCTCGTCGTTCGCCCAGCACACCTTCAGCCCGGCCGCGCACGGCCTGCCCTCGCCGCCCGCCTTGTGGAACGCCTCGACCATGTCGGCGGCGGGCGCGGTGTGGATGTAGCCGTCGACGGCCTCCTCCAGCATGCGCTGCCGCTGCTCGGCCGGGGGCCACTGATCGCCCAGGATGTGCTCGTTCAGCGCCTCGCCGGTGCCGACCCCCAGGCGGAACCCGCCGTCCAGCAGGGTCTGGGCTGTCGCGGCGGCCTGGGCGATGATCGCCGGGTGGACGCGGATGATGGGGCAGGTGACCGCGGTGGTCACCGGCAGCGACGTGGCCTGCGAGACGGCTCCGATGACGGACCATACGAACGAGCTCTCGCCCTGCTCGTCCAGCCAGGGGTGAAAGTGGTCGGAGATCCACAGCACCTCGAAGCCGGCTTCCTCGGCGAGTTTCGTCTGCCGTACGAGCTCCTTGGAATCATGCTCCTCACTGGACAGGAAATATCCGAAAGTCGTCATGCATCGCCAGATGCCTGGTTATTGTCAAGCAAACGTAACAATGGGTGCTTCGGCGGCAAATTCGATCGGTGCCAGGGCTCGATGATGTTACGAGACCCTTTGCAGGGGCAGTGGAGGGCCATGGCTACTCTGCTTTGGATCATCGCCGTGGTACTGGTCATCGCCGGGATCTACGTCATCCTGGCCCGTCGGGACATCCTCTGGGGGATCGTCCTCATCGTCCTCGGATTCCTGGTCGGCCCCGGGGGCGTCAGCATCTTCAATCCCTAACCGCAACCTCACCCACCAGCCGCAACCTCACCCACGCTACTCGCGGACACCGAGACGGCCACCGGCCGAAGGGCCGGTGGCCGTCTCGGGACCGGGACCTGGGTCTGGATCTGGACCGGGGTCGGGGTCGGGATCGGGATCGGGATCGGAACAGCGAATCAGCAATGGTCGCCGTTCAGGCAGTAAACGGTGTAGGCGTGCTTGATGACCGGAAGGGCGACATTACGCACCCGGATACCACCGGGAGTGACGCCTTTTTCCGTGCCCGCATGCGCGTGACCGTGAATGAAAAGATCCGCGCCCTCGGCGTCGGCCGCCTCCGCCAGCATGTAGCTGCCGAGGAACGGATAGATTTCCGGCGGCTCGCCCATCAGCGTGTCCTTGACCGGCGAGTAGTGGCTGAGCACGACCCTGTGGTCGGCGTCCAGATCCTTGAGCGCCCGCCGCCACCGTTCGGCGATCTCCTTGGTGTGCCGGACGAACGCCTTGGTCTCCGGCTCGCCGAACTCGCTCGCGCACTTCCCGGCGAACCCGCCGCCGAAGCCCTTGCCTCCGGCGACCCCGAGCCGTACGCCGTCGATGGGGACGACCGTGCTCTCGTCGTCGAGGACGACGATGCCGGCGTCACGGAGGAGAGCGATGATCTCCTGGTTGCAGTCGGAGTGGTAGTCGTGGTTGCCGAGCACGGCGACGACGGGGATGGGCAGGCCGCTCAGCTCCTCGGCGACCACCCGGCCCTCGGCGATCGTGCCGTGCCTGGTCAGATCGCCTCCCACCAGCAGCACGTCCGCGCGACGCTCGATGCCCTCGATCTTCTTGCGATAGTGGCCGCGCAGATCCTCGCCCAGATGGATGTCGGCGACGGCGGCGATCCGCAGCTCCCTCACAGGTGCTCCTCCTCTCCCGCCTCCCGCACCTCGACCAAGGTGATCTCGTTGTGCAGCCGCAGGCCGGGAGCCGCCTCCCTGGCGACGTTCTCGATCTGGTGGCGCCGCTCGTCACAGGAGACCTGTCCGCGCAGGTAGACCTCTTCTCCTCGTACATCCACCCGAATGCCCAGCTCGGTGGTCCGATCGTCCTCCGCGAGAGCCCGCTGGACGCGGGCCGCGACATAGTGCGGCGTCTCCATCTCTTCCCCTCGTGTCCCCCTCGGTTCCTTCTCGCTAGCGCTGCCCGGCCCTTTCCGGGCGAAACCCGTTGGTTTGACGGGCGTGAGGGTGGATAGGGGAGTTGATGTTCCGGTGCCTAAGACGCAGGTACCTCCGTGGCGTGAGCATGCCGTGATGGAGGAGCGTCTTGGGAACAGGCACCGGCACCCCACCCCGCCGCGTCGCCGCCCATGGGCCGCACGCCCGCTCCCTGCCTTCCCACCCCCCGCCTTCCCACCCCCCGCCTTCCCACTCCGTGCCTGCCGGCCGCGGCCCGCCATGCGTGCGCCTGCTGCTCCCGCACGCCGCGACCGGCCGCCGTCCCCATACCGGCCGTCGACCCCGTACCGGTCACCGGGCCCGTACCGGCCGCCGGGCCCGCCCACCTGGACTCCCTGATCCCCGAGCCGGGTATTCGCCACTGCCGCACATGGAGGAACCCCCAGTGAAGATCGCCATGGTCTCGGAGCACGCCAGCCCGCTCGCCACCCTCGGCGGTGTCGACTCCGGCGGCCAGAACGTGCACGTCGCCGCCCTCGCCCTGGAGCTCGCCCGCGCCGGTCACGAGGTCACCGTCTACACCCGCAGAGACCGCGAGGACCTGCCGGAAACCGTCGCCTTCGGCCCGGGTGTGGACGTCGTCCATGTCCCCGCGGGCCCCGCCGCCGAGATGCCCAAGGACGAGATCCTGCCCTGGATCCCCCACTTCGGAAAGTGGCTGCACGACCGGTGGCTGTTCGACCGCCCCGACATCGTGCACAGCCACTTCTGGATGAGCGGGCTGGCCGCGCTCGCCGCGGCCGAGAAGCTCGGCATCCCGGTCGTCCACACCTACCACGCGCTCGGCAGCGTCAAGCGGCGGCACCAGGGCCCGGCGGACACCAGCCCGCGGGAGCGCGTCCAGGCCGAGGCCGACATCGGGCGGCGGGTCGACGGCATCATCGCGACCTGCAACGACGAGGTCGACGAACTGATCCGCATGGGCGTGCGGCGCCGCGCGACCCGGGTCGTCCCCTGCGGCGTGGACGTCGCCACCTTCCACCCCCACGTCGAGCCTCTGGAACGGCCGGAGCGCCCGCGCCTGCTGTCGGTCGGCCGTCTCGTGCCGCGCAAGGGCCTGGAGACCACCATCGAAGCCCTGCGGCACCTGCGGGACGCCGAGCTGGTCATCGCGGGCGGACCCCCGGCGGCCGAGCTGCACCGCGACCCCGAGGTCACCCGGCTGCGGTGGCTCGTGACGCGGGCGGGCGTCTCCGACCGGGTCCGTTTCCTGGGCCGGGTCGAGCGCGACACCCTGCCCGCGCTGATGCGCTCGGCCGCCGCCGTCGTTTCGGTGCCCTGGTATGAGCCGTTCGGGATGGCGGCGCTGGAGGCGATGGCCTGCGGCGTCCCGGTCGTCGCCTCCGCGGTCGGCGGCCAGAAGGAGACGGTGGTCAACACCGTGACCGGCCTCCTCGTGCCGCCCCGCAACCCCGCCGCGCTAGCCAGGGCGCTGCGCAGGCTGCTCGGCGACCGGGTGCGGCGCACGGCGTACGGCATCGCGGGGGCCGACCGCGCCCGCGCGAGGTATGCCTGGAGCCGCATCGCCACCGAGACCCTGGCCGCCTACGACCGGGTGCTGTCCGCCCGTGAGCCGGCGAGGAGCGCTTCCTGATCCGGCCTATGGGGTGAGCCACTGATGTCCACGGCCCCCGTGCCGCGTTCCGGGGGCATCGGCGGCATCGGCGGCATCGGCGGTCCGCGCACCGGTGCGGTTTCCATCTGCTCAACCGCAAGTGCTCAACCGCAGGCGGTCAACGGGCAGATGGTCAGCCACAGGCGGTCGACGGCAGGTGCTCAACCGCAGGTGCTCAACCGCAGGCGGTCGACGGTAGGCGCTCGGCGGCAGGTGCTCGGCGGCAGGTGCTCAACGGCGCCGTGCGGGCGCCCGGCACAGGAGTTCGATGACGGCCTCCTCGACCGGCCCGTGGGTGGCGAGCCTGCCCTCGCCGGTGTCCTCGCCCAGCCGCCCGAGAGGGATCGTCCGCCCCTTCTCGTACAGCGCGACGACGCGTGGGTCCACGTAGGAGGCGCGGCAGACCGACGGTGTGTTGCCCAGGTATTCCGACACCTCCTTCATCACCCGGGAGACGGCCCGCTTGCGCCCGGCGCCGCTGCGTACGGGGCGGGAGACGGCGAGCCCGACCGCCGCCAGGACCGTGGCGTGCCAGGTGCGGAAGTCCTTGGCCGAGACCTCGGTGCCGAACGCATCCTTCAGGTAGGCGTTGATGTCGGCGCTCCGCACGTCCACCCAGCCCTCGTCGGTGCGGTAGCGCAGCAGCTCGCCCCTGCGGCCCTTCGACAGCGCCGACAGCACCGCGCACACGTCGGCGTCGGTCAGCACCTGCTCCCGCTCCTTGCGGCCCTTGGCCAGGTAGCGGCACACGACCTCACCATCGCCGCATCTGACGTGCGAGGTCTTCAGCGTGGCCAGGCCGTACGAGTCGGTGTACTCCTCCCCGCCGACGCGGAAGAAGCCGATGTCGAGCATGCGCGCGGCGGTGGCCAGCACGCGCTCGCGGCTCAGCTCGTCGCCGCGCAGGTCGCGCGCCACCCGCTCGCGGAACGCCGGAAGCCGCCGGGCGATCTCCAGCACGTGGTCGAACTTGGCCTCGTCCTGCTGCCTGCGCCACTCGTCGTGGTAGCGATACTGCCGCCGGCCCGCCGAGTCGGTGCCCACGGCCTGGAGGTGACCGTCCGGATGGGCGCAGATCCACACGTCGGTCCAGGCCGGCGGGATCGCGAGGTGCCTGATCCGGCGCAGGGTGGCGTGGTCCTTCACCGTACGGCCGGAGGCCCAGGTGTAGCTGAACCCGCGCCCGCGGCGCCTGCGCCGGATGCCCGGCTCGCCGGGATCGCTCGGCCGCAGCTCGACGGGCGGTGTCTGGAAGACCTTGGCCGCCTCCGCGAGGGTCTCTTCGTCCGGGGAACCCCGGGTGGCCGCCTTCTGGGTCACAGTGCTCATCGCAGCAGCTCCCACGCCTGTTCGAGCACCTCGTCCACGCTCACGTCGCCCACCCACGAGACGTCCTGGTGACCGCACTCCCGCATGCCCAGCCGGGGGTCGGCGGGCGTCCCGCAGACCGGGCAGCCGGACGTCCAGGAGATCAGCGGCCGCTGGTGGCCCCTGCTCAGCGGACCCCAGTTGATCATGTTGCCGCACCAGTAGACGCCGACGGTGGGGGTGCCGGTCGCCGCCGCCAGGTGACGCGGCCCCGTGTCGTTGGAGACCAGCAGGTCGCAGGCGGCGTACAGCGCCGTGAGCCCGCCGAGGGACAGCTCTCCGACGACGGCCCTCGCCGGGGTCTGCATCTGCGCGACGACCTTCTCGACGACGTCCCGCTCCTCCTCGACGCCGGTCACCACCACCGGCCGTCCGAGGCGGTCGGCTACCTCGGCGAAGCGTTCCGGCGGCCATCTCCTGCGCCGGTCCCCCGCGCCCGGGTGGATCGCCACCAGTCCCCTGGGCACCTTGCCGAGCGTGCGGTTCAGCTCGGCCCAGTCCTTCCGCACGACCGCTATCCTCGGCTCGATCTCGGTGGCGGTCGCGCCGACCAGCCCCGCCACCTCCAGGTAGCGCAGGGTCTCGTGCTGGTAGTGGACGTACGGCACCCAGCGGTCGAGCGGCTCGGCGTCGGGGGCGCGCAGGCCGGCCGTCACCCGCGCTCCCAGGCGGCGGATGAACGGATTGGAGTCGCGCCCGCCGCCGTGCATCTGGACGGCCAGGTCGAACCTGCGCCGGCGCAGGTCCTCGCACAGCTCCTCGTACCGTTCCTCGTACGGCTTCTCGGGCGCGGCGGACCCGCCGGACCCGTCGGCCGGGGAGGAGACGCCGGAGATGGGCGGCAACGCCACCACCTCGTCCACCGGACCCGGGCGATCGCGCAGAAACCGCGCGTGCCACTCACGGCCGAGCAGGGTGATCCTGGCGGCCGGGTAGGCCCGCCTGAGCGCCCCGATGGCGGGCAGCGCCAGCAGCAGGTCGCCGAGGGCGCTGGCCCTCAGCACCGCGATCCGCTCGACTCCTTCCACGAGCAGGGCGCTCATGCCACCCGCCCCGTCCCCTCGTGCATCGGACACCCCCATTCGTCCGGCCCGCCGGCTGACCCCCGGCGGAGCACTCGTGTGGAGCGACGTCTGATCCCGGTTACCCCGGTGCGACGGCCCCAAACCGAGCGGACGGGTCTGCGGTGCCTGCTGTTTCCCCTGCGTTTTCGGGGGTAGCCGCCGGGAGATGACGGCGCTGCACCCCGGATATGTCCAGGCCCGTTCGACCGCGGCGATAGCGAACCGGATTCGAGGGTAGAGGGGGCCCATGACCGAAGAACAACGCTCTCCGACCGGCAAGCCCATGGTGGAGGCGACCCCGATGGATGTGATCCGCATCCGCATCGGGTCGTTCGCACTGGTCTTCTGCGTCGCCGTACTGGTGCTCTCCTTCGTCGGCCGCCTGTGGGTGCTGACGGGGATCGTCGTGGTGATCATGGCGGCCATCGGCCTCTACATGGCCTTCGCCGTACGCAAGCAGAAGAAGCTGGGCGGCGGGCCCCGATCGAGAGGATGACGAGGTGAGCCTGAAGGACAAGGTCGTCGTGGTGACCGGCGCCAGCGGCGGCGTGGGCCGCGCGGTGGTCCGGCAGCTCGGAGCGGAGGGCGCGAAGGTCGCGCTCATCGCACGAGGAGAGGCCGGCCTCGCCGGCGCGGCCGTGGACGTCGGGGCGGAGGGCGGCACCGGAAAGACCTTCGCAGCGGACGTCTCCGACTACGACCAGGTCCGCAAGGCCGCCCAGCGCGCCGAGGCCGAGCTGGGCCCGATCGACGTGTGGATCAACATCGCGTTCACGACGGTGTTCGCGCCGTTCCTGGAGATCACTCCCGAGGAGTACGAGCGCGAGACCAAGGTGACCTATCTCGGCTACGTCTGGGGCACCCGGGTGGCTCTGGAGATGATGAAGCCGCGCGACAGGGGCGCCATCGTGCAGGCGGGCTCGGCCCTGGCCTACCGGTCGATCCCGCTGCAGTCGGCGTACTGCGGCGCCAAGCACGCGATCGTCGGGTTCACCGAGTCGGTTCGGACCGAACTTCTCGCCGAGGACTCGGGCGTGAAGATCACGGTGGTGCAGCTTCCGGCGCTGAACACTCCGCAGTTCGACTGGGGGTTGAACCGGATGCGACGGCACGCGCAGCCGGTGCCGCCGATCTACCAGCCGGAGGTGGCCGCCGACGCGCTCGTCTACGCCGCCGGGCATCCGGAGCGCAAGGAGTATTGGGTCGGCGGGATGACCGCGGCCACGATCATCGGCCAGCGGCTGGCGCCCGCGCTGCTCGACCGCTATCTCGCGAGGACCGGAGTGAAGTCGCAGCTCACCGGTGACAAGACCCCGACCGGGGTGTCCAACCTGTGGGAACCGGCGGACGAGGACAAGGACTACGGCGCGCACGGCGGCTTCGACCGGCGCTCGCACGGCCGCAGCGTGCAGCTGTGGATGTCGCAGCACCGCCGCCTCGTCACCGCCGCCGGCCTCGGGCTCGCCGCCCTCGCCGGACTCGGCCTGCGCCGCCGCTGACGGCTCAGGCCCGCGCTCCTCTCCCCTACCCGACCCGGCCTCGGGCGAGGTGCCCGGCAGCCCGGTCGGTGATACGCGCGGGTGTGAATATCGCTCTATATCGAGGCACGACCTTTTCCTGCTGATACGTAGGGGCATACCGGGGTAGTCGAGGGCGATGGACGAGCTTGACTACCACTTCCTGTGCGAACTCGCGGCCCAGTTCCGGGTGGACTCGGTGCGGGCCGCCGCGGCCGCCGGCTCGGGACATCCCACGTCCTCGATGTCGGCGGCCGAGCTGATGGCCGTACTGCTCGCGCGTCACCTGCGCATTGATATCGCGGACCCGGCCAACCCGGCCAACGACCATCTCGTCTTCTCGAAGGGCCATGCCTCACCCCTCCTGTACGCGATGCTCAAGGCCGCCGGGGTGATCAGCGACGAGGAGTTGCTGACCTTCCGGAAGCGCGGCAGCCGCCTGGAGGGACATCCCACGCCCCGGGTGCCGTTCATCGACGTGGCCACCGGCTCGCTGGGCTTCGGCCTGCCCGTGGGGGTGGGGCTGGCGCTGACCGCACGGAGTCTGGACCGCCTGCCGTACCACGTCTGGGTGTTGTGCGGCGACAGCGAGCTCGCCGAGGGATCGATGTGGGAGGCGTTCGAGCACGCCGGGCACGAGGGGCTGAACAACCTCACGGCGATCATCGACGTGAACCGGCTCGGTCAGCGCGGCCCGACCCGGCACGGCTGGGACCTCGGCGCGTACGCCGCCAGGCTCGGCGCCTTCGGCTGGCACACCATCGAGATCGACGGCCACGACCCCGGCCAGATCGACTACGCGCTCGCCGACGCCCGGGCCACCCGGCGCCGCCCGACGGCGATCATCGCCAGGACCTGCAAGGGCCGCGGCGTGTCGGCCGTGGAGAACCGCGAGGGCAAGCACGGCAAGCCGCTTGAGGACGCCGAGCGGGCGATCGAGGAGCTCGGCGGGCCGCGCTCCCTCACCGTCGAGGTCACCCCGCCGGACGCCCCGGCCACGCCGTACCGGTACGCCGACGGCACGCTCGACCTGCCGGCATATGAGGTGGGTGAGCGGGTGGCCACCCGGACCGCCTTCGGCGAGGCGCTGGCCGCGCTCGGCACGGCGCGGGGCGACGTCGTCGGGCTCGACGGCGAGGTGGCCGACTCGACGAAGCTGGAGGCGTTCGCCAAGGCGCACCCCGAGCGGTTCTTCGAGTTCTACATCGCCGAGCAGCAGATGGTCGCCGCCGCCGTCGGCATGGCGGCCCGCGGCTGGACCCCCTACGCCGCGACGTTCGCCGCCTTTCTCACCAGGGCGTACGACTTCGTGCGGATGGCGGCGGTGAGCCGGGCGGGCATCTGCCTGGTGGGCTCGCACGGCGGAGTGTCCATCGGCGAGGACGGGCCCTCCCAGATGGGCCTGGAGGACCTCGCGGCGTTCCGCGCGGTGCACGGCAGCACCGTGCTCTACCCCTGTGACGCCAACCAGACGGCCCGGCTGGTCGCGGACATGGCCGGCCTGGAGGGCATCCGCTACCTGCGGACGACCCGAGGCGAGACCCCGGTGATCTACGGCCCGGACGAGGAGTTCCCGGTGGGCGGCTGCAAGATCCTGCGCACCGGCGGCCAGGCGACCGTGGTGGCCGCGGGCATCACCGTGCACGAGGCGCTGGCCGCCGCCGACCTGCTCACCGAGGACGGCGTCTCCGTCACCGTCGTCGACGCGTACTCGATCAAGCCGCTCGACTCGGCCGAGCTGCTCGACGCGGCCAGGGCCACCGGGAAGGTCGTCACCGTGGAGGACCACTGGCCGGAGGGCGGGCTCGGCGACGCCGTCCTCTCCGCGCTCGCGGACGCGCCGGTGCCGGTACGCAAGCTGGGCGTGTCGGTAATGCCGGGCAGCGCGACCTCACAGGAGCAACTGGAGGACGCCGGCATCGACAGGGGCGCCATCCGCGAGGCCGTCCTGTCCCTGCTCCGCTGAGACCCGCCGAGCCTACCGGTGGGCGGCGAGGGCGCGGGCCGTCGGCGTCCCGGCGTCCGGCGGGTAGTCCGCGACGTGCCCCTGGTAGAGGACGCGCCCGCCGTGCCTGCCGGGGCCGGGCCCGAGATCGATCAGCCAGTCGGCCTGCCGGACGACGTCCAGGTTGTGCTCGATGACCACGACGGTGTGCCCCCGGTCGACGAGGGCGTCCAGGACCCGGAGCAGCGTCGATGTCGCTCATGTGCAGGCCCGTGGTCGGTTCGTCGAGCACGTACGTCGTGGGCCGCTCGGCGTCGCGCAGCTCCTTGGCGATCTTGAGCCGCTGGCACTCCCCTCCGGACAGCGTGGTGAGCGACTGGCCCAGCCGGAGATAGCCGAGACCGGCCTGCGACAGGTGCCGCAGCGCCCGGTCGACGGCCGTGTCGGACAGCCGGCGCCTGGCCTGGTCGACGGAGAGGGCATCGACGTCGGCGATGGACAGGCCGTCGACGGTGTACGCGAGCACCTCGGGGGTGAAGCGCCGCCCTTCACACGCCTCGCAGACGACCTCCTGGCCGTCCATGAAGGCCAGGTCGGTGTAGATGATCCCGAGCCCGTCGCACTTCGGGCAGGCGCCTTCGGAGTTGGCGCTGAACAGCGCGGCGGGGACGCATGCTGGCCCTGCGTCGATCCTCCAGACGGGACGGCCGTTCAGCGGGGACGAACTGGCCGCGCGCCTCGACGTCAGCCCCCGCACCGTGCGCCGCGACGTGGACCGGCTCCGGGAGTACGGCTATCCCGTGGAGACTCAGCCGGGACCGGGCGGCTACTACCGGCTCGTGGCGGGCCGGACGATGCCCCCGCTCGTCCTCGACGATGACGAGGCGATCGCCGTGCTGCTCGGTCTCGCGACTCTCGCCTCCTCCGGTTCGGGCGAGGACGGGGCGCTCGACGACGCGGCCACCCGCGCGTACGGCAAGCTCGACCAGTTCCTGCCCGCGCGGCTGCGTCCGCGCGTGGCCGCGCTGCGGGCGAGCCTGGAGACCGGCCGGCAGCTCGCGCCCGCGGTGAACGCGGCGCTTCTCGCCGGTCTCGCCGAGGCGATCGACGACCGGGAGGTCGTACGGTTCGGTTATCGCGACAGACACGGCGGAGAGAGCCGCCGGCGGGTGGAGCCGCACCGGCAGGTCCATCTGCTTCTGCGCTGGTATCTGCTGGGGTGGGACCTGGACAGGGACGACTGGCGGGTGTTCCGCCTCGACCGCGTCCGCGACCTCGTGCGCACCGGTGTCCGGCACGCTCCCCGTGCCCTGCCCGCCGACGCGGCCCTGGCCTACCTCCGCCAGGGCCTCAACGCCGACCGCCGGCGCGTACGGCTCGTCGTGCGGGCGCGGCCCGACCAGGTGGCCGACGCTGAAGTTCGAGGACGCCGAGATGCGCCGTGGGCTCGGCGCCGGAGAGACCCGGGTCACCGTCTGGCTCGACTCCTGGGAATGGCTCGTCCTCGGCCTCGCCCGTCTCGACGCCGACTTCACCGTCATCGAGCCCGAGGACTTCCGCGGTGCCTATGCCGCCTTCGCCCGTCGTCTCCTCGCCGCCTCCGGCCGCCCGGAACCACCGTCCACGTGACAGGCCCTTCCGGGCTGCCGGCGGCGCGTACGAGAGCGATCAGCGGGCCTTGGCGGTCGCCTTACGGTTGGCCTTCTTGATGGCGTCCACGAGCTCGTCCTTGGTCATCTTCGACCGGCCCTGGATGCCGAGGCGGCCGGCGACGTCATAGAGATGCTGCTTGGATGCGTTCGCGTCGACGCCCTCGGCCGTCTTGCCCTGCTTCGGCGTGCCCTTCTTCGCCTGCTCGTCCGACGGTCCGCGTCCCCCCTTCTTCTCCCAGTGGTCGCCCACCTTCTCGAAGGAGTGCTTGAGTGCGGCGAACGCCGTACGGTGGGCGCGCTGGCCCTCGCCGTACGTCTCGACTGCGGAGTCGTGCGCCTTGATCCACGTCTCCTGGGCCTCCTTGGGCGAGCGCTCCAGGGTCGAGGGCAGTTCCTTACGTCCTGGCATGTTCCATGCCTCCCTTCAGGCCGTCGGAAGTCCGTTGGAGGGGGTCAGATGGTGGGGTCGTCGTAGCGCCGCTCCTCGTACACGTGGCGGCGGGTGGCGGTCGTGTCCACGGGGGCGGCAGCGGTGACAGTGGTCCTGCGGCGGACCGTCGTCAGGCGCCAGATGCCGAAGAGCAGCCCGGCCAGGCCGCCCACCATGAGGATCACCCCGATCACCTGGATGTCGAGGCCCGCGATGGTGAAGTCGACCGCCCAGGTGAGGATGGCCCCCAGCATGATGAGGATGATGCTTCCGGCGATGGTCATGGCTTTCCTCCTTCGCCTTCTGCTCTATCCCCTCCACGGATTCCAAACGTCGCATGCGGGTGCCCGCATAGGGCAGCATTGCGAGTTATGACCGATATCCCCATTGTGGTGATGGGACTCATGGGCGCCGGGAAGAGCACCGTCGCCCGGCTGCTCGCCGACGCGCTCGGCCGTCCCATGCGCGACAGCGACGCCGATCTGGAGGCCAGGTTCGGCACGACCGCCGCCGCGATGGCCGCCGGTGTGGGCGCGGACGAGCTGCACGCCCGAGAGGCGCTGGTGCTGCGGGAGGCGCTGGCGGACCGTCCCACTCCTGTCGTCGCGGCCGCCGCCAGCACGGTCGAGGACCCCGAGACGCGCCGTGCGCTGGCCTCCGCCTTCGTGGTCTTCCTCGACGGCCCGCCCGAGGTGCTGGCCGAGCGGATGAAGTCGAGCACCCACCGCCCGCACTTCAAGCCCGACCTCGTACGCATGCTGACCGAGCAGCGCGACCTGCGGCTGCCGTGGTTCCGGGAGGTCGCGGACGTGACGGTCGATCCCTCCACCCACAGGCCCGAGGAGATCGCGGCCACGGTGCTCGCGCGTCTCGACGGCGCGAAGACCCGCTGAAAAGAAGACCCGCTGAAAAGACGTACGGAAAACCCTGCTGAGGAGACCCGCAAAAAGCCCTGCGCCGACGACAGGACCGCCCGATCCCAGGGCGGGTCAGGTTGAGCGGATCCGCCGGACGGGCCGCGCGTGAGCCGGGCGGATCAGTGGGGGCACGTGGTTCGGGCCGGCGGGCGCGCCGGTTTGGGCGGGTCAGGTGGCCGGGCCGCGCGTGAGCCGGGCGGGTCAGGTGGCCGGGTCAGCCGACCGCGATGCGCATCTGGTGCGGGACGACGGGCAGCGGCGACGGGCTGCCGGACCCGGCGAGAAACCAGACGGTCTTGCCGCTCCGGCCCGAGCTGGCCACTCCCCAGTCGTCGGCGAGTTCGTCCACGATGAGCAGGCCACGGCCGCCGACCGAATCGATGTCCGCCTCGCGCTGGTGCGGCACGCCCTCGCCCTGGTCGAAGACCTCCCCGTACACCCAGGTGCCGTTGCTGCCGAGCCGCAGGGTGAAGACGTTCCCGCCGTGCCGTACGACGTTGGAGGCGAGTTCGCTGACGATGAGGCAGCAGTCGTCCACGAGCTCGTCCAGGCCCCACCGGCCGAGCTCGCGGCGGACGAGAGCACGTGCCTCGCCGACACTCGCTCCGATGGCGGGCAGGAGGCATTCCGCGGTCCAGACAGGGGCCGGGTCGACCGGCGCCGTACCGAAGGGGAGAGTCACGCGCGCCTCCTTAGGCTCATGGGAGCGCTCCCACGGCTCAAGATACGGCACGCAACGCAGTCATGTGAATTCAAAGAAACAAGATTGTTTCCGGTCAATGCCCGTTCCGTGATGCGCGGAAAGGAGGAAAGGCCATCGATCTTCTGTACGTTGCCGGGAGTGCGCACGTCAGCGGCACCCCATCCGGCATGCCCCGCCCGCCACCGTGACCACGGAACGTGCCCACACCACCGGCTTCACCATGAAAATAGCTGAAATACGAGCATCCGTGACTCGCGATGCACACAGACCGAATCATCTCGCATGTCCACTGTGCGACATAAGACCCAATTCGTCCGGCCTGCCGCTCACCCGAGCGCGGTGATCCCCCAGCGGTGGGCGACCCGTTCCCCGGGGGCCAGGCGCACCAGGCACTCGCCGGTCGCGAAGGCGTTCGGCGGGCAGCTCATCGGCTCGACCGCCACTCCGGCCCGCCGGTACGGCTCGGCCAGCGTGTCCCCCGTGAAGACCTGGAGCCACTCGACGCCGGACGCGGCCCACAGCTCCACGCCCCGGGATCCGCCGGACGTCCGGAGCCGGGCCCGCACCAGCCCGTCGCCGTCCCGCCGCAGGGACGTGTACGGGGTGTCGAGCACCGTGCCGCCGATGCGGCGTCCCGCGCGGAAGTCGTACTCCGTGCCCTCGACCGGGCGACGGCCGGTAGGGATCTGCTGCTCGTCAACCGGAGTCCACTCGGCCGCGGGCAGCTCCAGCACGGCGTCGTCCACCGTCTCCTCGCCGAGGGTGAGGTAGGGGTGCGCGCCCATGCCGTACGGCGCGACGCCCTCCCCCACGTTGACGGCCGCCACCTCGACCTCCAGGCCCGCCTCCCCCAGGGCGTACGACGCGGTCAGGTCGAGCACGTGCGGATAGCCGAGCTGGGGGAACAGCCGCAGCCCGAGCCGGATCGAGGCGTCGTCCCGGTCGAGGACCGTCCAGGGCATCAGGCGGGCGAAGCCGTGCGCGGCGTTGCCGGTCCTGGGCTCGGTGATCGCGAGCTGCCTGGTCTCGCCGTCGAAGTCGTATCTGCCGTCGCGCACCCGGTTGGGCCAGGGCAGCAGCAACTGTCCGGCGGCGCCCACCGGCTGCGCGTCCGCGGGGAACGACATGATCAGCGGCCGCTCGTTGTACGTCAGGGCGCGCAGGCCCCCGCCCACTTCGGTGACGGTCGCCGCGTATCCGTGCGCCGCGATCGTGTGCTGCGTGCCGGTCGGGGAAACGGCTTCGCGAACCGCTGATTCTGTCATGAGAGGGATTTTCCCATCCGGCCCATGACGCCCGCAGGGGACCCTGTGGAGAGCCTCGGGGCCGAGACCCGGCGGACTCTCGGGTCGTGAGCCCGGCAGCGGACCGGGCCCACGTCCTGGGCGTCACGTGGAGAGCGTCTTGCCCGCAAGGCCCTCCTGCGCGGTGAGCAAGGCGCGCAACTCCTCCGCGCTTTCGCCGCATGCGGTCATGATCAGGCCCCGGTCCATCTCGATCCGGGACAGCGACCTGGTCAGCCGGGTCGCGTACCAGCGGCCGGCGTCGCTCCTCCAGATCGACCAGCGGCCGGCGTACTCGCTGCTCAGTTGTCTCCAGGCAGCGTCCTCGGCTGAGAACCGCACTCGTCACCACCTCCAGGCTCTGTGCCGGGAGACAACGGTGTGCTCATCCGGACACGATTGGTAGTGAGAAGCGGTCTCCCCCCTCCGGCCGCACCGCCACACCGGCCCCGACGAAGATCTCCCGCCGGTTGCGGTGACTTCACCACGACTTGATCCCCGTTCCTCCCGTACCACCTGTCTCATGCCGGGTCGCGGGAACGACGCTGGTATGCGCGGGGCACGAGTGTCCGGGCGCGAGCAGGCGCGGCGGGGTGTCGTGTGGCAAATGTCGCCTCTCGGGTCATGCCGGATATGGTTTTACTACCTTGCCGGACAGAGAGTCAGGGGAGAGATTCGAGAGGGCCGACATCGAAAACGAAGGGAAGGTCACTTATGCCCGGACTCCCGCGGCTGCCGTTCGAGCGGCCGGACGTCCTGGGGATATCCCCCGGCTTCGGCGAACTGCGAGCCAGAGCGCCGATCGCCAAGGTCACGACCGCCATGGGCGACGAGGCATGGCTGATCACGGGCTACGAGGAGATTCGGCAGGTGTTCGCCGACGACAGGTTCGGCCGCTCCCACCCCACCCCCGAGACCGCGGCCCGCCTGTCGAACAACGCCCTCCTCGGCGGCCCGACCGGCCAGTACGCCACGGAGCGGTCGGTCCACAAGCAGATGCGGCGCCTGCTCACCCCCGCGTTCTCGGCCCGCCGCATGCGGATGTTGTCGGACCGGATCGGGTCGCTGGTCGGGGCGCTGCTCGACGGGCTCGACGAGCAGGGCCCGCCGGCGGACCTGCACGCCGGTCTGTCGCTCCCGCTGCCGATCCAGGTGATCTGCGAGCTCCTCGGCGTGCCGTACGAGGACAGGACCAGGTTCCGGGCCATGGCCGAGGCGATGACCGACCTGACCGATCCCGAACGGTCCGCCACCGCCCAGATGGAGATGAACACCTTCACCTACGAGATCGTGAAGGCGAAGCGGGACAACCCGGGCGAGGACGTCTACTCCGACCTGGCGGAGGCCTCGCTGCCGGAGGACGACGTGGCGAGGATCGCGGGTGGCCTGCTGTTCGCCGGTCACGAGACCACGGTCAACCAGATCGACTACGGCGTGCTGCTGTTCCTGCGCAACCCCGCCCAGCGTGACGCGCTGCTGCACGACCCCTCCCTCGTGGACGGCGCCGTCGAGGAGATCATGCGGGTGGCCTCGCCGAGCGAACACGGGCTGGTGCGTTACGCGCACGAGGACGTCGAGGTCGCGGGGGTGCGGATCCGCGCGGGTGAGCTCGTCATGCTGTCCACCCCGGCGGCCAACAGGGACGAGCGCGTCTACCCCGACCCCGACACCTTCGACATCCGGCGGCGCGATCCCCAGCCGCACGTCGGGTTCGGCCACGGGCCGCACCACTGCCTCGGGGCGTCCCTGGCCCGGGTCGAACTGCGCGCGGTCTTCGGCTCACTCTTCACGCGCTTCCCCGCGCTGGCGCTCGCGGTGCCGTACGAGGAGCTGAAGGCGCACACCGACAGGCTGGCCGGAGGGCTCCAGGCGCTGCCCGTCACCTGGTGAACGTCAGGAGGTGACAGCGGTCCGCCTCCCCGGCCGGTCGACGTGGAACGGGATGCTCGTGTCCCCGTCTCGCGCCCGGCCCCGGTATCGGGCGAAGCCCGATGAACCGGAAGACGGCCGCGCGCAGCCGGGGGCGCGGGCGAAGCCCCGTGAGCCGGACGACGGCCGCGCGCGGCCGGGGGCGCGGGTAACCGCACGTCGACAGCGACGGCGAGCAGGGCCGGGCCGCCCATCAAGCGGGCTCGGCCACGCGCCCAGCGGTTCGGCGCCGGCTTCCGTGCCGGCTTCCGTGTCGACTCCAGTGTCAGCGTCGCTGGCGGCGTCGGCTTCAGCTCCGATTTCCGTGCAAGGGTTCGGTGCCGGCTCCAGCGTCGGTTTCGCCGCCGGTTTCGGTGTCGGCTGCCAGCCGGTACGCGCGATCGCGCAGCCGCAGCACCACCGTCGCCAGCAGCGCCGCGACCAGCGAGCCGGTCAGGACCGCCAGCTTCACCTGGGCGTCGCGGGCCGTGCCGAGGCCGAACGCCAGCTCGCCGATGAGCAGGGCCACCGTGAACCCGATGCCGGACAGGATCGCCAGCCCGCCGACGTCCACCCACGCCAGCCCCTCGTTGATGTCCGCACGGGTGAAGCGGGCGGTCAGCCAGGTGGCCGCCATGATCCCCAGCGGCTTGCCCACGACGAGCCCGACGACGACGCCCAACGACACCGGGTCGGCGAGCAGGTTCGTCACACCGTCCAGCCCTCCGAGCGGCACCCCCGCGGACAGGAACGCGAACAGCGGCACGGCCACCCCGGCCGAGATCGGGCGGAACCGGTGCTCGAAGTGCTCGGCGAGCCCAGGCCCCGCCTCCGGACCACCCGCCTTCTCACTGCGCAGGACCGGGACGGCGAAGCCGAGCAGCACCCCGGCCACCGTCGCGTGCACACCCGAGGCGTGGACCAGTCCCCAGGTCAGCGTGGCCAGCGGGAGCAGCAGCCACCACGAGCGCACCCGCCGCTGCACCAGCACGGCGAAGACACCCAGCGGCACCAGCGCCGCCAGGAGCGGCAGCACCGACAGATGCGACGTGTAGAACACCGCGATGATCACAATGGCCAGCAGGTCGTCCACGACGGCCAGCGTGAGCAGGAACGTGCGCAGCGTGGCGGGCAGCCGCCGCCCCACCACGGCGAGCACCGCCAGTGCGAACGCGATGTCGGTGGCCGTCGGAGTCGCCCACCCCCGCGCCTCGCCGTCCATGAGGGAGTTGACCAGCAGATAGAGCAGCGCCGGGACGATCACACCACCGACGGCCGCCGCGACGGGAACGACGGCCCGACGAGGATCGCGCAGGTCCCCGGCCACGAACTCGCGCTTGAGTTCCAGGCCGGCGACGAAGAAGAAGATCGCCAGCAGCCCGTCCGAGGCCCACTTGGCGAGGCTGAGGTCCAAATGCCATGCGGCCGGCCCGATCGTCGCCGAGCGCAGCCCCTCGTACGCCTCCGACCAGGGCGAGTTGGCGCAGACGAGCGCCGCGACGGCGGCGATCAGGAGCAGTGCGCCGCCGATCGTCTCCTTGCGCAGGATGTCGGCGATGCGACGGGTCTCAGCCCGGGAAGCGGGACCAAGGACAGACAGGCGGCGGGTCGGGGCCATGACGCTCCGTTTCCGGGTTCGATTCGACGACCGCCGACCAGACTTCCCGGCACCCCACACCCATCCTACGAGCGCATCGGACCGAGTCATCAGCCGCGCCATTAGCGCGCACCCCTGCTGCGGCTTCCGTCCCTGGCCCTAAGCCGTCCCAGGTATTCTTCTCGGCCGTTCCCACAGATCTCCTCGGCCGTTCCCACAGATCTCCTCGGTCGTCCCACGGGTTCGCCCTCGGTGAGCGCCTGCTCATCGGTGCCGGAGACGAAGGTTCTCGATCTACGCCTTGTTTCTACCGGCCGCTCCGTGTCCGGCCACTCCCTGTCCAAGCCCTCTCGGTGTCCGGCCACTCCCCGTCCAAGCCCTCTCCTCCCTATCCGTATCCGCCCTCCGTGTCTGCCCCCTCCAACTCCAGGCCCTCTCTGTGTCCGGCCCTCTCTGTGTCCGGCCCTCCATGTCCAGGACCTCCGTGTCCGGCCACTCCCCGTCCAAGCCTTCTCCGCCCTCTCTGTGTCCGACCTTTCCTGTCAGGCGCGGGAGGCGTCAGAAGGGTGGTTCGTCACGTTCGCCTCCGAGCAGCGATCCGTACGCCCCGGCCTTGGGAGCGGGCGTCCCCGTCCCGCCGGCCGGCTTCGGCGGCGTGGCTGCTCCCGTCTCCCGCTGGGGAGACTCCTGCGGAAGTGGCGGCTCGGTGGCCGGGGCCATGGTGGGGGTCTCGGGGAGGTCGTCGAGGTACCGGTAGGACGTCGGGCTGGGCTGACTGCGGGGATGCGGACTACAGGCGGGGATGATGATCTTCGGAAGAGGACTCGGGTACCGGTGCCCCAGCGGGCTGGTCCAGACGACCATGTGAGGGCCCGCAGTGCTGACGCGCCAGCCGCCGTGGTGCCGGGCGCGATGGTCGTGGCGGCAGGCCAGGTGCAGGTTCTCCGCGTTCGTAGGCCCCTGCTCCGCCCACGGGAGGATGTGGTCCTGGTCGGTTCGGGTGGCAGGCGTGCGGCAGCCGGGCCAGGAGCAGACCCGGCCCCGTATCTGCACATAGCGTCGTAAGGCCGCTCCGGCTTGACGCCGGCGCTCCGAATCGGCCCCGCCGCCCGCCGTCCCCTCGGCTCGCCTGTCCGCCATACCGTTCATGTGCCGGCCCGCGGTGACCCCCTCGCCAGTGGCCAGGAGGGAGGCGGCGTGGGCGGACAACTCGGCGACCACCGGCGCCCACGCTCCGAGGACGCGGGCGGGCCGGGCGGCCAGCATCCGCAGGTGACTGAGGGTGATCTGTAGTTCGACGAGGCCGCCACGCCGCCGGTCACGGGCGGGGCGGTTCCGGCCCGGGGCGTGAGGACGGGCCCGGACGAGCCCGGTCAACGCCAGGTGGCCGTTGTCGTAGCAGATGGCGTACCGCCACTGCCCACCGAGCATGCCCTCGACGATGCACCGGGCCAAACCAGGGTGGACGACTCCCCAGCCGGGCAGATGGGCGGGATGCTCATCCAGGCTGAGCAGCGTGGTGAGCTCCAGCCGGATCTCCCGCACCGTCCACCCTCCGGTGCCCATCCGGACATCGGCATCCCCCTGTACCTGAGCGTGGGCATGCTGGAGCCCCACCCGGTCGGCCCCAGCTTCACCGGGCGCTGGCCTGGCAGGTCCAGCTTCATCGGGCGTCGGCCTGTCGGGTCCAACCTTGTCGGGTGCTGACCTGCAGGGCCCGGCCCTACCAGTCCCAGCTTGACCCGGCCCTGACCCGTTGGGCCCCACCTTGTCGGGCACGAGCGTGTCGGGCACGAGCGTGTCGGGTGCTGACCTGTCCAGCTCAGCTTGGTCGGGCACGAGCGCGTCGAGCTCAGCCTCGTCGGGCACGAGCGTGTCGAACGCCGGCCCGTCGGGCGCTGGCTTGCCGGGCGCTGACCTGTCCAGCTCAGCCTTGTCAGGCCCAACCTTGTCGAGTGCTGACCTGTCCAGCTCAACTTGGTCGGGCACGAGCGTGTCGAGCTCAGCCTCGTCGGGCACGAGCGCGTCGAACGCCGGCCCGTCGGGCGCTGGCTTGCCGGGCACTCGCTTGTCGGATTCGGCCTCACCTTGCCCGGTTTCATGATCGGGCGTACAAGGCGCTGTTTCCTCCGACCCTGCCGAGTGCGGCTCCATGGAGTGCGAGCCGCTCGCGGACGACAGTCCGCCGGGCCCATTCCCCGGGTGGCTACACGGCTCCGTGTCTTGGTCTCGCTCGGCCGCGCCGCTATCGGCCTCGGCCGAACCGTCAGCACCATTAGCACCACCACCATCAGCGCCGCCTGTGCTGTCGGCACCGCCGGTGCCGCCGGCGCCGTCCGCGCCGCTGGCCCCGCTGATGCGACGGCCATCCCGCTGATCGAGGTCAGCGTCAGGACGCATGCCATCACCGGGGTGGTCAAGGTCGTCACCGCTGCTCCTGGTGCCCCCGTTACCCCTGGTGCCCTCGCTGCTACCGGCCCCGTCATGGCCATCGACGTGGTTGTCATCGCCAGGAAGGTCGGGATCAGCACCCGGGCGCACTCCGCCACCGTCTCCGGGGCGGTCAGGGCCGTCACCGCCGCCATCGCTGCCGCGCTCGCCGCTGTTGTCACCACCGGAGCCGTTGTCGTCATCGCCTTCCCGGGAGGGAAGGGTGTCGTGGAAGGGATGGCAGAGGACATGGGTGACGATCTCCTCATCCGACATCCCCTCGAACGTGCCGTCCAGGCTTCCGAGGAAGAGGTCCACCCGGATGTGATCGATCGGACGGCGGTCACCGGCCCGCTTGCACGCTCGGGCCAATTCGTCGATTCGGTCGCACCCGGCCGCCGCCCGGTCCAGCGGCAGGTCCAGCCCGGACACGGTCGCGGTGCCGTCCTCGTTGCGGGTCCCCACCACTCGGCGGCGGCGTACCGCCTCGGTGTACCGGCGTTCGGCCCAGGCGGGGTCGATCGCCAACGCAAGGCGCTGGATCCGCTCGATCAACTCTCCCACCGTCCAGGACGACGCCTGGGGCACCAGCTGGTCGCATACCAGAGCGGCCTGCTCGTCGGTCAACCCGACGGTCCAGCGGACGAACGCCACCGCGCGGGGTTCGTCGAGGGTCCCGGCCAGCATCGCCTCGCCCAGGATCGGCAACCGCCGATGAATGTTCCAAGCAAGCTCGAAGGTTGAATCGGCGCGGCGGCGTGACCACACCAGCGCCGCCCGCGCCTCATCCGGGCCGAACTCATCCGGCACCTCCAGCCTCACCACGTCGTCGCCCGAGAACGAGTCCCGCAGTCCCACCTCCAGCAAGGCCCGCAAGAACCACGCCCGGTCATGGCAGACCTGCCGGTAGGCCGCCTTGAGCACCTCCACCGTGTCGAACCCGGACACACGCTCCACGTTCACCTCGGCGAGCAGCCCGGCCAGCTCGGCACCCGGAGGTGTCATCGTGAGCCCGTCCGGTATCGGAATCGCAGCTCGCCTCGGCGCGAACGAGCCGACCCCGCTCACCCCGTGAGAAGAGGAGGAACGGGCACGATCAGAAGCAGACGGCACACGCGGCGACGAGGGCGCACCAGGCATCCGAGCCGCGGACGGCATGGACTGCCCAGGCCGTCCCTGAGTCCTGGATGACGCGGAGTGCGCCCGGAACAAGGCGGACGCGGACGGGCCTGGCATTGCCGGGAACCTCCTTCGCAGGCCGGAGACGAAAGCACTATGGGCTCCCGGTCGCCCGGACCGGGACTTACTCACACAGACTCGGCTACTTCATCAACCGGCACAGAGGCCACAGACCAGAACGCCAACCAAGCTCATCCGTAACAACTACTTCAGAGATTAACCGAACACGCTCTCGAAAACAAGCCTGACCAGCGCAAATGTGGAGTCACAACCTAACGCGCTGCCTCCAGAATCGTGAGAGCGGAGCACTGGCTGCGTACAGGTCGCCCCCGGCGGCGTGCCACTCGGCGGCACAGGTCGTGCACTATGGCGAGCGACTCGGCGGCACAGGTCGTGCGCTACCGCGAGCGACTCGGCGACCGGCATGTACAACCGGCGGGCATGCTGGGGCACCGACGCCCACACCGGCAGCGCCACCGAGAACGACACCGGACAGCAGGCGGCCGGCAACGGGCAGCGCTGGCACCCTGGCAGCGGGACAGTACAAACAACGGCTCTGTCCCGTAATCATTCGCGCTGGGCAGGCCCCTGGCAGCGGCGGACAGGCGGCTCCGGCCGGGCTTTTCAGCACGACGTTCGCCTTGGACGGCCCGGGCGAGCCCCGAAATTGCCCATCTCGGGCTGGCGAACGGGAGGCTGGGGCGCAGAGCACCACAGAAGACCGGGGGAAGATGCCGCAGAGATGAAGAAAGCCCAGATCGGCTGTGCCGACCTGGGCTTTCATCTGGTGCGCCGCCAGGGACTCGAACCCCGGACCCGCTGATTAAGAGTCAGCTGCTCTAACCAACTGAGCTAGCGGCGCCCGCGATGTCCGTAACCTTAGCAGTCCCGCGAAGGTCGCGCACATCGCTCGAACGATGATCGGGATGTCGTGGCTCAGCTTCGCCAGGCGCCACTGGAGAAGGGCACCGGCTCGCCGCGCAGACCCGGCCCGTCGCCCCACTTGGTGACGACGTACTGGATCGGGATGTGACCCTGGTCGCCGCTGATGGTCAGCGTGTCCTGGTTCCAGGTGGTGCCGGTGAGCTCGGCGAAGGTCTTGCCGTCGATGTCGAGCATGACGCCGCTGTCCGACGGAACGCCCGGGCCCCGGTCGCCGATGAAGAACTTGGCCATCTTGCCCTTGTAGAAGATGTAGCCCTCGGTGCCGAGCGGCCAGCTCGGGCTGGCGAACAACCCCTGCTGCATGGGCTTGCCAATGGCCGGCAGACCGGTGTCGCCCTGGCGACCCGAGCAGTCGTCCCAGAAGTAGGAGCCGGTGGTGCTGCCCTGGAGCAGGACCTCTTCGTTCGCCGGGATGGCGAGGGCGAGGGAGGGCTGGCCCGCCGGCAGGGCGGCGGTCACGTTCGCGGCCTCCTTGACCGGCTGCTCGACGGGCGCGGGCACGGCGGCCACAAGGGACGCGGTGACGGCCACCGCACCGACGAGCGTCGCCGCGGTGGTGAGGCGTCGGTTGCCCGGCAGGTCAAACAGAGTCTTCATCAGGGCTGGGGATCTTTCGTGAGACGACAGAAAATGGCCATGCGTCATCTAGGGACCTGCATGCGGCAGACCGCGAAGACGGGCCACGTGTCCGGGCAAGAGAAGTCGATCACCCGGAGGCGTGTGCGCTGAAGCTATGGCGATCGGCCGGAAGGCCGTCGTGAGTCAGACGTGTGATCCGAGATGCCTTGGCTCGGAGGTCGGTGTGGGATCACCCACGGTGATCTCCTCTCCAAGTCCAATCCAGCCACCGGTCGGCGGCAAATAGGACACTACAGGACGAGTCAGGACAGAGCAAAGCATGAGTCGCATAGCGCCCAGAAGATCTACCTCTGACCCCGTTTACCCCAAGAGCGTCTACGGCTCGCCGCCCCACCTTTGTGATGTTGACGGTGCGTAACGAAGGTGCGCCATCCGCGCACGGCAAAGCGCGGGGGCCGTACGGCAAGAGACCACAAAGAAAATCACCAGGGACGGCGCGGTAGAGCAACCCACCTCAAAAGCGGAACCGCCGAGCGAGGTGAAGACCGCCGGTTTACCAAAGCAAAGGCTGTTTGCCAGGGACGACCAGGACGAGGCCCGGCGCCCTGACCGCTGCGGTGTCCATCAGTGTCCGCAACGTTCACCGGCGTGGAGAGAGCGGAGCGGAAGGGAACAAGGACCGCAGCGAAGGTCCAGCCGAGGGACTTCACCAGGGAGGGCCGGAGGTTCCTTACGGCGCAGTGGCCCACCCGGCCAAGGACACCCTACGAGCGAGGGACGGCAAAGACGACTCCGGACTCGGTGAGCAGCACGATGCCGGGATGGTCCGGCACCTGCGCGGTGTACCGCTGGACCGGGACGAGGCCCGCTGTCCAGCCTGTACGGCTCACGACCCGGCTGGCGCGCTATCCATTGACGTTCCTGCCCCACACGCGAGGGACGGCAAGGGGGTCCGGACTCGCCCAGCGCGGCCGGGCCAAAGGCCCGCTCGCGGCGACGCGACAACGATGGCGGGAGGGCGGGACGGCGACGGCGGGAGGGAGTGGCAAGGGAACGGCCAAAGCCACGGCAGCAACGGCGACGGCGGCAAGGGGACCGCGGGACGACGGCCACGGCGGGGGCAAGGGGAGGGAGGGATGGCAAGGGGGATGGTGGGAGGGCGGCAACGGCGACGACGGCAAAGGGACGGCGACGGCGGGAGGGAGTGGCAAGGGGACGGCCACGTCCATGGCGCGAGGGCGGGTGGGAGTGGCAAGGGGACGGCCACGTCCACAGCGGCGATGGCCGGCGAGGGGACGGACGGGAGGAGAACGGGTAGAGAACACTGGAAATGCCGGAGCCGGGCAGTCCCCCAACTGCCCGGCTCCGGATTAAAGCGGTTCCGCCAGGAATGCCCTCCCCAAAGGCACCGGCGGGTCCCCCGCTTTCCGGACACGGTTCCCCCATCCGCGTCCTTTATCGAGAAAGTCTGTCGTCCTCTCCCTGAGGACTTGCTTCAACACTACAAGGGGCCCTGTCATGAACTCGTCATAGGCAGGTTGATTTCCGGCCTACATCCGGGCAGGCCTTGGCCGCCCGTGCTACCTCCCGAGGTCCAGTTTGACCTCGGTGCCTTTCTGCAGCGACCGGCTCACCGTGCAGTGGCGCTCGTGGACCCGCCGGGCGACGGCCTCGAAGACCTCGCCGGAGTCCCCCGGGGGCAGCTCCACGTCGTACGTCACGGTGACCGAGCGCAGCAGCGTCGGGCTCTCCTTCTCGGCGGAGACCTCGACGGCCAGCCGTACGAGCCGGTGGCCGCGCTTGGCGGTGAGCGGCTCGACGGTCATGATGTTGCACCCGCCGACGGCGGCCAGCAGCAGCTCCACCGGGCTGAACAGGCCGTCACCGGAGCCCATCGTGATCTCGGCGCCGCGCTCGTTGCGGGCGACGAACCCGTTGTCGGTCCGCTCGACGCGTACAGAGCCCATGACCTCACCCTACTGGCAGCGCCAGCCGTACGAGCGTCCCGCCGCCGGGGGCGGCACTGGCCGACACGCTGCCGCCGTGGCTGTCCACGACCTGGCCCACGATGGCCAGGCCCAGCCCCGATCCGGGCAGCGCCCGCGCGGAGGGCGCGCGGTAGAAGCGGTCGAAGATGTGCGGCAGGTCATCCGGGGAGATGCCGGGGCCGTGGTCGCGCACCGTCAGCACGCCGCCCCGCAGCGACACCTCGACCAGGCCGCCGGACGGGCTGTACTTGGCCGCGTTGTCGAGCAGGTTGGCGACGGCCCGGGCGAGCCGGTCGGGCACGCCCCGCACCACCGTCGGCTCCGCCGAGACCGAGTATGCGGTCGACGGCCAGTGCCTGGCCGCCCTGGCGACCTCCCGCTCCACGAGCTCGTCGAGGCGGACGTTCTCCACGAGTACGGCGGGCTCCTCGTCGCGGGCCAGCTCGACCACGTTGGAGACGAGCGCCGTGAGCTCCTCCAGGCCGCTCATCACGGCCCGGCTCACCTCGTCGTGTACCTCCTGCGGCAGGTCGCCTCTCATCAGCAGCTCGATGTTGGTCCGCAGCGCGGTGAGCGGGGTGCGCAGCTCGTGGGAGGCGTCGGCGACGAGGCGCTTCTGCGACTTCGCGGAGCGTTCCAGGGCGTCGAGCATGGTGTTGAAGCTGCGGGCGAGGCTGCTGAGCTCGTCGTCCCCCGTCACGTCGATCCTGGTGGTCAGGTCGCGGGTGGTCGCCACCCGTCCCGCCGCGTCCTTGAGCGCGTTGACCGGACGCAGTGCCGCGCGGGCGGCCAGCCAGCCGAGCGCCCCCGACAGCACCAGGCCGCCGAGTGCCACGGCGAAGAACGGCCAGCCCAGGTCGTCCACGTCGGCGAGGGCGGCAAGCACGCCGTTGGGAGGCGGGTCGCCGTAGCCTCCGTAGCTCTCGTACGTCCCGTAATGGTCGATCGCCCAGTCGACCCGGCGGCAGGTGATGACGTAGGCGGCCACGATCACGACGATCACGCTCACCGCGCCGGCCAGCGCGGAGGCCATCGCGAGCCGCCAGCCAAGCTTCATGGAGCCTCCCCGGCGGCGGGCTCCCTGAGCGCGTACCCGAGGCCGTGGACGGTGTGGATCAGCCGCGGCTCGCCCCCCGCCTCGGTCTTCTTACGCAGGTAACCGATGTAGACCTCCAGCGGGTTGGACCCGGGCCGGAAGTTGTAGCCCCAGATGCGTTCGAGGATGAGCTGCCGGGTCAGCACCTGGCCGCCGTTGCGGATCAGGAGGTCGAGCAGGGCATATTCGGTCCTGGTCAGGTCGATGAGCCGCCGGCCGCGGCGGGCCTGCCTGCTGTCGGGCAGCAGGACCAGGTCGGCGAACCCGGCCTCCGGGGGTGGTGCGGTGCGGCGCAGCAGGGCGCGCACCCGGGCGAACAGCTCCTCCAGCGCGAACGGCTTCACCAGGTAGTCGTCGGCGCCCGCGTCGAGACCGGCCACCTTGTCGCCGATGCCGTCCAGGGCCGTCAGCATGAGGACGGGCAGCCGGTTGCCGTCGCCGCGGAGGGCGCGGCAGACCTCGATGCCGTTCATGCCCGGCATGAGCACGTCGAGCACCACGAGGTCGGGCGCCGCTCCGTCGATGGCGTCGAGGGCGCCCATACCGTCCCCGGCGGTCGCCACGCCGTACCCCTCCACGCGCAGCGCTCGCGCGATCGCGTCACGGACCTCGGGTTCGTCATCGACGACCAGCACCTGTGTCTTGACCACGCCATCATTGTGACGTGCGGAGATGAGAAGTTGCTTAGCGTTTGTCCTGATACTCAGGCGTCGGGGTGTTTGGACAGATACTCGACGTACACCGGCCGGAGCGCGTCGCCGAGCTCGCCCTCACCCGCCCCGATCGCGTCGCTGAGCAACGCCGAGACTCTGCTGAGGTCGTTCGCGGTCTCGTCACTGTTGCCGCTGGCGGCCTCGGCCGCCGGGATGACCTTCAGCAGATCCCACAGGAATCCCAGGTCGCCGTGCCGTACGGCGTAGCGCACGGCACGGTCGTGAAGCTCCTTCGCGGGGAGCGACTCGAGCTCTTCCACGTCCATCCGACCTCACCCCCAACTCGTCGGTTTCCCCCAGGTTTGCCGCTCATACCCCCGAAGTGGAAGAAAGACCGCCAAACCCGGACAGGCTTTTTGCCACCTCCCGGCATCGGCGCAGCTCCTTCCCGCCATCGGCGCGGATCGCCCATTCCGGCCACACGTGAACCGCGCACTCTTTGCCGCGCCGTGGAAGGATTCTTGAGGTGAAGGTCCTACTCAAGATCATCGTGGTGGCCGCGGCCCTGTGGGCGTCCACCAAGCTGGTGGACGGCATCACCGTCAGCGCCGGCTCCACCGCCAAGCAGATCGGCACCCTCCTCGCGGTCGCGCTGATCTTCGGCCTCGTCAACGCCGTCATCAAGCCGATCATCAAGACGATCGGCTGCGCGTTCTACGTGCTCACGCTCGGCCTGTTCGCCCTGGTGGTGAACGCCGCCCTGCTGCTGCTCACGAGCTGGCTCGCCGAGCAGCTCCACCTCCCCTTCAATGTCGACGGGTTCCTGGCCGCCTTCTGGGGCGCCATCGTCGTCGGCGTGATCAGTTGGGTCCTCAACATGATCCTCGGCGACGACTGACCAGCTCAGGGGCGGGTGCGTCACCCGCCCCTGGGTCACATCCATGCGCAAAGCATGTATTCTGAGTAGGGAATTGGTACTTCCCGAAAGGACCGGCCGATGAGCGTGGACGTGCACCAGCACCTGTGGACGCCGTCCCTGGTGGACGCGCTGCGCCGCCGCACCCGCCCGCCGTTCCTGGACGGATGGACGCTCGTCCTCGACGGCGAGCCGCCGTACGAGGTGGATCCGGCCGACCACGACGTGGAGCTCCGGCGCAAGCGCAACGCCCACCTCGATCTGGCCCTCGTCTCCCTGTCGAGCCCGCTCGGGATCGAGCACCTGCCGCCCGAGGAGGCGTGGCCGCTCATCGACGCCTACCACGCCGACGCCCGCGCGCTGCCCGCGCCGTTCGGGGCCTGGGCCGCCGCCCCGGTGACCGACCCCGATCCTTTACGGCTCTCGCACACCCTCGACCTCGATGACGCCATGGCCGGGCTGCAGCTTCCGGCGACCGCGCTCGGCGACGCCCGGGGGCTGGCCCAGGTCGCCCCGCTGCTCGACGTGCTGGAAGAGCGCGGCCTGCCGTTGTTCGTCCACCCCGGCCCCGCCACCGCCGCGTCCGGCCCCGCCTGGTGGGCCGCCGTCGTGCCGTACGTGCAGCAGATGCACGCCGCCTGGTACGCGTTCGAGGCGTTCGGCCGGCCCCGGCATCCCCGGCTGAAGGTGTGCTTCGCGCTGCTGGCCGGGCTGGCCCCGCTGCATCGGGAGCGCCAGCTGGCCCGGGGCGCCGCCGGTCGCGGCCTGGTGGACCCCGATCTGTTCCTCGAGACGTCGTCCTACGGCCCCCGGGCCGCCGACGCGGTCATCCGCGAGCTCGGGATCGACGTCCTCGTCGCCGGAAGCGACCAGCCGTACGCCGAATCGGCGTGGCCGGACCCCGGCGACCCCGCACAACGAGCCATCGATCATGCCGTACGCGTGGCCAACCCCGGCCGCCTGCTGTCCCGGAAGGAGTCGCACCAATGAGCACGCCCACGATCCAGGAAGGCGCACTGTGCGCCTCCCCCGCCGATCCCGCAGCCCCCTTCGACGACCTGCCCGCCCGCGCGCTCGACCGCCACGAGCTGCTCGCCCTGGTCGAGGACCTGGCCACCCGGCCCGAGCTGTGGCGTCACCACCTCAGCTTCGAAGGCGCGGAGGACGGGGGACGCCACTACGTCTCGCTGCACCGTGACTCGTACGTGGACGTGTGGCTGCTGTGCTGGCGGCCCGGGGACGACACCGGCTGGCACGACCACGACGTCTCCTCCGGCGCGGTCAAGGTGGTGGCCGGCGAGCTGAAGGAGTGCAACCCGCGCATCGGCGGCGTCCACCTGGAGACGCGGGTCGTGGAGGGCGACGCCTTCTCGTTCGGGCCCGACCACATCCACCGGCTGACCGGTGAGGCGCCGGGCTCCGTCTCGATCCACGCGTACTCGCCACCACTGTGGCGCATGGGGCAGTACTCCATCACCGAGGACGGGACCATGCGGCGTCTTTCGGTCGGGTACGCCGACGAATTGCGCCCGCTCGACCCGGCTTAGTGTCACGCGAGTAATTCGTTCATCACAGACGGTGACGCTAGGCTTCTGCCATGACCAGCGTGCTCGATGACTGGCTCCAGCCCCGCCCGGGAGGCGGGGCCGGAGGCGTCTCCGATCGGCTCTCCCGGCTCCGCCCCCTCGCCGACGAGCGGCGGGCCGGCGAGGACGACACCGGCCACCCCGACGCCGATCGTCCTGATGCCGATCACTCTGGCGCCGGCCTCCTCTCCTCGGGCCCCCAGACCCGGTTCCGCGAGCGCATGACGTACGGCCTGCGCACGGCGCTGAACGCGCAGGTCCCGGGTGACCTGGTGGCGGTCAGCCGGATGGACGTCCTGCTGGGGCCCGATCGGCGCGCCCGTCCCGACGTGTCGCTGGTGGACGACCTCGCCGCCTCCGACGACCGGCGGACCTGTTACCTCGCCGAAGAGGTGCGCCTGGTCATCGAGGTCGTCGGCCCCGACGCGGCCGGATCCGACCGCGACATGCGGCCGCGGCACTACGCGGCCGCCGGCATCCCCCACTTCTGGCGGGTCGAGAGCACCGGCTTCCGGCCGTTCGTCTACTCCTTCGAGCTCGACGCCGACCGCACCGGATATCAGATGACCGGGGTCCACCACGGCCGCCTCTCGGTGGACTCCCCCTTCCCCATCGCCATCGACCTCGAACGGCTGCCGCGCTGACTACGCCGCCCGTTCCGGCTGCCCCGTCTGCAGAGGCACAGGGCGGGCGGCGAGCACACCCGACGCCAACTGGAGGACGCAGGCCCCCAGCCCGGCGAGCAGGGGCACGGTCCAGCCACGGGACAGCTCGTGCAGCAGGCCGAACGCGAGCGGCCCGACCGCGGCCAGCACATAGCCGCTCGACTGGGCGACCGCCGACAGCGCGGTCACCGAGGCCGGGTCGGGCGCCCGCAACGTGATGATCAGCAGGGCGAGCGCGATCGACGCCCCCTGGCCGAGCCCGAGGACGACCATCCACAGCCACGGCGTGGTGGTGGGCGCGAGCAGCACGCCCAGATATCCGCCGACGGTCAGCAGCGCGGCCACGGCCACGTGCGGCGCCTGGGATCGGGCCCGGCCCGCGTGCAGGGGGACGAGCAGCGCGGCGGCGATCTGCACGAGGTTCGTCAGGCCCAGCAGATATCCCGCCTCGTCCGCGGGCAGGCCGGCGGCCTGGAACACGGTGGGCAGCCAGGCCAGCACGATGTAGAAGGTCAGCGACTGAAGGCCCATGAACGCCATCACCGCCCACGTCGCCGGCGCCCGGAGCAGGGTCGCGTACGGCCGATGGCCGGGGCCGCCCGGACGAGGATGGGCGGTCACCGCCGTCGTCGTCGCCGGGTCCTGGCCGGCCGCGCTCGCCGGGTTCTGGCCGGGCTCGCCCGCCGGGTTCTGCCGGGCCGTCCTCCCGCGTGCCACCCACCACAGAGCCGCCGCCACCAGCGCGAGCAGGGCCGGCGACCCCGCCGCCACCCGCCAGCCGACCTGTCCAGCGAGCGGGACCATCGCCGCCGAGGCCATCGCGGCCCCACTGACCATGACCGAGACGTACAGGCCGGTGAAGAGCCCGACCCTGCCGGGGAAGTGCTGCTTGACGAGGCCGGGCATGACGACGTTCATGACGGCGATGGCCGTGCCCGCCAGGGCGGCACCGCAATACAGGGCGGGCACACCGTCCGCGCTGCGCAGCGCGACACCGGCGGCGAGGACGAGCAGACCGGCCAGCAGCGTGCGGTCCAGCCCGATACGGGTGGCCAGCGCGGGCGCGACCGGGGCGAGCAGACCGAGGCATACGACCATCACCGTGGTGATGGCGCCGCCACCTGCGGGGCTGAGACCGAGGTCCCGCATGATGGCAGGGAGGAGCGGCGACACACCCGCGAGAGCGGGCCTCAGGTTGAGCGCCGCCAGGACGAAACCGCCTACCAGCAGCAGATTGCCCCGATTGGCCTTGATCCCGCTCATCATTCGCCAAACCCTACCGGCCGGTGTCGCGCCCCACCCGCTTTCCGCCCGTCCCACACCTGTCCCACGGCTCGTCCCCCGGGCTCGTCCCCGGGCTCATCCCCCGGGTCCATCCCGCGACCCGTTATCCCGGCCGCCGTCGGCCGGCGCTAGGGTGCGGTCGGGAGGTGGGCGGTCATGGCGGAGGAGCACGTCCAGTCGCTGGCCCGGGGTCTGGCCGTGATCCGGGCGTTCGACGCCGCGAGCCCGGAGCTGACGCTCAGCGACGTGGCCCGCAAGACCGGTCTCACCCGCGCCGCCGCGCGCAGGTTCCTGCTGACGCTCGCGGACCTGGGCTACGTGCGCACCGACGGGCGGCTCTTCTCGCTGTCGCCCCGGGTGCTTGAGCTGGGCTACGCCTACCTGTCGAGCCTCTCCCTGCCCGAGGTCGCGCTGCCGCACCTGGAACGGCTCGTCGCCGAGGTGCACGAGTCGGCCTCGGTCTCCGTGCTGGACGACACCGACATCGTCTATGTGGCCCGCGTGCCGACGGCCCGGATCATGCGGGTGACGATCGCGATCGGCACCCGCTTCCCCGCCTACTGCACCTCGATGGGCCGGGTGCTGCTCGCGGGGCTCCCCCCTGAGGAGCTCGACGCCTATTTCACCCGCGCCGGGCTGGAACGGCTGACCTCCCACACCACCACCTCGCCGGTCGCCCTGCGCGCGGCGCTCGACCTCGTACGGACCCAGGGCTGGGCGATGGTGGACCAGGAACTGGAAGAAGGGCTGCGCTCCATCGCCGCGCCGATCAGGGACCACGGCGGCCGGGTGGTGGCGGCGGTCAACATCTCCTCGCACGCCAGCCGCACCACCGTGGAGTCCGCCCGCCGCGACCTGCTCCCCCCGCTGCTCGCCACCGCCGCCAGGATCGAGGCCGACCTGCGCGCCACCGGAGGCGCACGCAGCCCGGCAGCCCATGGCAGGGCACACCAGGAGCACAGCACGGCACTGCCCGGCAGCCCATGACAGGGCACACCAGGGGCACGGCAAGGGCACAGCCCAGCAGCAGTCCAACGGGGCATCCCGGGGACACATCAGGTGAACACACCTCCGCGCGCCCAAGACACCCCGCAAAGCGCCCTCAGATCTCCACAAAAGCGACCAACTCTCACCAGAACACTGACAACGTTGTCTAGTGCCGTGAAATGGGAGATGATCCCTCCGTGGTAGAGACGAGACGCGGCCGTCCGACCATGAACGACGTGGCCGCCGCGGCCGGCGTGGCGCTCAAGACCGTCTCCCGCGTCGTCAACAACGAGCCCGGCGTCAACGCCGTTACCGCGAGCCGCGTGCTGGCGGCGATCGAGCGCCTCGGCTACCGCCGCAACGACAGCGCGCGCATCCTGCGCCGGGGCCGTACGGCGAGCATCGGCCTGGTCATCGAAGACGTGGCCGACGCCTTCTATTCCAGCCTCAACCGCGCCGTCGAGGACGCCGCGCTGCACCACGGCTATCTGCTGTTCACCGGCTCGTCCCAGGAGGACGCGGACCGGGAGCGCGATCTCGTGCTCGCCTTCTGCGCCCGCCGCGTGGACGGGCTGATCATCGTGCCTGCGGGGAACGACCACGGCTACCTGGCACCCGAGTTCGACGCCGGGATCAAGGCGGTCTTCGCCGATCGGCCGCCGGGCGCGGGATGCGAGGCGGACACCGTCCTGTGCGACAACGTGGGCGGTGCCCGTACGGGCACGGCGCATCTGATCGCGCACGGCCACCGCCGCATCGCCTTCCTCGGCGACGCCCCCGGGATCTTCACCGCCGTCGAACGGCTGCGCGGCTACCGGCAGGCGCTGGCCGCCGCAGGCCTGCCGTACGACGAGGGACTGGTGGTCATGGGGCCGCCGGACCCGGCGCGGATGCGGGCCGACCTGACGCGGCTGCTCACGGCGTCCGACCCGCCGACCGCGTTGTTCGCCGGCAACGGCCGGACCACGGTGGCGATCCTGCGTGCGCTGGCGGCGCTCACCGAAGCCGCCGACGCGGGCGCCGCGGGCGGCCTCGCCCTGGTGGGGTTCGACGACTTCGAACTGGCCGACCTGCTCGGCATCACCGTGGTGGCCCAGGATCCCGCCCGGCTCGGCCGTACGGCCGCCGACCTGCTGTTCATGCGCCTGGCCGGGAACGAGGAGCCGACCAGCAGGATCGAGCTGGCTACGCGGCTGGTTCCGCGGGGCTCGGGCGAGCGCCCCCCTCTCCGGGCGGCGGGCTGACCCGCCCCGACGGACCACCACGCGGATCACCGCCCGGATCACCCCGCCGATCACCACGCAGGGAGCCGCGCAAGTCGCCCCGTAGATCGCCCCGCCGATCACCACGCAGGTCGCCGGCGCTGAGCACCAGACACGTGGCACCCTCAGGAGGTCGCCTGCGACCATGAGGGCCCGCGGTCGCCACCGGTCGGCGAGCGGCAGCAGGAGCATCCCGCCCGCCACCAGGCCGGTCGCCGGCGCCCGGGTCGGGCGGCAGGTCCTCTATCGGCGCACCCCTCTCGGGGCGCGCTGGTGGCCGGCCGCCTCGACCCGTGAATCCGTACCCTTGGGACTCAGCCCTTGAGCGCGCCCGCCATGAGGCCGCGCATGAAGAACCTGCCGAGCAGCACGTAGATGATCATCGTGGGGATGGACGCCAGGATCGCCGCCGCCATCTGCTGGCTGTACGGCGTGGTCACCGCGCCCGCGATGTTGTTGAGCATGACCGTGGTCGGCCAGGAGCTCGGCCCGGTGAGGAAGACCGCGAACAGGAAGTCGTTCCACATCGAGGTGAACTGCCAGATGATCACCACGGCGAACGCCGGGCCGGAGACCGGCAGCACGATCGACCAGAGCGTCCGCAGCATCCCCGCGCCGTCGACGCGGGACGCCTCGATGAGCTCATCCGGGATCGTGACGTAGTAGTTGCGGAAGATCAGCGTGCAGATCGGGATGCCGTACACCACGTGGGCGAGGACCAGGCCCGGGATGCCGCCGTACAACTGGATGCCGAGGGCGTCGCCCACGTTCACCATGAGCTGCACCAGCGGGATCATCACGCCCTGGTAGGGGATGAACATGCCGAACAGGAACAGCGTGAACAGCACGTCGGCGCCGGGGAAGCGCCATTTCGACAGCACATACCCGTTCAGCGCCCCGAGGGCGGCGGAGATCAGCGAACCGGGCACCGCGAGCAGGAAGCTGTTGACGATGCCGGGTTCGAGCTTCTCCCAGGCGACGCTCCACGCCTCGGTCGTCCACACCTTGGGGAGGTTCCACGCCTGGGTGGGGTCGGCCTCGGTCAGCGGCTTGAAGCTCGTGACCAGCAGCACGTAGACCGGGATCAGGAAGACCAGGACGAACAACAGGAGCAGGACGAGCCGCACCCATCTGCCCGCCCGGCCCTTGTCGCGGGCCGGGGCGGCGGGCGCCGTACGCGGGGCCCTCTCGGCGACGTGCGCGGTCATGAGCGCTTCCCCTTACGCGCGTCCCAGATCAGGTAGGGAACGACGAAGACGGCGACGGACAGCACGATGTAGGACGCGATCGTCGCACCCTTGGCCGGGTCGTGCGAGTCGTAGACGGCCGTCCACATGAACGTCGCGGGCACGTCGGTGATGATCTGCTTGCCCGACACCGCGACGACGAGGTCGAAGACCTTCAGCGAGATGTGTCCGAGGATGATCAGCGCGGACAGCGTCACCGGGCGCAGCATCGGCAGCACCACGTGGCGGTAGACCCCCCACTCACTGCAGCCGTCCACCCGGGCGGCCTCGCGCAGTTCTTCCGGCACGCCCCGGAATCCGGCGAGGAACAAAGCCATGATGTATCCGGACATCTGCCAGATCGCCGGAATCGCCATGGCGGCCATTCCCCAGTCGGGATCACGGAACCACTGCCATTGCAGGAAATCGAGCCCCACATAGTGGAACAGCCGGTTGAGCCCGACCGCATGCTCACCCGTCGCGCTGTTCATCAGCCACCGCCAGACCACGCCGGTGGCGATGAAGGAAACGGCCATCGGGAACAGGTAGACGGCGCGGAAGCCGCTCTCCGCCCGGATGCCCTTCTCCATCAGGAAGGCGAGGAACCAGCCGAGGACAAGGGCGCCGCCGACGAAGACCAGGGTGAAGACGATCGCGTGCCGGACCGAAAGGGCCCAGCGCTCCTCGCTCCAGATGCCGGTGAAGTTCTCCAGCCCGACGAAGTTGCCGGGAATCTCCGCGATCTCGTCGTGCTTGTCGGTCATGGCGAGCTTGAAGTTCCAGCCCAGCAGGCCGTACACGAAGACCGCGATGAGGATGATCGACGGCGACACCAGGAGTAGCCCGGGCAGCCATCTGCGCACCCGCGTCACTTGTACCTCTCAGAAGTCAAGTACGGCCCACGCCGATGTGGACCCAGCGTGGGCCGTACGAGGAGATCAGCTCACTGGCCGCTGTTCTTGGCCGCCGCGACCAGCGCCTGCTGGAACTTGGCGACGTCGTTGTCCTGCTGGAACAGGCCGACCGCGTCGGTGATGGCCTGCCGCCACTGGTCGTTGGCGACCACGCCGTGCTGGATCGAGCCGGCCAGCTTGTCGTTCGCCCACTGCTCCAGGTCCCACGACAGGTAGTCCTTGTAGAGGGACTGGTCGGCGTCCTTGCGGGCCGGGATCGAGCCCTTCAGCGGGTTGAAGGCATCCTGGCCCTCCTTGCTTGCGGCCACCTTCAGCCACGCGATAGCGCCGTCGCGGTTGGGCGCGCCCTTCGGCAGGGTGAAGCTGTCGGACAGCCACATGAAGGTGCCGTCCGTGCCCGGCGACGCGGCCCAGTCGAAGTCCTTGTGCGACTCCTTGCCGAGGCCGCCCTCCGGCGGGTTGTGGAAGTAGCCGTAGGCCCAGTCGCCCATGATGTTGAAGGCCGCCTCGCCGTCGGCGACCTGCTTGGCCGCCGGCTGCCAGTCGTCCTGCGGGCTGCCCGCGTACGACAGGATGGTCTTGAAGTTCTCCAGCGCCTTGGTCACGTTCGCGTTGGACCAGTCGGCGTTGGCGGTCCACAGCGCGTTGTAGGCGTCGGTGCCGAGCGAGCCGAGCAACACGGACTCGAGCAGGTGCACCAGGGTCCACTGCGAGCCGATCGACAGCGGGATCTTCCCGGCCTTCTTGACCTTGTCGAGGTCGGTGATGAACTCCTCGATGGTCTTCGGCGCGCCGTCGATGCCGGCGTCCTTGAGGACCGAGGGGTTGAACCACAGCACGTTCGACCGGTGGATGTTCACCGGCACGGAGTAGACCTGGCCCTGCACCGAGATCTGGTCGATGAGCTGCTGCGGGAAGACTTCCTTGAGCTTCAGCTCGTCGTACAGGAAGTTCAGCGACTCAAGCTTGCCGCTCTTGATGTAGCCCTGGAGCTCGGCGCCGGCGTGGCCCTGGAAGGTGTCCGGGGGCTGGTTGGCCTGCAGCTTGCTCGACAGCAGCGCACGAGCCTGGTCGCCCGAGCCACCCGCCACGGCGGCGTCGAAGAACTCGAAGTTCGGGTTCTGCTTGGCGAAGATCTCACGCATCGCCTTGAGGCCGTCGGCCTCACCGGGACCCGTCCACCACGAGAAGACCTCGACCTTCTTCGCGGCCTGGCCGCCTCCGCCCTCCTGCTTGTCACCGCCGCCACAGGCGGAAAGAGTGAGCAGACCTGCAACAGAGACCGCGACGGCCGCCATCCACCGTCGTCTCATCGCAACATTCCCTTCAGCCTATTCACGAGGATTTCGGGCCCCCGAAGACACATATGGCTGACAACGTTGTCAGCAGGCCCCAATCAACCCACTTTCACCGGCACGTCGTCAAGTTTGTGCAGATAACGTCTCTGCATACCGGGCCATGGCGTGGTGTTAGGGACGTGCGTCAAAGCGATCGGCGCGACCGTGGCCCGCGAAATTGTCGGCTCGCGCGCTCACACTGCAGGCATGACGGTCACACACCAGGGGGGATCTGATCATCTGTCGGAGGACGACCTGCCGGACATGGCGGACGTCGAATCTCCGCAATGGGCGCGACACTACGGCACGATGGCGGGGCTCGGCTTCCTCACGGTCGCCCGGCGGCTGCCCCGGCTGATCCGGCAGGCGCTGGGCATCGCCTGGGAGGCGAGTCCCCGCGACACCGTGGCCACGGTCACGCTGAGCACACTCGGCGGCGTCTTCACCGCCTTCGGCCTGCTCGCCACGACGGGCGTGCTGACCGCGCTCTTCCAGTCGGGCCCGACTCCGGACCGGATCCGGGCCGCGCTGCCCAGCCTGCTGCTCGTGGGCCTGGCTGCCGTCGCGCGCACGACCCTGCAGGCCGCCGCGGGCTGGGCCCAGTCCCGGCTCGAACCGCAGGTCAGCAGGATCACCGAAGAGCGCCTCTACACGCTGACCAGCCAGGTCGACCTCGTCTGCTTCGACGATCCCGAGTTCCACGACGCGCTGCAGCGGGCCCGCATGCGCGGCATGCAGGTGGCCGAGGTGGTCGTGAGCACCGCGATCGACACGCTGACGGGACTGGTCGGCATCGTGGCCGCGGCGGGCGTGCTGGGCGTGCTGCACCCCGTGCTGCTGCCGCTGCTCCTGCTCGCCGTCGTCCCCGACGCCTGGGCGGCCGTACGGGCCGCGCGGATGCGCTACACGACCGCCCTGGTGCTCGTCCCGGCCAGGCGACGCAAGTGGATCATCGAGGAACTGCTGGCGGACAAGGACACCGCGGCCGAGGTCCGCACGTTCACCATGCGCGGCTTCCTGCTGCGGATGTTCGACGCGGTCGCCCGGGGCGAGCAGCGGGTCATGCTCGACCTCGCGCGGCGGCAGACCGTCGCCCGCGTCCTCGGGGAGGCGCTGGGCGGTCTCGGGCAGGGCCTGGTCTACGTCGCGCTCGGCCTGCTGCTCGCGGCGGGAGCGGTGCCCCTCGCGGTGGCCGGCACGGCGGTGCTGGCCATCAGGTCCGGGCAGACCTCGCTGTCGAACTTCATGTACGCGACGAACCGGCTCTACGAGGAGGGCCTCTACTTCACCGACTTCCTGGACTTCGCCGCACACGCCGAGCGCCGCATCCGGCCGCTCCGCGACGGAACGGCCCCCGAAGACTTCGGCCGCATCACGGTCGAGGAGGTCACCTTCTCCTATCCCGCCGCGCCGGCCCCCGCCCTGCGCGGGGTGTCGGTCCGCATCGAGCGCGGGGAGGTCGTGGCCCTCGTCGGCGAGAACGGCTCGGGCAAGACGACCCTCGCCAAGATCCTCGCGGGCCTCTACGAGCCGGACGGCGGGCGCGTCCGGTGGGACGACGTCGACCTCGCCGAGGTCGATCCCGACAGCCTGCGCCGCAGGATCGCGGTCATCGCCCAGGACCACACCCGGTGGCCGCTGACCGCCCGCCACAACATCACGATGGGCATGGAGAAGGGCGAGGCCGAGGTGACCCGCGCCGCCGAGGTCGCCGGCGCCGACCAGGTCATCGCCGAGCTCCCGTACGGCTATCGCACGCTGCTCGACCGGCGGTTCAAGAACGGCCACGAGCTGTCGGGCGGGCAGTGGCAGCGGATCGCGGTGGCCCGCGGGTTCTACCGGGACGCGCCCCTGCTGATCTGCGACGAGCCGACGGCCGCCCTCGACGCCAGGGCGGAGCACGCGCTGTTCGAGCGGATCAGGCAGCACGCCGACGGCCGGACCGTGCTGCTCATCACCCACCGCCTCGCCAGCGTCCGCTACGCCGACCGCATCTACGTGCTCGACCACGGCAAGGTCCGCGAACACGGCACGCATGAGGAGCTGATGGCCCTCGACGGCCTTTACGCCGACCTCTACAACCTCCAGGCCGAGGCCTACCGCTCGGCCTGAGCCACCAGGCCCGAGCCACCGGCCCGAACCACCGGCTCGGGCCACCGGCTCGGGCCACCAGCCCGAGTCACCAGCTCGAGTCACCTGCTCGATCCGCCCTGCCGGGCCCGCTCACGACGAGCAGACCCGGCAGACGCGGGCCGAGCGGGCGCGGGCGGTGGCGCGGGGGTCGTCAGGAGGCCCGTTCGCGGTCGGGGAGCATGTCACGCATGGTGAGCACGTCCTTGTAGTACTGGATCTTCCGCTGGATCGCGCCCTGCTTCTGGCTCAGGTCGGCGATCTGGGCCTCGACCTTCCGGTCGTGCTCCTCCAGCAGTGCGATCCGGTCCGCGATGGTGTGCTCGCCCTGCCGTACGAGCTGGGCGAAGCGCAGCATCTCGGCGATCGGCATGCCGGTGTCGCGCAGACAGCGGACCATGCCGAGCCAGCTCACGTCGTCGTCGCTGAACCGCCGCTGGCCCGCCGCGTTACGGCCGATCGGCTCCAGCAGCCCGATCCGCTCGTAGTAACGAAGGGTGTCGAGGCTGAAACCGGTCTCCTCGACGACCTGTCCAGGTGTGTACTCGGCCACGCCTTTGATCCTGGCACATCGCGTGTTCTGTAGGCGCTTCGCAAGTGGATCGCAAGCCGGGGATTTATAACGGGTCGTGCCACCTACGATCCGGTGCCCGCGTCTCCCCGGGGAGCGTCCGGGCGGCGTCCCCGATGGAGCCAGTGAGAAATGCCCGGCATCCCCCGCTCGATCGCCGCTTCGGTGTCCCTCTCCGCCGCGGTTCTGCTGTCGGTCCCGGCGGTCCCGGCCGCCGCGGCGACGCCCGCAGACCGCCTCCCCTGCCGTCCGGGCAGCGGCCCGCATCTCGCCGGCCGGGACCTCACCCGGATGACGCTGCCCGCCGACCTGTCCTGCGCGGACCTGCGGGGCGCCAGGCTCGACGGCCTGACCGTCCGGGTCCCGCTCGTCGGGGCCGATCTGACCGGTGCCTCGCTCAAGGGGGCCCACCTCGGGTACGCGCAGATGGCCGGGGCCAGGCTGCGCAAGGCCGACCTGTCCGAGGCCGAGCTCTACTACGCGGACCTGCGCGGCAGCGACCTGCGCGGGGCGACGATGGACGACTCCTCGCCCTACTACGCGCACTTCGAGGGGGCCGACCTGAGCGGGGCCACGATGGCGCGAGCCAAGACGTACGACGCGCAGTTCGACGACGCGAAGCTGGTCGGCGTCGATCTGACCGACGCCGCCGCCTACGGCGCGGACATGCGCCGGGCCGACCTCACCCGGGTCAAGGCGCCGAAGGCCAGGCTCTACGGCGCCACCTTCATCAGGACCGTCCTGCGGCAGGCGGATCTCAGCGGCGCGCAGTTGTACGAGTCGGTGATGACCGGGGCGGACTTCCGGGGGGCCGACCTCACCGGGGCCGACCTGCGGGACGTCAGGGACGCCCGGCTCACCGGGAGCAAGGGAGTCCCCCGGTTCCTGCCGGCGCCGGACCGGGCGTGCAAGCCCGGCAGCGGGCAGGACTACCGTGGCTGGGACCTGACCTCGGTGGCGGACTTCCCCGACGACCTGAGCTGCGCCGACCTGACCGGCGCCAAGCTCGACGGCGTCGACCTGACGGGGGTCACGCTCGACCGGGCGATCCTCCGTGACGTCTCCGCCGCCGGGGCGAGCCTCCGCTCCGCGAAGGGCGCGGACCTGCGGGGTGCGCGGCTGTGGCGGGCCAAGCTGAGCAGCGCCGACCTCGCGGGGGCGAACCTGTCGGGGGCCGACCTGTCGGGCGCGGCGCTCGGCAGCGCCACCCTGACCCAGGCCAGGCTGGCCGGCGCCGACCTCCGTGACACGGAGATGACCAGCGTCACGGCCGACCAGGCCGACTTCACCGGCGCCAGGATGGACCGGGCATACCTCCACCACGGCACATATCGGGACGCGGTCTTCCGCAATGCCGTGTTGACCGACGCCGATCTCAGCGACGCTGAGCTGCGGGGCGCCACCTTCGAGGGCGCCGAGGTCACCGGGCTGAACCAGGACTTCGCCGAGGACATCGACCTGTCAGGGTCCTCCAGCCGCATGTCCGTCGGCTGGCTGATCTTCTTCGGCATCGCCGGACTGACCGTCTTCTGGATCGCCGCCGGGGTGACCACGGCGAAGGTGCGGCGGAGGAGAGCGGCCAGGGAGCAGGCCGCCGAGAGAGCGGTCCGGTTCGAGGAGGCCAGGCGCGTCCAGGAGGAGAACGTCACCCGGCTGGGCGAGGAGATCGACAGCGTGTCGGACCGGACCGGCGAAGTGGACTGGAACGCGGTCCTCGACGCCTACGACGCCGCGAAGGAGGCGCTGGCCAGGGCCCACGACATGAGCGACCTGACGGACGTCGAGACGATCGTGGCGCGCGGTCGCAAGGCCCTCACCCGCCGCCGGTGAAAGCCGCTTGTGCTGGAGTGCGCTCCAGGCGGCAAGGTGGTCGGCATGAGAATCGCTCTGGGGACGATCCCCTTCGGGACCACCGTGGACGAGGCGACGTCGTTCGCCATCCTCGACCGCTTCGTCGAAGGCGGCGGAACGATCCTCGACACGGCCAACAACTACCCGTTCTGGCTTGAGGGCGCGACCGGTGACGAGAGCGAGACCACCATCGGCCGGTGGCTCGCCTCCCGGCGCAACCGGGACCAGGTGGTGATCAGCACCAAGTGCGGCGCCCGCCCGTCCGTGCCAGGCGCCCGTACGCTCGACGCCGCCGAGGGCCTGTCCGCCGGCGTGATCCGGGCCGCGATCGACGGCAGCCTGCGACGTCTCGGCATCGATCACGTCGATGTTTACTGGGCCCACATCGACGACAGGTCCGCGCCGCTTGAGGAGACTATCGCCGCCTTCGACGAGCTCGTGCTCGCCGGCAAGGCCAAGGAGGTGGGCGCGAGCAACCACGCGGTGTGGCGGCTGGAGCGGGCCCGCTCACTGGCGGCGGCCCGTGGGGCCACGCGTTACAGCCACGTGCAGCTGCGCCACTCCTACCTCCGTCCCCGGCCCGGGGTGCGGCTGCCCGAGGGCGGGCACACCCAGGTCACCGAGGAGCTGCTCGACTACGTGCGCTCCGAGGGCGACCTGACGCTGTGGGTCTACACCTCACTGCTCGCGGGCGCGTACGCCGGCAAGCCGCTGCCCGAGCACTACGACCACCCGGGCACCACGCGGCGGCTGGCCGTGCTGGACGAGGTGGCCGGGGAGCTCGGCGCGACGCGCAACCAGGTCGTGCTGGCCTGGCTGCGGGCGCAGGGCATCATCCCGATCGTCGGCGTCAGCTCGGTCGCCCAGCTTGAGGAGCTGCTCGCCGACGTCAAGCTCGACGACGAGCAGATCGCCCGCCTCGACGCCCCCGCCTGACGCCGGGCCCGCGTACGCCTGCCCCCGGATGCCTGCGAGAGGCACCCACGAAGGGCGCCTCCGAAGGGCATGCATGCCTGCTCCGGATGCCTGCGAGTCACACCCGCGAAAGGGTCCGCGAAGCGCCCCTGTGAAGGGCACCCGCGAAGCGCCCGCGAAGGGCGCCTGCGAAGGCGCCTGCGGTGGGAAGCCGAACCCGGCCCCGCCGCAGGCGCCCGCGTACAAGCGGCCCGGGCCGCGCTATCCGGTGGCCGCCTATATGCCGCCCGGGCCGCGCTATCCGGTGGCCGCCGCCTTCATCGTGCTCGGGCCGGCCATGTACGGCACGGGCCTCTGGTTCGTCACGCCTCGGTCGTCTCGACAGCGCGGGCGGCAGTCCTCTGCGGCCCCAGATCGAGCAGGCTGTCGATGCCGGCCTTGATCTGTTCCTTCGCCACTCCGAGCTCCGTGGTGAGGTGCGCGAACAGGCTCGGTGCGAACGGCGCGAGCAGCAGATGGGCAAGGACCGCGGGGTCCGCCTCGGGTTTCATCTCGCGCAGCAGCATGGACACGTGCGTGTGCATGGTGCGGTAGGCGCCGCTCTGATAGCGGGCCCCTGGTGAGGCTTTCTCCGCGGCCGCCATGATCTCGCCCTGCTCGATGATCCGGTCGGCAGCCGTGTGGAGGAATGCGCGGAGCCGCTCGGCGGGCGGGGCGCCGGGGCCGAGAGGCGGCGGACCGGTCATGAACGCCTGCTGGAAGCGCTGCTCGCCGTCGTCGAGCACGGCGAACAGGAGGCTGCTGACGTCGCCGAACCGGCGATAGACGGTGCCGACGCCCATGCCCGCGGCGTGCGCCACGGCGTTCATGGTGACGGCCGCCGGACCCTGCTCCGCGATCAGGCGAGCGGTCGCGTCGAGGATCTTCCGCCGGTTCCGGGCGGCGTCCGCGCGCTCCGGCGCGACCTGTCCGGTGACGGGAAGCTCGATGCGGGGCATGTCCCGAGGCTACCGGACGGGAGATCCAATCCCCGGGTTGCGAACCGGATTGTTATCCGATTTACTGCCATGGAACCGGATAGCTATCCGTTTGATCGTCGCTTCGAAGATACGTCACCATGAGTGTCAAGATCGCCGTCATCTACTACTCGGCCACCGGCAACGTCCACCAGCTCGCCACGGCGATCGCCGAGGGTGCGGAGAAGGCCGGCGCCGAGGTCCGGTTGCGCCGGGTCCCCGAGCTGGCCCCCGACGCCGCCATCGACGCCAACCCGGCCTGGCGCGAACACGTCGAGGCCACCAAGCACGTGGAGGTCGCCACGCTGGACGATCTGGTCTGGGCGGACGCCTACGCCTTGGGCTCGCCGACCCGTTATGGCAACATCGCCGCGCAGCTCAAGCAGTTCATCGACACCACGGGCCCGATCTGGCAGCAGGGCGTCATGGCCAACAAGCCCGCCACCGGGTTCGCCAGCGCCCACAACGCCAACGGCGGCAACGAGTCGACGATCCTCGCCCTCTACAACACCTTCCACCACTGGGGTTCGATCATCGTCTCGCCCGGTTACACCGACCCGGTGGTCTACCCCGCGGGCGGCAACCCGTACGGCACCGCCCACCCGGGCGGCGCGGGCGCTCCCTCGGAGGAGACCCTCGCGGCCGCCCGCTACCAGGGCGAGCGCCTGACGACCATCACCGCCCACCTCCTGGCCGGCCGGGCTGCTTGAATGACGGCATGCCGCACGTGGTGATCGTCTCCTACACCGGCTCCGAGGAAGACGCCGCTCCCTTCGTTCGCGATCACGTCGCATATCTCGAACGGCACCACGCGGACGGCGTCTTCCTCGTCTCGGGGCCGACGGTGCCGTCCTCGCAGGGCGGAGCCATCCTGGCGCACGGCGTGGACCGCGAGACCATCGAGCGAATCAGCGCCGAGGACCCCGTTCGTCGAGAACGGCGTCGCGACCCACACGATCACCACAATCGAGCCAGGGCGGGTTCACCCGGCCCTGGCAGCACCGCTGACCGCCGCACCGGTGTCGCAAAACTGACCGGCTAGGAGTCATGCCCATCCCTGCCGTCACGGTCATCCTCAAGGGCTCACCTATCTCCTGACGCCGCTGGGGGATCCGGCGACCGCGGCCGGAGCACGGGCTTGATCCCGCTGCAGTGAGACATCGCCTTGGCTCTGAATGACGGATCGCGACTTGGCAGGCAGCCAACATCGCATACGATGAGTAATGCGCAATCCACTTGGGGTTACGTAGTGAAGCCGGGTCAACCTCCGCAGGTGGTGGCCCGGCTTTCGCGTATCCAGACGTCATGCGGGCTCGCAGCCCACATGTGAGAGGACCACTCCCAGGCCGACAGCCCAGGGGTCCTCGTCTCGCGCGAGCGCTCTCGCCACACCACTCACCACTACGTCCGCCACCCAGAGAAGAGGCTCCTTCGCGACTGCGGCATGTCCGTATTCAAACCGCGGCGGTCGGCGCGCCAGACCGCCCAGAACCCGACGATCATGCCAGTCCTGGTTTGCCTCGCGCTCGGCGAGCACGACAGAGCGAACCTCATACGGCAGTTCCCGCACCAGCCAAGTGAGAGCCCTGGCACGTGCCGCCTCTTTGCGCTTGGGTCGATCAAAGCGACAGCCGTACACCCTCGCCTCGACGGGTGACGTCTGCCGTGGGCAACCCAGCGCCGGGCGCTCCGCATGGGGAGCAGCTAAGACGAATGGTCATCCGGCGGGCACCGTCGTGACACCCGCCGGTACGCCGAACGCGTTCAGCCGGACGAAGCTCGCCCGACCGTGCTCTCCCGCACGACCAGCGTGGACCCGGTGACAGTGTCGTTGACGGGCAGGTCGGTCTTGCTCTGCGCCCGAGCCAGCAGCCGATCCACCGCGGTCTCGGCGATCTGGCGTTTGTCAGGGGAGATGGTGGTCAGGGTGGGGGTGCTGTAGCGGCCTTCGTCGATGTCGTCGAAGCCGACGACGGCCACATCCTCAGGTACGCGCAGCCCGTGTTCGAGGAGGGCCCGGATGGCGCCCTGGGCGAGGAGGTCGGTGGCGCAGAAGAGGGCGTCCGGGAGCGGGCCGGTCCGCTGCAGAAGCTTGCGGGTGGCGAGCATGCCGTCTTTGCGGTGGTATCCGGCAGTGGGCACGATGAGGCGGGATTCGACCTTGAGGCCGGCGGCCTCCAAAGCCTGGCGGTAGCCGGCGGTGCGGAGCTGGGCGATTTCGGAGGTGGCCGCGCGCTGGGAGCCGATGAAGGCGATGCGGCGGCGGCCGATCTCGATGAGGTGTTCGGTGGCGGTGCGGGCGGCGGCGACGTTGTCGATGCCGACGTGGTCGACGAGGCCCTGGCTTGAACGTTCGCCGAGCAGCACGATCGGGGTGCGGTCGCGGCGGCCTTCGAGGTCGGCGCCGCCGAGGGCGACGGGGCTGTAGATGAGGCCTTCCACGAACTGGGTGGAGGTGCCGTTGACGACGGCGAGTTCGCGGTCGCGGTCGCCGAGCGTCTGCATGATCATCACGGTGAGGCCGCGTTTCTGGGCCACCTCGACGACGAGACGGGCCAGCTCGGAGAAGTAGGCGACGTCGAGCTCGGGGACGGCCAGGCCGATGATGCGGCTGTGTCCGCTGCGCAGGCTGCGGGCCGCGTGGTTGGGGCGATAGTCGAGCTCCTCGATGGCGGCGAGGACGCGGGCCCGCACGTCGTCGCTGACGTGAGGGTAGTTGTTGATCACGTTGGAGACCGTCTTGCGGGCGACTCCCGCTCGGGCCGCCACGTCCGCTTGGGTGACCGTCATCCCCGCCTCTGTCCGCTTCCGATGTTACGTAACGGCACAAGTGTAGCCTTTACCACGTGGCAGGCCACGTGGTAAAAACGCTCGCAATAGCCGCGAAACACTTCAGAAACCCCGATCGCGGCCTCCCGGAGGGCTCCATGCGCATCTCTCGACGGCTGATACCGATCTGCCTGACCATGTCGGCGATAACCGCCGTGACCGCCTGCTCCAACACCGCGGCGTCCTCGGGGGAGAAGTCCAACACGCTGACCATCGCGGTGTGGGGCGTCAACGAGGACATCGACAGCATCAAGGCCGCCGCCAAGGGCTTCGAGCAGACCAACCCGGGCATCTCGCTGAAGTTCAACAGGACCGACTGCGGCGCCGACTACGCCGTGTGCAAGACGCTCATCGCCGGCCGCAACATGGCGGACGTGCTCGTCACCGGCACCTGGAACTTCAACCAGATGGCCAACGACGGCGTGCTCGCCGACCTGACCGACCGCATGGCCGCCGACGGCGTGAAGGAGGAGGACTTCGTCCCCGTCGTCATCCAGTCGGACAAGGCCGCGAAGGACGGGCGCTTCTACGGCCTGCCGATGGGCTACAACGTCCAGTCGCTGTTCTACAACAAGGAGATGTTCGCCAAGGCAGGGCTGAAAGAGCCGCCGGCCGACGGCGACTACACCTACGACGACCTGCGCGAATGGTCGCGCAAGCTCACCCTGGACGCCAACGGCAACAACGCCGACAGCCCGGACTTCGATCCCAAGAACGTCGTCCAGTGGGGCTACTACAACCGCTTCGCCATCCCGTCCGAGCCGGGCTACTGGCCGGTGCTGTGGGCGTACGGCGGCGGCGTGCTCGGCGGCGACAAGCGGGACCAGTGCGACCTGGAGAAGCCCGGCACCGCGCAGGCCATGCAGCTGCTGCAGGACATGATGTGGAAGGACCACAGCTCCGTCACCCCGCAGATGGAGCAGGAGACGCCCGGCTACCTGCGCTGGATCCAGGGGCACGTGGCGATGCAGCAGGGCTCGCACGAGCAGGTCACGATCGCCGCGCAGCAGAACCCGTCGCTCAAGTACGACATGGCCGCCCTGCCGAAGGGCCCCGAGGGCAACGCGACGATGATCCAGGTGCACAGCTGGGCCGCGTACGCCAAGTCCCCGAACCTGGACAACGCCTGGAAGTTCATCAAGTACATGGCGACCGAGGGTGCCGGCAAGCAGATGGGGCTGATCCCGGCGTACAAGAAGGTCGCCGAGGGGCCCGCGTTCCTGAAGGCGCCCGGCGAGCCCGAGCACCTCAAGGAGGCGCAGCTCGACCCCGCGGCCTGGCCGCTGGCCCGTACGAACATCGACCCGCAGGGCGTGCTCGCCACGGTGCTCGGTCAGGACGGGCTCGGCCCGGCGCTGAACGACATCATCACCGGCAAGAAGCCCGCGGCCGAGGCGCTCAAGGGCACCTGCGCCAAGATCGACAAGATCCTCGCCTCCTGACGACGGGACGACCGTGATGGGCGAAACCGCACCATCGTCCGCACAGGCGCCGCGCTCCCGGGCGCGGCGCCGTGAGGCGGGCACCGCGCTGCTGTTCCTGCTGCCCCAGATCTTCGGTCTGGTGGCCTTCGTCGGCGTCCCGCTCGGCGTGTCGCTGTACTACTCGTTCACCCACTGGGACCTGGTCGCCCCCGAGCCCACCTGGATCGGGCTGGAGAACTGGACGCACCTGCTCGAGGACGAGCGCGTGCCGAAGGTGCTGTGGAACACGATCAAGTTCATCTTCACCGGCACCCTCAGCTTCCTGCTGATGTCGCTGGTGGCCGCGCTGCTCACCTACCGGCCGCGGCGCGGGGTGGCGTTCTACCGGGCGCTGCTGTTCCTGCCGTACGTGCTGTCGCAGATCGCGGTCGGCATCGTCTGGCGCTGGATGTTCAACACCGAGTCCGGGCCGATCAACGCCGCGATCGAGCTGTTCGGCGTGGACGGGCCGCAGTGGCTGCTCGACCCGGCGACGGCGATGCCCGCCATCGCGCTGGTCACCACCTGGCAGGGGCTCGGCTACGGCATGACGCTCTACATCGCCTCCCTGCACGGGGTGCCCGAGGCCCTGCCGGAGGCGGCGAAGATCGACGGCGCGAACGCCTGGCAGCGCTTCCGCCACGTGATGCTGCCGATGATCTCACCGACGGTGCTGTTCCTCGTGGTCACCTCGCTGATCGGCGCCCTGCAGCTGTTCGACCCGGTGGTCGCCATGACCACCTCGGGCGGCAGCATCGGCATGGCCGGCGGGCCCGACGACTCCACGCGCACGGTGGTGCTCTACATGTACAACCAGATGTTCAACTACAACGAGCGCCTGTCCGGGCTCGGTTACGCCGCGGCGATCGCCTGGGTGCTGGCCCTGCTGACCTTCGTGCTCACGCTCGTCCAGTGGGCGTTCAGCAAGCGGTGGGTCTTCTACGCCGGTGAGGGCGCCGCCAAGAAGGGCGGCCAGGGATGACGGTCACCGACACGATCAACGTGGGCGCGCCGAGCCCGGCCGCGCAGCCCGCGCCCGGCTTCCACCAGGCGCGCAAGCGGGCCAGGACCGGCTTCTACCACGTCGGAATGACGGTGCTGGTGGTGCTCTACATCCTGCCGGTGCTGTGGGCGGCGTCGATGTCGCTGCGTACGGACGCCCACATGTTCGACGCCGACCAGCTCATCCCGCACCCGATCACCTTCGAGCACTACGTGAACCTGTTCACGATCCTGCCGGACTTCGGGCGGTACGTCGGCAACACGGTGCTGATCGCCGTGGTCGGCACGGCCGGCACGCTGCTGTCGAGTTCGCTCGCCGGGTACGCGCTGGCCCGCTTCACCTTCCCGGGCCAGCGGGCGCTGCTGATGGTGATCCTGCTGACGCTGATGGTGCCGCCGCAGGTGACGCTCATCCCGCAGTACGTCATCTTCCGCAACCTGAACTGGCTCGACACCCCGCTGCCGATCATCGTGCCGATGCTGTTCGGCGGCGCGCTGCCCACGTTCTTCTTCCGGCAGTTCTTCCTCACGCTGCCGCGCGAGCTGGAGGACGCCGCCGCGATCGACGGCGCGGGCCGCTGGCGCACGTTCTTCTCGGTGATGGCGCCGCTGGCCGGGCCGGCGTACCTGGCGATGGGGCTGCTGACGTTCGTCCAGCTCTGGAACAGCTTCTTCGTCAACAGCATCTACCTGCAGGACCAGAACCAGTGGGTGCTCACCCAGGCGCTGCAGAGCCTCATCGGCCGCTACAACAGCCAGTACGGCGAGATCATGGCCGGCGTCACCCTCGTCTCCCTGCCGATCGTCATCGGCTACGTCTTCGTCCAGCGCTGGGTGGTGCGCGGCATCGCCTTCAGCGGCATGGCCAACTGACTCTCGCTCTTCTCCCGGAAAGGGACCCCCGTACGTGAAGATCCCCGCCACGACCGCGACCGTCCGCGTGCACCCGGCCCGCCGCGCCGACCACCCGCTGTCGAAGTCGAAGTTCGCCGTCTTCAACAGCGGCATCGTGCACGCCCCGACCTACCGCCGCGACGAGGCCGCGCTGCGCGCCGCGCATCCCGAGTCGGTCCGCATCGACATCGGCTGGGGCGCCCAATGGATCGGCTACGAGCGCCCGATCAGCACGCCCACGCCGGACGGCTTCGTCTACGACTTCTCCGAGCTGGACGAGATCGGAACGTTCCTCAACGGCCTCGGCATCCGCCCCTACTGGTCGTACTGCTACGTGCCGGCCCCCTACCAGCCCGAGGGCGGCGACTGGCGCGACCTCGCCGACGACGCCGGCTGGGCGGAGATGGTCCGCGCCTACGTCGCCGGCGCCCGCGAGCGCGGCGTCAAGGTCGGCTACCACGAGGTCTACAACGAGCCCGACCTGCGCGACGAGAAGACCGGCGAGGCCGTCTTCTACGGCGGCGACCTGGACGACTACCTGCAGCTCTACCGCACGGCCGCGCCCGCGATCCGCGAAGCCGACCCCGACACCCCGGTGGGCGGCCCGGCCCTGGCCATGGTGCTGCCGAACGAGCACTGGATCCCGGCCTTCCTCGACACCGTACGGTCGGAGAAGCTGCCGCTGGACTTCTTCTCCTTCCACCACTACGGCACCCACAGCGTGCATGTGGCCCTGGAGAAGGTGCTGCGCCACCTGGAGGAGCGCCCCGATCTGGCGGACGTGGAGGTGCACCTCAACGAGTACAACTCCTACCCGGTGCACTATCCGCGCGGCGGCACCCAGGACGGCCACCACATGGCGGCGGCCCTGCTCGCCGACTTCGCCACGCTCCTCGCCGCACCGGGGCTGACGAAGGTGAACTGGGCGCAGTTCCTCGACAGCGGCCAGGACAACTACTCGGGCATGGTCACCATCGACGGCGAGCGCAAGCCGGTGCTCAGCGCGTACGAGTTCTACCAGAACATGCCGACCGATCGCTGTGTGATCGAGATCGACGGCCCGCCCGAGGTCGGCGGGCTGGCCGGCGTCGAGCCCGGCCGGCTGAGCGTGGCCGTGTGGAACCGCTCGCCCCGCGCCGTGCGGGTCCGCCTCGACCTGGGCGAGGGCACGTACGAGAGCGTCGCGCTGCGCAGGATCGACGACGGCAACGACGGCGCCGAGGCCGAGCACCTGCCCGCCGAGCGCTTCTGGGATCTGGAGCTGCCCCGCGGCGGCGTCGCCCTGCTGGAGGCGACCGACACCGCCGCGCGGACCGCCCCGCCCGCCCCCGCAGGCGCCGTCCGCCGGGTCCGCCACCGCTACACCGCCCGCACCACGAGCGCGTGGGCCGACCTGGACGAGGCCACCACCACCTTCCGCCTCGGCACCGCGACCGACCCGCACGCCGTGCCCGTCATCACCGCCGACCTGGAGGGCTGCGGCGAGACGATCACCGTCACCGGGCGGCTCACCGACGCGTCCGGCGCGCCCCTCACCGGCGGACGGCTCGTCGTCCGCATCGACGGCGGCCTCGGGCAGAGCCGCGAGGTCTACCTGGACGAGCAGGCCCCGCAGACGGTGGACCTCACCGGCCTCGCCGCCGAGCTCGGCCGGGCGCGCGTCACGGTCGCGCTGCGCGGCGCGCCCGAGCACGCCTTCGCCACCGTCACCCTCACCTGACCACCCTCACCAGCGCATCATCGGGGACCTTAAGGAGTACCGTGCCCACGCCCTTGCACGACCAGCATCCGCGCCCGCTGCTGGCCCGCGCCGACTGGCAGGACCTCGGCGGCGACTGGCGGTTCGCCTACGACGACGGCGACGTCGGCCTCGCCGAACACTGGCAGCGCCGCGATGACGTGTTCGACCAGACGATCACGGTGCCCTTCCCGCCGGAGTCCCCGGCCAGCGGCATCGGCGACACCGGCTACCACCCGGTGCTGTGGTACCGCCGCACCGTCGAGGTGGCACCGCCGGAGGCGGGCCGGCGGGTGGTGCTGCGCTTCGGCGCGGTCGACTACCGCGCCGACGTGTGGGTGAACGGCGAGCACGTCGCCTTCCACGAAGGCGGCCAGACCCCGTTCGGCGCCGACATCACCGACGCGCTGTCCGCCGACGGCCGGCAGGTGATCGTCGTACGCGCCTTCGACGACCCGCACGACCTGGAGCAGCCGCGCGGCAAGCAGGACTGGCAGGAGCGCCCGCACGTCATCTGGTACGAGCGCACCACCGGCATCTGGCAGCCCGTCTGGCTGGAGGAGGTGCCCGCCGACCACGTCGAGCACCTGCGCTGGACGCCCGGCGGCACCCCCGGCGAGGTCGATCTGGATCTGCGGCTGGCCCGCCGCACCACCGGACCTGTCCAGGTGACGGTACGGCTGGAGCTCGACGGCCGCGTGCTGGCCGAGGAGACGTCCACCGTCACCGGCTACCGGCTGCGTACGCGCCTGGTCGTGCAGGACGGCGACCACGACGCCGAACCGCACCACCTGCAGTGGACGCCCGAGCGGCCGACCCTGTGCCAGGCGACGATCACCGTCCACGGCGAATCCTCCGAGGACGTCGTGCACAGCTACGTCGGGTTCAGGACGGTCGGCACCGACGCCCGGTCGTTCCTGCTGAACGGCCTGCCGTACAAGCTGCGCATGGCCCTGTCGCAGGGGTACTGGCCGCAGTCGCACCTGGCCGCCCCGGACGCGGCGGCGCTGCGCACCGAGGTCGAGCTGATCAAGCAGCTCGGCTTCAACGGCATCCGCGTCCACCAGAAGGCCGAGGACCCGCGCTTCCTGTACTGGTGCGACCGGCTCGGCGTGCTGGTGTGGGCCGACGCGGCGGCCTCGTACTCGTTCAGCCCGCGCTCGCTGGCCCGCATCACGCGCGAGTGGATCGAGATCGTCGAACGGGACGCCGGCCACCCGTGCGTCGTGGCCTGGGTCGCGTTCAACGAGAGCTGGGGCGTGCCGCAGGTGGCGCATTCGGCCGCGCAGCGCGACGCCGTACGCGGCCTGTACCACCTGCTCAAAGCGCTCGACCCGAGCCGGCCGGTGATCGGCAACGACGGCTGGGAGTACGTCAGCGGCGACCTGCTCGGCGTCCACGACTACACCCACGACCCCGAGACCATCCGCGACCGCTACGCCGCCCGCCTGGAGGACACCGTCGCCACCGGACGGCCGGGCGGCCGCGCGCTCACCCTCACCGGCGACGCGCCCGCCGTGCCGGTGGTGCTCAGCGAGTTCGGCGGCTTCACCCACGCCCCCGACGACCCCACCACCTGGACCGGCTACGGCGTCGCCGACACGCCCGAGCAGCTCCTCGAACGGCTCGGCACGCTGCTGGACGCCGTGCACGAGGCCGGCGACCTGGCGGGGTTCTGCTTCACCCAGCTCACCGACACCGGACAGGAACGCAACGGACTGCTGACCGAGGACCGCAAGCCCAAGGCCGACCCCGAGTCCATCGCCCGCATCATCCGCGGCCGGAGGTGACCGCACCCATGAAAAGACCGTTGAGAACCCTCGCCACCGTCGCGACCACCCTGCTGATCAGCACGGCGCTCGCCGCCCGGCCCGTCCACGCAGCCGACGCCACCGTCACCGCCGACTTCGCCACCCCGTCGACTACCCCCTCGTCAAGAGCAAGTTCGGCCTGTTCAACAGCGGGTACGTGTCGCCGGCCCGCTGGAAGCGCGACGCCGCCAAGATGGCGGCGCTGCGGCCGGCGCGGGTGCGCTGGGAGACCATGTGGGGCAACGAGCAGCACGGCTGGACCCCCTTGGTCACCGGCTCGCCCTCCCACCCGCGCTACCACTTCGCGCAGATCGACCGGCTCGCCGACCTCATCAAGACCGCCGGCGCGCAGCCGGTGCCCGCGCTCACGTACACGCCCGGCATCCTCAAACCGCCCGGCGGCAACTGGAACGACCCGCCCAAGGACCCCTCCGTGTGGGCTACGAAGATCGTCCCCGCCCTCGTCGCCCACTGGAAGAAGACCGGGCGGCGCGCCGGCTCGTACGAGATCTGGAACGAACCCGACCTGCCCGGCGTGTTCTGGACCGGCACCCAGCAGCAGTACCTCGACCTGTACCGCGACGCCTCCCGCGCCATACGCGCCGCCGACCCGGACGCCTACGTCGAGGGCCCGGCGCTGTGCTGCGTGGGGTGGAAGACCGAGTTCGTCAACCGCGTCCTCGCCGACAACCTGCCCTTGGACGGCTTCTCCTTCCACGCCTACACCGACGCCACCGACGGCAGCCTGGAGAACAACTACCAGGGAGCCACCGACTCCGGCCTGACCGCATACCGGATGGCCACCGTCGACGACAACCTCAACGAGTACAACTGGTCACACGACTTCACCGTGCCCACCGACGTCATCACCCACCGCGGGGCCGCCGAGCTGCTGAAGAGCTTCAAGGCGCTGCTGGCCAAGCCGTGGATCACGCACGTCGAATGGGCGCAGTTCCAGGACCCGGTCTGCCCCACGACCTGCGACGTCATCGGGCTGCTCGACCGCGAGGGGCACGTGCGGGCCTCGTACAACGCTTTCAAGCTGTACGCCGGCATGCCCGTGGCCCGCAAGCAGCTCACCATCGACGGCGCGGTCGACGGCCTGGCCTCCTCCGACTCCCACAAGTCCGGCGTGCTGCTCTGGAACACCTCCGGCATCACCCAGGACGTCACCGCCTCGTTGACCAACATCCCCTTCGCTGAGGGCGACTTCCGCGTCTACCGCATCGACGCCGACCACGCGAGCTACGAGGACAACCCCGCCAGCGAGACCCTCACCCCCGTCGAGCAGCAGCTCGGCGTCTCCACCGCCGGCCTGACCTGGACGGGCACCATCCCCGACCACGGCATCGTCTACCTGGAGGCCGAGGACGGCACCGGCACCTCGTCCCTCGACCCGGTTGACGTCGGCACCGTCATCCGCGACCTGCAGTACATGCCGAACCACGGCAAGAAGAGCTACGCGAGCTTCGACCGCCGCACCTGGACCGCCGAGATCGGCATGGGCACCGAGACCTGGGCCGACACCGCCGCCGGCGTCGTGGCGACCGACCTCCCCGGCACGTTGCGCATCCGCGCGGAGAGCACCGGCACCTTCCAGAACCTCGACGCCAACAGCCTGCACGGCGTGCGCATCGACTTCGAGACCGCCTCCGGCTACACCAAGGGGGTGCTGCTGCACGGCGGCCTCTACAACAGCACCCGATCCGCTCCCATGCCCTGGGGCACCAAGCGGCAGGCCGACCAGGTCATCCACGTCACCGACTTCTCCGACTTCACCGTCAACCTGCCCGACCTCGCCCCGCCCGGCTGGACCGGACGCGTCACCATGAGCTTCCACCAGCAGAACACCGGCCCCGGCACCCGCACCACCTTCACCGTCCGGCCCGCCTGACACCCCGGCCTGTGCGTCCTTCCCGCCGTACCGGGTTGCGGCGGGGAGGACGCACACATTCGGACGACGCGCGCAGCGGGCACCGGCATACCGGCGATACAGGCGAAGGCCGAAGCGTCTCAGGCCAGGTGGTCGGAGAGGTAGCGGCGGACGAGGCGTTTGCACTCGGCGATGAGGTCGGGGTCGCCGTCGGGGTGGACGCGGAAGGCCAGTTTGAGCACGGCGTCGGCCGCCTCCACGGCGACGACGAAGGCGCGCGACAGGCCGTCGCCCGGCGCCACGCCGAGCCGGTCGACGATGAGGGAGCGCAGCCGGTCGGCCACGATCACGTTGTTCTCCAGCGCCTCGTCGAGCATCCGCTGGGTGCCGGGCAGGGCGGGGCCGCCGGGAGCGGCGAGCACCTCGCCGAAGTCCACCACCCCGAAGCCCGGCGTGGTCCGCTTCATGCGGACGAACTCGTCCACGACCAGGTCAACGGTGTCGGTCCAGTCGGACAGCGGCACGGCGGCCAGCCGGGACGCGATCCGGTCGAGGTACGCCTCAAGGTTCCGCAGCGCGAGCGCGCGGACCAGGCTCTGCTTGTCGGTGAAGAACTGGTAGAAGGTCCCGATCGGCACCTCGGCCCGGCGGGCGACCTCCTTGGTGGTCAGGGCGGCGTACCCCACCTCGTCGAGCAGCAGGGCGCACTCGTCCAGCATGCGCTCGACCCGCTCCTGACTGCGGCGCTGCGCGGGCCGTCGGCGTAGCGCTCCCCCTGTCGTCATTCCGCCATTCTCTCCCGCTTTTCGACCAACCGAGCTAACATGAGTTTCCCTCATATTAGCTGAGAGAGGCGGCACTATGTTCCTCTGGGGCACGGCCACCGCGTCCTACCAGATCGAAGGCGCGGTGAACGAGGACGGCAGAGGGCCCTCCGTCTGGGACACCTTCTCGCACACGCCGGGAAAGGTCCGCGACGGGCACACGGGAGACGTGGCCTGCGACCACTATCACCGCTACGCCGAGGACGTGGCGCTGATGGCCGGCCTCGGCGTCAACGCCTACCGCTTCTCCATCGCCTGGCCGCGGGTGATGCCCACCGGCGCCGGGCCGGTCAACCAGGCCGGTCTCGACTTCTACGACCGCCTGGTCGACGCGCTGTGCGAGCGCGGCATCACCCCCGTGCCGACGCTCTTCCACTGGGACCTGCCGCAGGCGCTGGAGGACGAGGGCGGCTGGCTCAGCCGTGACACCTCCCGCCGTTTCGCCGACTACGCCGCCGTCGTGGCCGAACGGCTGACCGACCGCGTACGGATGTGGATCACGCTCAACGAGCCGTTCGTCCACATGGTGGAGGGATACGGCCTGGGCATCCACGCCCCGGGCAGGGCGCTCATGTTCGACGCGCTGCCGGTGGCCCACCACCAGTTGCTCGGGCACGGCCTGGCCACGCAGGCCCTGCGGGCGGCCGGGGCGGAGCAGGTGCTGATCACCAACAACTGCACCCCGGTCTGGCCCGCCTCGGACTCACCGGAGGACCTCGCCGCCGCCGAGACGTACGACATCCTGCACAACCGGCTGTTCAACGACCCGGTCCTCAGCGGCGCCTACCCCGACCTGACGGCGTTCGGCGTCGAGATCCCCGTACGGCCCGGCGACCTGGAGACGATCGGCCAGCCCCTCGACGGGCTGGGGATCAACTACTACAACCCCACCCGGATCGGCGGCCCGGGCGGCGACGGCCTGCCGTTCCGGTTCGAGGAGATCTCCGGCGTTCCCACCACCGCGTTCGGCTGGCCCGTCGTCCCCGACGGCCTGCGCGAACTGCTCGACTCCCTCAAGGCCAGGTACGGCGAAGCGCTGCCGCCCGTCTACATCACCGAGAACGGCTGCTCGTACGACGGCCTGGACGACCAGGAGCGGATCGCCTACCTCGACGGCCACATCACGGCCATGCGCCGGGCGGACGTGGACCTGCGGGGCTACTTCGTCTGGTCGCTGCTGGACAACTTCGAGTGGGCCGAGGGCTATCACCAGCGGTTCGGGCTGGTCCACGTCGACTTCGAGACCCAGGAGCGCACCCCGAAGGCGTCCTACCACTGGCTGCGGAAGTTCCTGGAGGCTCAGAGCACCGACACGTGAACGTGGTCGTAGTGGTTGGCGGTGATGCCGCCGCGGTCGGACATCATCCGCCAGCCGGTCCGCGTGCGCATGTCGTAGTAGCGCTGCTGCCAGATGATGTACATGATCCCGTACTCGCTCGCGTGCTGGATGCACCACTGGGCGAGGGCGTCGCCGCGCTCCTTGGCCACGGCGTCGGGCATGCGGCCGCCGCTGCTCATCATGAAGTCGCAGGCCCTGCCCTTGCCGTGCTCTCCCGGGTCGCCGGCCCGCAGGCAGCCGACGCCGAACGGCATCGGGAACTGGGACATGATCGCGTTGCGCGTCGAGATCATGCGCTGCGTCAGGCCGGTGCCGGCGTCGGGCGTCTGGAAGCCGTACTTCAGCAACATCCGCTCGATCTCGCCGCGCTTCGCCTTGAGCTCCTTGATGTGGTCCTGCAGCTTGTCGATCTCCTTGGCGGCCGCGGCGGCGGCCTTCTTCTGCTTGGCGACGAGATCCTTGACGCCGTTGAGCCGCTCGGTCCTGGCGGTGCCCAGATAGGCCAGCGTCGCCAGCGAGCTGGGGTCGGCCGACAGGGAGAAGATCCGGGAGGCGTCCGCGCCCCCGCTCATGTACGAGGTCTGGGCGAACGCGGCCACCTGCCGCTGGGCCGCGAGCAGGTCCGACTTCAGCTTCTTGACGTTGCTGGACGCCTTCTGCGCGGCCCTCTTCGCGTCGTCCAGGCTGAGGATCTCGCCGCGATACTCCTTCTGGAGCGCGGCGGCCTCCTGGGTGAGCTTGCGGAGCTTGGCCTGCTGATCCGGCTCGGCCTCGGCGGTGAGCTCACCCGAGATGGCGCCCGAGACGGACGGTGCGATGAGCAACGCGGTGGCGACCACCGCAAGCCTGGCCCAGCGCCGCACGCGACCTCCACTCGGATTCGGCCTGAAACTATAGGAGACGATCTTTACGTCTGCTACCGGAACAGGTGAAACTCTTGGGCCCAAAGCGGACACTCGCCAAGTTTCTCGTTTTGCGACAAACGGCTGGCAGCAGTGGCCGGTCGGCCTGACGGCGTACGCGGGCGGGACGGAGCCCGCGCTGAACGACTGGGCGCGCAGCGACAGCATGCTCGACGACGGTGCCGGCATCACCACGAAGGACCACGAAGGACCACGAAGGACCACGAAGGACACGGTCTACTTCGGCTTCGGCGCGGAGGGTGCGACGACCCAGGCGATGCGGACGGACCTGGTCCGCCGCGCCCTGACGCACCTGCTCGGCAAGCCGCATCGGCAGGACCCGCGGCCCGGCCCGTGCCACCCGGCGCGGGCCGGGCCCCGGCGGCTCTTGCCAAGGCCGAGCAGAACATGGTTCGGTCTCACTGAGTGCGCGAAGACGCGCCCGAGCAGGAGGCAGGCCATGCTGCAGCACGACACGCTGTTCATCGGGGGCGACTGGGTGGCCCCCGCGGGCACCGACACGATCGAGGTGATCTCCCCGCACACCGAGGAGGTCGTCGGCCGGGTCCCGGACGGCGCCGCCGCCGACATGGACCGGGCCGTCGCGGCCGCCAGGGACGCCTTCGACAACGGGCCCTGGCCGCGGATGACGATGGCCGAGCGTGCGGCGGTCGTGGGCCGGCTGGCGGAGATCTACGAGGCCCGCCAGGCCGAGATGGCCGGGATCATCACCACCGAGATGGGCTCCCCCATCACGTTCTCCCAGCTCGCCCAGGCCCCGCAGCCGCTGGGCATGCTCAAGTATTACGCCGGTCTCGGCGCGACGTTCCCCGTAGAGGAGGAGCGGCCCGGCCTGTTCGGCCCGATCGTCGTCCGCCGCGAGCCGGTCGGCGTGGTGGCGGCCGTCGTTCCCTGGAACGTGCCCCAGTTCGTGCTCATGACCAAGCTGGCCCCGGCCCTCGTCGCGGGCTGCACCGTGGTGGTCAAACCGGCCCCCGAGACGCCGCTCGACTCCTACCTGCTCGCCGAGATGATCCAGGAGTCCGGCATCCCCGCCGGGGTCGTCAACATCGTCGCGGCCGGTCGCGAGGCGGGCGAGCACCTGGTCTCCCACCCCGGCGTCGACAAGGTCGCCTTCACCGGCTCGACCGCCGCGGGTCGCAGGATCGCGTCGATCTGCGGCGAGCAGCTCAAGCGCTGCACGCTCGAACTCGGCGGCAAGTCGGCGGCGATCATCCTGGACGACTGCGACCTGCCCTCGGCCATGGGCTTCCTGTCGATGGCCTCACTCATGAACAACGGCCAGGCGTGCGTCGCGCAGACCCGCATCCTCGCCTCCCGCAACCGGTACGACGAGGTGGTCCAGGCCGTCGCCGAGATGGTCACGGGCCAGCCGGTGGGCGACCCCGCCGACCCTGCCACCGGGATCGGGCCGCTGGTGGCCAGGCGGCAGCAGGAACGGGTCGAGGGCTACATCAGGGCGGGCATCGAGGAGGGCGCCAAGCCCGTCGTCGGCGGCCTCGACCGGCCGTACGACCGGGGCTGGTACGTCGCCCCGACCGTCTTCGCCGGGGCCACCAACGACATGCGCATCGCCCGCGAGGAGATCTTCGGCCCGGTGCTCACGGTGATCCCGTACGAGGACGAGGCGGACGCCGTGCGGATCGCCAACGACAGCGACTACGGCCTGTCGGGCTCGGTCTGGACCGCCGACACCGAGCACGGCATGGACGTCGCCCGCCGGGTGCGCACCGGCACCTACGGCGTCAACATGATGCACACGCTCGACCCGAACACGCCGTTCGGCGGCTTCAAGGCCAGCGGCCTCGGCCGGGAGCTCGGCCCCGAGGGCCTGGCCGCCTACCTGGAGACCAAGTCCATCGCCCGCCTGGGCTGACGCGTCCCTCCGGCCCGGCGCGGCGTGCGTGCCGCACCGGGCCGGTGAAACCGCCCAGCGCGCCCCCGCGACGCTGGGCCACACCGTGTGAGGGTGTGCGCCGATCCCCCAATCGGCGGTGCGGGCGGAGACGACCCAGGACCCGCACACCCCCTATAGACGCCCCTTATGGGGATTTGGTTCTAGAAATCCACTGACCAATTTTCCGTACGAGGTCAGGGGTGGCCGCGGCCTCCGCGTGGCCGTAGCCGGGCTCGATCCACAGCTCCTTCGGCTCGGCCGCGTGCTCGTACAGCTGGTAGGCGTGCTCGGTGGGGAAGAACGGGTCGCTGTCGCCGTGCACGATCAGCAGCGGCGTGGGCGCGATGAGGGCCGCCGCCTCGTACGGCGGAAGCGGCACGGGGTCCCACCCGCCGCCGGCGATCCTGGTGCGCTTGACCAGCCGGGCCGCCAGCCGGCCGTGCCAGCGTTCGATCGCCCAGTGGACCTGCCGCATGGGCTTGGTGCCGCGGTAGTACCAGCGGGCCGGGCCGCTCACCGACACCACCCCGTCCACGCCGCCGTGCAGCGCGGCATGCCGTACGACCACGGCGGCGCCCATGGAGAAGCCGACGGTCGCGACGCGCTTGTAGCCGATCGCGCGGGCGTGCTTGACCGCCGCGTCCACGTCGAGGACCTCCAGGTCACCCACGGTCGACTGGCCGCCGGAGCGGCCGTGCCCCCGGAAGTCGAACGACACCACGCCGCCGAACCGCGACAGCACGTGCACGATGCGCCGGGTGTCCGGCCCCCTCCAGGTGCCGGTGAAGCCGTGCGCGACGACGATGCCGAGATCGAGTGAACTGTTGGGCGTGTGCGCCGCGTCGATGCGGACACCGTCCGCCGTGCGCAGCATCGCTCCGAAAGCAGCAGCGAGAGCCATGCCCCCGACCTTATTTCCCACCACTTCACCCCCTGTGCGACGGGGATCTCGTCCAGCCACGCTGAGGAACAGCACCATCTAGAAAGTTCCCAGGGCGTTGCCGATGGAATGCGGCTCGCGGCGGCGGTGTTGCCATCCAGGGTCCCGTACGGCGGCGGCGTGTGGCGGCGACGGGGATCAACTAAAATGGGTAGGCCGTGTATGCGGCGGATGTGCGTCTCGCTTCGGTCCCGGGACGCGGACGACACCCCGACGAACCAGAGCGAGAACTTCACTATGCCTATGAACACCCGCGACGACCTGCGGAACATCGCGATCATCGCGCACGTCGACCACGGCAAGACCACGCTGGTCGACGCGATGCTGTGGCAGTCCGGAGCGTTCCGGGCCAACCAGGACGTCGACGAGCGGGTCATGGACTCCAACGACCTGGAGCGCGAGAAGGGGATCACCATTCTCGCGAAGAACACCGCGGTCAGGCACGGCGGCATGACCCTGAACATCATCGACACGCCCGGCCACGCCGACTTCGGCGGCGAGGTCGAGCGCGGCCTGTCGATGGTGGACGGCGTGGTCCTGCTGGTGGACGCCTCCGAGGGCCCGCTGCCGCAGACCCGCTTCGTGCTGCGCAAGGCGCTCGCCGCGAAGATGCCGGTGATCCTGTGCATCAACAAGGTCGACCGGCCGGACGCCCGCATCGCCGAGGTCGTCGACGAGGTCTACGAGCTGTTCATCGACCTCGACGCGACCGAGGAGCAGATCGACTTCCCGATCGTGTACGCCTCGGCCAAGGCCGGGCGCGCCTCGCTGGAGCGCCCCGCCGACGGCGGGATGCCCGACTCCCCCGACCTGGAGCCGCTGTTCGAGACGATCAAGAACACGATCCCGGCGCCGGTCTACGACCCGTCCGCGCCGCTCCAGGCCCACGTCACCAACCTCGACGCCTCCAGTTACCTGGGCCGGATCGCGCTGTGCCGCGTCCACCAGGGCACGATCCGCAAGGGCCAGCAGGTCGCGTGGTGCCGCACCGACGGCAGCGTGCAGCGCGTCAAGATCTCCGAGCTGCTGATGACCGAGGCGCTGGAGCGCAAGCCCGCCGAGGAGGCCGGGCCCGGCGACATCATCGCGATCGCCGGCATCCCGGACATCATGATCGGCGAGACGCTGGCCGACCCCGACGACCCCCGCCCGCTGCCGCTGATCACGGTCGACGAGCCGGCGATCTCCATGACGATCGGCACCAACACCAGCCCGCTGGTCGGCAAGGTCAAGGGCGCAAAGGTCACCGCCCGCCTCGTGAAGGACCGCCTCGACAAGGAGCTGGTCGGCAACGTCTCGCTACGCGTCCTGCCCACCGAGAGCCCGGACTCCTGGGAGGTGCAGGGCCGCGGCGAGCTGGCCCTGGCGATCCTCGTGGAGCAGATGCGCCGCGAGGGCTACGAACTGACGGTCGGCAAGCCGCAGGTCGTGACCAAGGTCATCGACGGCAAGGTGCACGAGCCGGTCGAGCGCCTCACGGTCGACTGCCCGGAGGAATACCTGGGCGCCGTCACCCAGCTCCTGGCCGTACGCAAGGGCCGCATGGAGCACATGACCAACCACGGCACCGGCTGGATCCGCATGGAGTTCCTGGTGCCGGCGCGCGGCCTGATCGGCTTCCGCACCGAGTTCCTCACCGAGACCCGCGGCACCGGTCTCGTGCACCACGTGTTCGAGACGTACGAGCCGTGGTTCGGCGAGCTGCGCACCCGCAACAACGGCTCGCTGGTGGCCGACCGCGCGGGCCAGGTCACCGCCTTCGCCATGATCAACCTGCAGGAGCGCGGCACGCTGTTCGTCTCCCCCGGCACCGAGGTGTACGAGGGCATGATCATCGGGGAGAACTCCCGCTCCGACGACATGGACGTGAACATCACCAAGGAGAAGAAGCTCACCAACATGCGCTCCTCCACCAGTGAGGAGACCGAGAAGGTGATCCCGCCGCGCGTCCTGTCCCTGGAGCAGGCCCTGGAGTTCATCCGCGACGACGAGTGCGTCGAGATCACCTCGGAGACCGTGCGCATCCGCAAGGTCGTCCTCGACGCGGCCAGCCGTGGCCGCGCCGCCGCCCGCGCCAAGCGCGGCAACTGAGCTCCACCATCCGAAGCCCCCGCCGGCCCGATCGGCGGGGGCTTCGGCTTTCCCACCCGCCCCCACCCGCACCCGCGCCGCCCCACGCCCGGCCTGGCCTATCTCACGCCGCCCCGCACCGGCCTGGCCCGGCGCGTCCGGGCCCCGCTCGCGGCCGGCTCACGGGACCTGCCGGGACGAGCGGTCAGGAGTCTCCGGTGGGCCAGGTCAGCCGGCCCGCGCGCAGGTCGTCCACGATCGACCGCAGCCAGCGCTCCTCCGCCTCGGTGACCGCGAGCAGATACTCGCTCTCGATGGCGGTCACCCTGGGCAGGTCGTCCGTCTGCGCCGCCAGGGCGGCCTCCAGGCCCGCCCTCGTCTCCGCCAGCCGCTCGGCACGGCGTTCCAGCAGCCGCAGCGCGTCCGCGGGCGGGATCATCATCAGGTGTGACAGTGCCGCGGGGAACTGCGGGAACTCCTGCTTCGGCACGGCCAGCATCTGGTCCAGCCACTCGCGGGCGACGCGCCGTCCCGCATCGGTGAGTTCATAGACGGTCCGCTCCGGATAGGCCGGGTCACGGGTGGTCTCGCGGACCGCGATCAGCCCCTCGGCGTGCAACCGCTCGATCGTGCGGTAGAGCCCGGCCCGCTGGCTCACGTTGACGACCTGGTCCTTGCCCCACTGCTTGATCAGCCGCTGCACGGCGTACGGGTGCATCGGCTCGTGGTGCAGCAGCGCCAGCACGGTCAGGGCGAGCGGGGAACTGCGAAGGGAAGCGCTCATGACCCACATACTAGCTTCAAACGAACTAGTTGACGAGTAACTAGTTTCAATGCAACTATCTCCTTGCGAGCGATCAACGGCTCGCTAAGGACGAGGAGTGGTGAGCATGAGCAAGGTGACCAGCGCGTTGGTGATCGGCGGCGGCATCGCCGGGCCGGTGACGGCGCTCGCTCTGGCCAAGGCGGGCATCCGGGCGACGGTGTACGAAGCCCACGACAGCGCAGCGGACGGCGTCGGGGCGATGCTCAGCCTGGCCCCGAACGGGATCGACGCGCTGCGGATCGTGGGAGCGGACGAGGCCGTACGGGCCGTGGGACAGCCGGTCCCCGGCGTCGTGATGGCCGACGGCGCCGGGAACCGGCTCGCCGAGTTCGGCGGGTTCCCCGGCCTGCCGCCCACGCTGGCGATGCCGCGCGCCGCCCTCTTCCGCGCCCTGGCCGATCACGCGGTGACGGCGGGCGTGCGGATCGAGTACGGCAAGCCGCTCGTCTCCGCCGAGGAGACCCCTGAGGGGGTGACCGCCATGTTCGCGGACGGCACCACCGCCACCGCCGACGTGCTGATCGGCGCCGACGGCATCCGGTCCACGGTCCGCACGCTGATCGACCCCGGCGCTCCCGGCCCCGAGTATGGCGGGGTCCTCAGCTTCGGCGGCTACGCCGGTGACGGCGGTGTCCGGGCCGATGAGGGCGTCATGCACTTCGCCTTCGGCCGCACCTTCATCGGCTACTGGCGGCTGCCCGACGGCCGCATCTGCTGGTTCGCGAGCCTGCCCCGCACCGAGCCCCTCACCTACGCCGAGGTCGTCCGCACGCCCGCCGCGGACTGGCTGGCCCGCCTGCGCGACCTCTACGCCGGTCACGTCCCGGGCGAGAAGCTGCTGGCGGGCACCGACCCGGCGGACCTCATGATCACCGGCCCGATGGAGCGCATGCCGTCACTGCCGCGCTGGCACCGCGGCCGCATGGTCCTCGTCGGCGACGCGGCCCACGCCCCGTCGTCCAGCTCAGGCCAGGGCGCCTCGCTGGCTGCGGAGAGCGCCGTCGAACTGGCCCGCTGCCTGCGCGACCTGCCGCCGGCCGAGGCGTTCGCGGCGTTCGAGCGCCTCCGGCGCCCCCGGGTGGAGATGATCGGCGGCGACGCCGCGGCCAAGAACAAGGCCAAGGCCGGGCAGGCCGGCGACAGGCCCGCCATGCCGACCCCCGAGCAGATGTTCGCCCCCGTCCACCGGCACCACATCGACTGGGACGCGCCCGTCACCGCCTGACCGGCGGGGCGGCACCGGCAAGAGGCGTGAACGGCCGGTGAGGATGGCCTCGTGCACCGACTCGGTCAGCCGGCGAGACGCTCCCGGGCGGCCTCCCGCACCTCGCTCGGAGTGCGCCCGAAACGGTTGCGGAAGACCCGGGCGAAGTGGGCCTGGCTGGAGAACCCCCACCGGTAGGCGACGTCGGCGATCCGCGTCTCCCCCGCCCGGGGCTCTCCGAGCTCGACACTGGCCCGCTGCAGCCGACGTTCCAGGATGTAACGGGCCGGGGTCGTGCCGGCCGCATCGAAGATCCGGGCGAGCTGCCGCACCGAGATCCCGAGGACGCGAGCGACCTCCGCGGCGTTCAGCCGCGGGTCGTGCAGGTGTCGCTCGATGTGCTCCTTGGCGATGACGAGCTGGGCCGCGGAGGGAGTCGATCCACCGGAACGCTCCAGCGTGAGCAGGCGGATCAGCCCGAGCACGGCGCGCTGCGTCTCCTCCGGGCCGTCGCCGCCGCGCATCCCGACGAGCTCGCCGAGCAGCGAGCGCAGGCTCGACACGAGCGCGCCCTCGTGCGCGCCGCCCCGGCCGAAGAGCATCGGCACCGGAACGCCGTCGGGCCGGCATGCCTCGGCGAACAGGTCGTGCGGGATGTCCACCAGGATCTGCCGCATCGACGAGGAGAAGCCGAAGAGGTACGGCTTGCGCGTGTCGTAGACCAGTAGGTCGCCGGCCGACGCGGACACGCAGCCGTTCTCGTGCAGGAAGACCGCCTCGCCCCTGAGCAGCAGGCTGGCGAAGACCGAGTCCTTCGGCGTGGACCTCGCCATCTGCGGGGTCCGCTCGATCACGTGCGCGTTGCCCGCGATGTCCGCGAGCCGTACGTCGCCGAGCCGCATGTTGATCTGCCTGGCCAGCAGGCCCCGGTCGGAGTAGGACCGGCAGGAAAGGCCCACCAGCGTCTTGCGGTTGTACTCTTCCCAGTAGTCGATCCGCTCCGCGGGCGCGACGTTCTCCGTCGTCGCCCGGGAGATCACGGAGACCGCGTTCGCGGGCATCACAGATCTCCTCACCGCTTCATGCCCTGGATTGCCTGACAGACCAAGCCCTGCTGCACGTGGCCCGGCTGGCGTCGGCATTTGCCGGGCCCGCCTTCCTTAGCGCAGCAGTATGTCCGGAATCAGACGCAAAGGTAACCCCCGTCCACCGGAAGCACCGCCCCTGTGATGTACGACGCGGCGGGCGAGCACAGGAACGCGATCACCTGGGCGACGTCGCCCGGCCTGCCGTACCGTCCCAGAGGGATGCGGGCCAGGACCTCCGCCGCGGCCCGCGGGTCGTCGAGCAGGCCCCGGGCGAGCGGGGTCTCCACGAACCCCGGCGCGACCGCGTTCACGCGGACGCCCTCGGCCGCGTACTCCGCCGCGAGCGACCGGGTGAGCTGGGAGACGCCTCCCTTGCTCGCGCTGTACGCCGGCCTGTCCCTGCTGCCGAAGAAGGCGAACATGGAGGAGACGTTCACGACACAACCGCCCGTCTTCGCCAGGTGCGGCCGGGCGGCCTCGCAGGCGACCATGGTGGCGGTCAGGTTGACGTCGATCACGCGCCGCCACCGGTCCAGGTCATACTCCCCGCGGTCGTGGCTGACGCCCGCGCAGTTCACCAGCATTCCGATCTCCGGCTCCGCACGGACGAGCCGGGCCAGACCATCCCGGTCGAGGACGTCGTGCTCGATCACGCGGACGCGCGGATGGGCCGGCCGCTCGCCGGCGACCTCGGGCGCCAGGCCGAGGGCCACGACGTCGGCGCCGAGCTCGGCGAGCAGGGTGGCCGTCGCCGCCCCGATCCCCGACGTCCCGCCGGTGACGAACGCCGTACGGCCGGCGAACAGGTCACCGCGGAATCCGCTGGACGTGGACTGATCGGTCATGTGCGTGCGCTCCCTTCGCCTGGCCGCACCAGAACCTTGATCTGATCGCCGCCGCCCAGCAGGGCCTCGAACCCGTCACTGACGACGTCTCGGAGGGGGATGGTGGAGGTGACGATCGCCGTGAGGTCCACGCCCTCCTCGACCAACCGGATCAGGTCGGGATAGACGTCCCGATAACCGACCGTGGCGATGATCGACTGCTCCCTGTTGACCAGCGCGAACGCGTCGATGCTCACCGTCCCGGCGAGCCCGGCCAGCACGACCCTGCCACCGCTCCTGGTCGCCTCCAGGCAGGTGCGCAGGGTGCCTTCGGAGCCGACCACCTCGAACGCCACGTCCGCGCCCTCGCCTCCGGCCGCCCGCCGCATCAGGCCGGGCAGGGCATCGCGGTCGGCCACTCGCACCAGGTCGGTCGCGCCGAGCCGGCGGGCCAGGTCGAGCCGCGCGGGGGAGAGATCGGCGACGATCACCCGGCCGGCGCCCTCCCGCACCGCCAGCATCACGATGAGCAGGCCGATCGGGCCGAGGCCGACCACCGCGACCGTCTCGCCCGCCCGCAGTCCCGACCGGCGCAGCGCGTGCAGGGCGACGGCCGCCGGTTCGAACACGGCCGCCTGCTCCAGAGGGACCGTGTCGGGCAGGCGGTGCAGCATGTAGGCGGGTACGGTCGCCCGCTCCGCCATTCCGCCGTGGCCCATGAGCCCGGCGAAGCCGAAGTGGCGGCAGATGTTGTACTCGCCGTTCCGGCAGCGAGGGCAGGTGCCGCAGCGGTAGTGCGGCTCCACCGCGACCCGGTCGCCGGGCGCCAGGCCCCGCACTTCCGGGCCGACCTCGGTGATCGTGCCGCAGAACTCGTGGCCGAGGACGAGCGGCGCGGTCACCCCCGACTCGGGATGGGGGTGGGTCACCGGGATGGCGTGCGGCCCGTCGGCGTACTCGTGCAGGTCACTACCGCAGATGCCGCAGTAGGCGACCGCGAGGGTGACCTCCCCGGTGCCGGGGGCGCGGACGGCGACGTCGACGACCCGGACGTCCCGCGCCCCATACCAGACGGCAGCCCGCACGAGGCCGTCCAGCGGGCCGTTCACCGGGCCGTTCACCGGGTCACCTCCGCCGCCTGCGGCGCAGCACGGCCGGAGCCGTCTCCCGCAGGGCGAACGAGAGCAGGACGACGATCAGCGCGCCGCCTGCCGCGATGAACATCGCGGTCTGCAGGCCCCACAGGTCGGAGGCCCACCCGGAGATCATCGGGCCGAGGAACCCACCGGCCAGCTCGCCCACGCCCATGATCAGGCCGAGGGCCGTGGCCAGCGTGCCGGGCGGCACGGTCTCTGCCGGGATCGTGGCCATGAACAGTGTGAAGCACCCCAGCCCGGTGTAGGTGAAGATCATGATCAGGCCGAGCAGCGCCGGGCTGGAGACGTAGACGATCGCGATGGGGCAGAGCACCGCGAGGGCGGTGAAGCCGATGAGTGCCGGCTTGCGGCCGATCCGGTCGGAGATGCCGGGAGTGGCGAAGCCCCAGAGCACCCAGGCCACGCCCAGGCAGGTCATGACGCCGCTCATGGTGCCCGGCGTGAACCCCTTGACCTCCGTCAGGTACGTGGGGGTGAACGTGATGAGGGTGACGAACCACGTCAGGTAGCAGCAGGCGATCAGCATGCAGATCACCACGTTGCGCAGCCTCAGCACGTCCTTCAGCGCAAGCTTGGACTGTCCGGCGGCGCCGTCCCGTGCGGTCTCCGACGCGGTCCTGATGAGCGGCGGCCGCTCCCGGACGAACCTGGCGATCAGCGCGGCGATCACCAACCCGGGGATGATGGTGACGTAGAACGCGATGCGCCAGCCGTAGGACTCGGCGATCCACACCACGACGCCCGGGGCCACGATCCCACCGAGCAGACCGGCGGACGAGCCCTGCAGCAGGCCCATGTTCAACCCGCGCCGGCTTTCCCGGGACGCCTCCACCATCAGGGACTGCGCCATCGGGAGCACCGCCCCCTCGGCCGTCCCCATGAGGGCACGCGCGGCGAGCAACCCGGCGAAGCCCGCCATCAGACCCGACGCCGACGAGAAGAGCGAGAAGAGCACCACAGCGGCGATGAGGATCGGCTTGCGCCGGCCGAGCCTGTCGGACAACCGGCCGGCCACCATCCCGGCCAGCGCCCAGGTGAGTGCCAGCACGCCGGACAACGTGCCCAGCTCGCCGTTGGACAGCCCGAAGTCCGCGTCCATGTACGGGGCGAGGAAGGACAGGGCCTGCCGGTCGAAGAAGACGAACCCGAAGGCCAGGAAGAGAAGGAGGAGAAGGCGGTTCTCGTACCGCCTCGCTTCGCGTTCCACTCCGTGGGGGGTGGACGTCGTGATGTGGGTCATCGCGTTCCTCGTTGGGGGGCAGGCCGGTGATCAGCGGAACAGCGAGTTGACGTAGTCGGCGCCGATGCCCACCTTCTCGTAGTGCTCACGGCACATCGCGATGTAGTCGTGGACGTCGAAGATGCCCTGGGCTTCGCCGTTCTCGTCGAGCCACACGAGGGGCCCCTTGACGATGAAGAACGTCTTCATCGGCTCGCCGCTGTCGTAGGCCACCAGCGTGTGGCCCTCGCCCGGAGCCTCGTAGACGAAATCGCCCGCCGTGGCGGTCCAGGGGCGCTCCAGATAGCCCCACTTTCCGGAGATGGTGTAGGCGAACACCTCGTGCGGGTGGTAGTGCCGGTTGACCAGCCCCGCCTCCTTCGCCCGGAGGATGTCGGCCCAGCTGTTGTCCTTGACGTTGATCCAGAGAGGACGCGACCCGACGGTCTCGCTGAACGGCACGTAGTAACGGTCGTCATCGGTGGCGACCTTGGAAAGGTAGACCTCCGGCAGCGCGTCCGGCTTCTGCGAGTTCTCGATCGGCTTGAGGTTCTTCCAGAACTCCGACGTGGGGGTTTCGGGCATGTTTCCCTCTCCTTACGTGTGTTGTTGGAGAGTGAACCCTTCGCGGCGTCGGTCGTCTTTCCTGTCTCGGACATCGCCGCTTGCCTATTCCGGACGTGCCGCAGCGCTTGTGCCCGCACGGCTCACAGGCCCGTCGCCCTTTCGGCGACGGCGCGCCCTCGAGGCGGGCGACGGGGCACGGGGCTCTGACGGCAAGAGCGGGTAAACGGCCGGTACGGATGACGTCGTGTGCCGCTCCCCGATCAGCCGGGGCGTGCTCTGCTGTCGCAGGCAACGAGTGTCTGAGGAGGAGCGACCATGCCCCGCACAACCCGTATAGCCCTGGCCGCCGGGCTCGCCCTGGGACTCACCGCCGCTGCCGCCCCTGCCGTACCGGTGCTGGCCGCCGGGATGACGGCGGCCTCGGCCCCGCAGGCCGGCCCCGGTGACTCGGCGGGCGCGTCGGCGAACGAGCCGGTGGTCGAGTCGGCGGGCGGGTCCGCGACCGCCGTCATCAAGAACGTCACCGGGCGGACCCTCGGCACCGTCCGGGTCGAGCGATACGACGCGAAGAAGTCGCGGGTCAGCGTCAGCGTGCGGGGGCTCACTCCCGGGTTCCACGGCTTCCACGTCCACTCCACCGGGGTGTGCGACGCGCACTCCGTCGACCGGGCGACGGGCAGCGCCTTCTCCAGCGCCGGAAGCCACCTCGGCCCGGGGCAGCACGGCGGCGGAGCCGGCGACATGCCCCCGCTGCTGGCGGCCGCGGACGGCACCGCCTCCGCGTCGTTCGTGACCGACCGGTTCACCCTGGAGCAGCTGGGCGACGCCAACGGCAGCGCGTTCGTGGTGCACGCCGCGCCGGACAACTTCGCGCACATCCCGGACCGGTACTTCCACCGCCCCGATGCCGGCGGCGCCGTGGGCCCGGACGCGACCACGCGCAAGACCGGCGACGCCGGTGCCCGGATCGGCTGCGGCGTCGTCAAGGTCCACGCCTGATCCGGGTCCGCCGCCTCGCGGGCAGCCTCACTCGCGGGCAGCCTCACTCGCGGGCAGCCTCAGGAGATGTGGCGGCGCAGCCAGTCGACCAGCGGGACCAGCGCTCGCCAGGTCGAACGGACCCGGTCGAGGGTCTCGGGGGTGTGCAGCCATGGCTCCGGCTCGAACCGCCGCCCGGCGTGCAGCGTCTTGTGCCGGAGAAGGTCGAGCCGGGGATGGTCCTCCGGCGCGCCGCGGGGACGGGTCTTGAGCCGGTCGCCGCCGACCTCGATATCGCCGGGCAGGGCCCCGAGGATCTCCTCCAGCAGGGGCCCGGCGGTGTCGTCGTCCACGGCCTCGCGGAAACGTGCGACCTGGTCGCCCGACCCCCACCAGCCCGCCGCCACGTAGAGACCGTCGGCGTCCACCTGGACGTAGTAGCCCACGCCCTCCACGCCCACGCCGCAGTAGGCCCCCTGATGCGTCTTGTATGGCGACTTGTCCTTGGAGAACCGGACGTCGCGGTACGGCCGGAACAGGTGGGCCGGTCCGAACTCCGGCTCCAGCTCGTCCATGAGCGCGAGCATCGGCCCGCGCACACCCGTCTCGTAGAACCCCTTGTGGGCCGTCCAGTACGCCTTCGAATTGTCGGCGACGAGGCCCTCGTAGAAGATGAGCGCCTCGTCAGGGAACCCGCTGAAACCCATGCCACCCACCTTCGCACGCCCCACCGACAGTCCCGGGACCGGGACCGGGACCGGCACAGGCACCGGGGCCGGGGCCGGGATCACGATCGAGACCGGCACAGGGGCAAGCACCGAGAGAGCGACCAGCACAAGCACCGGGACCACGGCCATGACCGGGACAGGGACCGGGACAGGGACCGGGACAGGGACCGCGACCAGCACAAGCACCGGGACCGAGACCGGCACAGGCACCGGGACCACGGCCATGACCGGGACCACGGCCATGACCGGGGCCACGACCACGACCGAGTCGGGGATCAGGACCCGTACAGCGCGGACGCGTTCAGCGCCGCCGTCTCGCGGTGCCGAAGATCGTCCTGGTGATCTCCCGGCCGAGCGCGGTCGCGGCGGTGCGGGCCAGCGACCGGAACTCCTTCGAGGCGAGCATCCCTTCGAGCACCGACTGCCGGCGCGCCTCGGAGGGCCTGTCAACCGGCCGGTCCGCCGACCGGTCCGCCGGTCTCTCGGCCGGCGCCTCCCGCTCGGGCTCCCGCTGGGAGGCCAGTCGCGCGGTGAGGATCTCGTACGCCGACTGCCGGTCCACGGCGGTGCCGTACTTGGCCAGGAGCGGGGACGCGGCGATCACCCGTTGGACGACCGCCGGGTCGGACGGCGCCATGAGCGACTGCGGCGCCCGCAGCCGGGTCCAGGCGACCGGCGTCGGGGCACCCGTCTCGGACAGGACCGTGACGACCGCCTCCCCGATGCCGAGCTCGGTGAGCAGCCGTTCGAGGTCGTAGGAGGACTCGGGGAACGTCGAGACGGTCGCCTTCAGCGCCTTGGCGTCCTGCGGGGTGAAGGCGCGCAGGGCGTGCTGCACGCGCGAGCCGAGCTGGGCGAGGACGTCGGCCGGCACGTCCTTGGGCGTCTGGGTGACGAAGAAGACCCCGACTCCCTTCGACCGGATCAGCCGCACGGTCTGGGTGATCGATCGGAGGAACGCCTTGGACGCGCCCTCGAACAGCAGGTGCGCCTCGTCGAAGAAGAACACGAGCGACGGCTTGTCGGGGTCGCCCACCTCGGGCAGCGTCTCGAACAGGTCCGCGAGCAGCCACATCAGGAACGTGGAGAACAGCTGCGGCCGCTCCTGCACCGCCGGCAGCTCCAGGATGGAGATCACGCCGCGGCCGTCCGGCGTGGTCCGCAGCAGGTCGCGTACGTCGAACTCGGGTTCGCCGAAGAACGCCTCCGCCCCCTGGGCATGGAAGTTCACCAGGGCGCGGAGGATGACGCCCGCGGTGGACGCCGACAGCCCGCCGATGCCGCTCAACGCCTCCGGCGTCTCAGTCAGATAGCGGATGACCGCGATCAGGTCCTTGAGGTCCAGCAGCGGCAGCCCGTGCTTGTCGGCGAAGTAGAAGATCAGCCCGAGCGACGACTCCTGGGTCTCGTTGAGTTCGAGCACCCGCGACAGCAGCGTCGGCCCGAACGCGCTCATGGTGGCGCGCAGCGGGATGCCTTCCCCCACGCCGCCGAGGGAGAAGAACTCCGTCACGCAGCCCTGGGGTGTCCAGTCCTGGCCCACCTCGGCGGCCCGGCGGGCGATGCGGTCGCCCGGCTTGCCGGGCGAGGCCAGACCGGACAGGTCGCCCTTGATGTCCGCGAGGAACACCGGCACGCCGTGACCGGCGAGCTGCTCGGCCATGAGCTGCAGCGTCTTGGTCTTCCCCGTGCCGGTCGCCCCGGCCACCAGGCCGTGCCGGTTCATCATGCACACCGGGATGCGGATGCGCTCGGAGGCGTCGGCGGTCCCGTCCCCGCGAACGAGCGCGCCCAGCTCCAGGGCCGGTCCCTCGAAGTCGTAGCCCTTCATCGGTTCGTGTACTTCTTTCCGGGCGTGGTGCCGCCGAGCAGCTCCGAGACGGTCACGTACGTGAAGCCCTTGCGGTCGAGCTCGTCGAGCAGCCGGGGCACTGCCTCCACGGTTGTCGGGTGGATGTCGTGCATGAGCACGATGTCGCCCGGTTTGGCCGCGACGCTGCGCTGCGCGATCACCTTGGGGTTGCGGTTGAGCCAGTCGAGGGTGTCGACTGCCCACAGGATCTGCGCGAGCCCGCTCTGCTTGGTCTCGTGGTCCACCGCCTGGCTCGTCGCGCCGTACGGCGGGCGCATGAGCCGCATCGTCACGCCGGTCGCCTTCCGCACGGCCTCCTGCGTACGGTCGAGCTCCCGGCGCAGGGCGTCGGACGACAATCCGGGCAGTGAGGCGTGGTCCCAGGAGTGGTTGCCGATCTCGTGGCCCTCGGCGGCCATCCGCCGCACGAGGTCCCGCGTCTTATCGGTGATCATCTGCCCGAGCAGGAAGAACGTGGCCCGGGCGTGGTGGGCCGCGAGCAGGTCGAGGACGTGCCCGGTCTGTTCGCCCGGCCCGTCGTCGAACGTCAGCGCCACGCACTTGTGCCGCTTGCAGTCGACGTGCCGGGGCGGCGGCACCGCGGGCAGGCGCGGCCCCGGTGCTCCCCGTTGTGTCCCCGCGAGCCGGAAGCGCAGCAGATCGGGGTCGAGATGCCGCTGTGTGCCGAAGCGCGGATGCGGTGCCGCGGCCCCGTGCCGTTCCCCCGAGACCGGCACGGTCCTGACCTGCCCACACCCGCCGAGCAACAGCAACGACAGCAGCACGGATCCGATCCGCATACGACCCCCCGGAGCAGGCGGGGGGCCACGAACGCTACGGATAGCCTCCGGCCGCTCCCCCCCGCAGAACCTTTTCCAGCTCCTCCCACCAGGGCGGCACATCCGCCTTGAGCTCGGCATATCTGCGAGCCACCCGGATGGCGCATCCTGCTGGGTCCGTACCCAGGTGCCGGCACTTCACGGCACCCTCGCGCCAACGGTAAAAGCCCTCACGGAAGGTCACGACCAGGCCTATCCAGACGGAGAGAGTAGCCTCGTCGCCGATCTCGTAGGCGTCGGCCACCCCGAGCGCGGCGAGTTCCGCGCGAAGTTTTTCCACCGCGACTCGCGACTCACTCACCGGCCACCGCCCCCTGCACAGCAGACACGCACAAAAAGGGATGTACCCAACCTTGGAGCGGCGCTTGCGGATTCATTCTGTAATCATCGGCTACTAAGCGTCACCACGCAGCCCTTACTCGTCAGTCATGTACGGGTTCTCCGAGATCAGGAGGGCTCACGGGCGTCCTCGGCGACCCCGGCCCCGTCCGGAGGTGCTGCGCCGTCCGGAGGTACGGGTGGCTCGGTGACCACCATCACGAACCGCAGCGGTTCGCCGTGCTCGTTGGCGTAGCGGTGCGGCCGGTCGGCGCTGAACACGACGGCGTCGCCGGGGCCCATGACGTGGCTCCTGCCGTACACGGTCAGCGTGAGCCGTCCCTCAAGCACGGTGAGCATCTCGCGGGTGCCGGCGGGGTGCGCGTCGCCGTCGTGATGCTCGCCCGGCTCCAGCCGCCAGTCCCACAGCTCCAGGATCGCGGGCGCGTCCGTCCCCACGAGCAGGCGCGCCGATCCTCCCCCGGGATGCCGGAAGGTCACCACCTCCGACTCGTGCACGACCCGGACGACCGGGGTGTCGGCGACCTCCACCAGCCGCGCGAGGGTCACGCCCAGCGCGTCGGCGATCCGGGTGAGCGTGTTGACGCTCGGGTTGGTGCGGCCCTGCTCGATCTGGATGAGCATGCCGCGGCTCACGTTCGACCTGGCCGCGAGCTCGTCGAGGGTCAGCCCCCGATGGGCCCGCTGGCCGCGTACGTTCGCGGCGATGGCCGCGGTGATGGTCGCAGGATCAGCCATGAGTACAGCCTAGTGATCTGCTACTACAATCCATTGCACTATCAAGGCAAACTCTTGGGGGATCTGTGACGGCGGTGGCCCTCGCGACGGCATGCGCGGTGATCTTCGGCACGGCAGACTTCTTCGGAGGGCTCGCCACCAGGCGGTCGAAGGTGCTGGCCGTCGTCGTGCTCTCCCAGCTCGGCGGCCTGCTGCTGGTCGCCGCCCTCCTGCCGGCGCTGCCGGGCCACCCGAGCACGGCCGCGCTGGCCTGGGGAATGGCCTCCGGAGTCGCCGGTGCCTTCGGCATCGTGCTGTTCTACCGCGGCCTGGCCACCGGCATGATGTCCGTGATCGCCCCGACCACGGCCACGACCGCGATGGCGGTCCCCGTGGTGTTCGGGCTTCTCACCGGCGACCGGCCCTCCCCTCTGGCGCTCGTGGGCGTCGTGCTCGGACTGTTCGCCGTCCTGCTGGTCAGCCGCGAGCCGGACAACGGCGGGGCCCGCGGCCCGAAGGCCGGGCCGATCCTCGCCGCCCTGGTGTCGGGGGCGGGTTTCGGCGGGTTCTTCGTGCTGCTCAAGCTGGCCCCGGCCGACTCCGGCACGTGGCCGCTGCTCGGCGCGAGGATCGCGTCGATCGCGCTGGTCGCGCTGCTGGCCCTCGTGACGCGCAGGAGCCTGCGCCCGGTGCCCGGCAGTCTCACGGTGACGATCGCGGCCGGGGTGCTCGACATGGCCGCCAACGTGCTCTATCTCTTCGCGGCGCAGCGGGGGATGCTCACCCTGGTGGCCGTTCTGGTGTCGCTCTATCCGGCGAGCACGCTGCTGCTCGCGCGGTACGTCCTCGGCGAGCGGCTGAGTGCCGTACAGATCACCGGGGTCGGGTTCGCGCTCGGCGCGATCGCGCTGATCGCCGCCGCCTGAACCCCCGCCGCCTTGGCCCCCCGCCTTAACCGCCGTCTGAACCCTGGGGGCCGATGACGCGGGCGAGGGACCATGTTCCCGCGCCCGGTCAGGGGCCCGTCAGGTGCCTCAGGCAGGGGTCAGGCCGCGCACGCCTGCTCGGGGACGCGTACGACGCCCTCCTCGCGGGCGTAGTCCTCCAGCATCCCCCGGAGCTGGCGGCGGCCCCGGTGCAGCCTGGACATGACGGTGCCGATCGGGGTGCCCATCCGGTCGGCGATCTCCTTGTATGCGAAGCCCTCGACGTCGGCCAGATAGACGGCCACCCGGAAGTCCTCCGGAAGGGCCCGCAGGGCGTTCATCACGACGTTGTCCGGAATCTGGTCGAGCGCCTCGCTCTCGGCCGAGCGCAGCCCGGTCGACATGTGCGACTCGGCCGCGGCGAGCTGCCAGTCCTCGATCTCCTCGGCGGCCGACAGCTTGGGCGAGCGCTGCTTCTTCCGGTAGTCGTTGATGAAGTTGTTGGTGAGGATGCGGTGCAGCCAGGCCTTGAGGTTCGTGCCCTCACGGAACTGGTGATATGACGTGTACGCCTTCGCGACGGTCTCCTGGACCAGGTCCTCGGCGTCGGCGGGGTTGCGCGTCAGACGCATGGCGGACGCGTAGAGCTGGCTCGTGACCGGCACGACCTCACGCTCGAACCATGCCTGCCGCTGCTCGTCGGTCGAGATCATCTCTTCCCCCTACGGAACTTCTCCCCCGTTACCCGTCCGGCCGGAACACATGCGAGGTCACTCGTTCATCGTTGTGCCAAGGAACATCGTGCCGCTTGGGGCCTAAGCACGGTGTTAATGTCGTTCCGCCTGATCAGCGTCATCGCTGTGGAGACCAGGCCCGCGCGGCCAGGTCACGCGCAAGCCGAACAAGTCTCATTAGCGTAACATCGCAGCTTCAATCCAGAGTAAAATGTGGCAGATCTCACTGGCCACCCCGGGATGCGGACCAGTGGAGCCCGATAGGCGTCTTTGGTGTTCATGCCACGCGACATGTCAGAGTTGCGGGCATGAACCACCTGGATCGGCACGATCCGGTCACGAGGGCATGGGTGGCCGACGCCATCCAGGCCGTCGAGGCCGACGCCAACCGAAGCTGCGACACGCATTTGCATGTGTTCCCGCTCCCCTCGCACTGGGGTGTCGACCTCTATCTGAAAGACGAGTCGGTGCACCCCACCGGTTCACTGAAGCATCGTCTCGCCCGATCCCTTTTCCTGTACGGCCTGGCGAACGGCTGGATCGGGCCCACCACCACGATCATCGAGGCGTCGAGCGGGTCCACGGCCGTGAGCGAGGCGTACTTCGCCCGGCTGCTCGGCCTGCCGTTCATCGCGGTGATCCCGGCGAGCACCTCGCCGGAGAAGCGGGAGATCATCGAGTTCTACGGCGGCAAGTGCCACCTGGTGGACGACCCGAGAGCGATCTACGACGAGTCGCACCGGCTCGCCGCCGAGACCGGCGGGCACTACATGGACCAGTTCACCTACGCCGAACGGGCGACGGACTGGCGGGGCAACAACAACATCGCCGAGAGCATCTTCCAGCAGATGGAGCTCGAACGGCACCCGGAGCCCGCGTGGATCGTGGTCGGCGCGGGCACCGGCGGCACCTCCGCCACGATCGGCCGCTACATCCGCTACCGCCGCCACCAGACGCGGCTGTGCGTGGCCGACCCGGAGGGCTCGGCGTTCTATCCGTCCTGGGTCTCGGGTGAGGAGCACGGCGGCGCCGGTTCGCGCATCGAGGGCATCGGCCGGCCGCGGGTCGAGCCGTCGTTCCTGCCGACGGTCATCGACCGGATGACCCAGGTGCCGGACGCCCTGTCGATCGCGGCCATGCACTGGGTCAGGGAGGTCACCCGCAGGGAGGTCGGCGGCTCGACCGGCACCAACATCGCGGCGGCGGTGCAGATCATCAGGGAGATGCGGGAACGGGGCGAGCGCGGCAGCGTGGTCACGCTGATCTGCGACGGCGCCGAGCGTTACCGCGACACGTACGGCGACCCGCACTGGCTGTCGGAGCGGGGCATCGACATCACCCCCCACATCGAAGAACTACGCGCCTTCCTGCGGAGCTGACCGAGCCGACATGAGTGCGGGCCGGGGGATCCCCGGCCCGCGCTTCTCCTCGTGTGTCAGTCGCCGCCTCGCGTGCGTCGGTCGCCGCCTCCGTGTCAGTCGCCGAGCAGGGCGTCGACGAAGACCTCGGGGTCGAACGGCGCGAGGTCGTCCGGCCCCTCGCCGAGGCCCACCAGCTTCACCGGCACGCCCAGCTCACGCTGGACCGAGATCACGATGCCGCCCTTGGCCGTGCCGTCCAGCTTGGTCAGCGCGATGCCGGTGACGTTGACCACCTCGGCGAAGACCTGCGCCTGGCGCATGCCGTTCTGCCCGGTGGTCGCGTCGAGGACGAGGAGCACCTCGTCCACCGCCGCCTTCTTCTCGATGACCCGCTTGACCTTGCCCAGCTCGTCCATGAGGCCGGTCTTGGTGTGCAGCCGTCCCGCCGTGTCGATGATGACGGTGTCCGCCTTGTCCTCGATGCCCTTGGCCACGGCGTCGAACGCCACGGACGCCGGGTCGCCGCCCTCCGGGCCGCGCACCACGCCCGCGCCGACGCGGTCGCCCCACGTCTGGAGCTGGTCGGTGGCCGCCGCGCGGAAGGTGTCGGCGGCGCCGAGCACGACCTTCCTGCCGTCGCCGACCAGGACCCGGGCGAGCTTGCCCGAGGTCGTGGTCTTGCCGGTGCCGTTGACCCCGACGACGAGGACGACGGCCGGCCGCTCGCCGTGCGGCTGGGTGTGCAGGGTGCGGTCGAGGTCCGGCGCGATCTGCGTGAGCAGTTCCTCCCGCAGCAGCTTGCGCACCTCCTCGGGGGTGCGCGTGCCGAGCACCTTCACCTTCGTCCGCAGTTCCTCCACCATCGCGCGGGTGGGGGCCACGCCGACGTCGGCGGTGATCAGAGTCTCCTCGATCTCGTCCCAGACCTCGTCGTCGAGCCGGTCACGCGACAGCAGTTCGAGCAGGCCCCGGCCGAGGACGTTCTGGGAACGGGCGAGCCTGCCGCGCAGCCGCACCATCCGGCCGGCCGACGGCGGCGGGACCTCGATCTCGGGAGCCTTGATCAGCTCTTCGATCGGGGGCGCGGGCGGCGGCAGCGTGGTCGTCGTGCCGCCGTCCTCTTCGCCCAGCCCCGTCTTCGCGGGCTCCTCCGCGACGGGAGCCTTCGGCTCGGGCGGGGCCGGCGGCGCGGGCGGCAGGTCCTTCGCCTTCGGCCGGAACAGCAGCCACAGGCCACCCACCGCCAATATGGCGACGATGGCCACGATCACGATGATGCCGAGGTAACCGTCCACACCATGCAGTTTCCCAGATCGCCCGCATTACTCCGGACAGGGCGACTCGATCGGGCGATATAGAGGGGCGCGCCGTCGCGCCACGGACCGGCCGCGAGCGAGGCAGCCCTCCCCGGCGCGCCTCCGGCACGACCGCACTCCCCGCGCGCGCCTCCAGCACGACCGCACTCCCCGCGCGCGCCTCCAGCACGACCGCACTCCCCGCGCGCGCCTCCAGCACGACCAGAGCGGATGCGAGCGGCGGGGGTGGTGAAGTGCTAGACCTTCTCGCGGAGGCGCTGGCTGACGACCTGGGTGACGCCGTCGCCACGCATCGACACGCCGTACAGCGCGTCGGCGATCTCCATCGTGCGCTTCTGGTGCGTGATCACGATGAGCTGTGAGGTCTGTCTCAGTTCCTCGAACAGCGTGAGCAGCCGCTGCGTGTTGGTGTCGTCGAGGGCCGCCTCGACCTCGTCCATGACGTAGAACGGCGACGGGCGGGCCTTGAAGATCGAGATGAGGAACGCGACCGCGGTCAGCGACCGCTCGCCGCCGGACAGCAGCGACAGGCGCTTGACCTTCTTGCCGGGCGGCCGGGCCTCGACCTCGACCCCGGTCGTCAGCATGTCCTCCGGGTCGGTCAGCAGCAGGCGGCCCTCGCCACCGGGGAAGACCCGCTGGAAGATCCCCTGGAACTCGCGGGCCACGTCCTCGTACGCCGCCGCGAAGACCTGCTCGACCCGGTCGTCGACCTCCTTGACCACGAGCAGCAGGTCGCGCCGGGTCTTCTTGAGGTCTTCGAGCTGGGAGGTGAGGAAGGCGTGCCGCTCCTCAAGGGCGGCGAACTCCTCCAGCGCCAGCGGGTTGACCTTGCCGAGCTGGGTCATCTGCCGTTCGGCCGTCCTGGCCCGCTTCTCCTGCTCCTCCCTGACGTACGGCACGGGCGGGTCGCCCGGCACCGGCACGCTCGGCCCGTACTCCGCGATCAGCGGTTCGAGCTCGATGCCGTACTCCTCCAGGGCACGTTGCTCCATCTGCTCCAGGCGCAGCCGCCGCTCGGTCCTGGCCATCTCGCTGCCGTGGACCCGGTTGACCAGGGCGTCCAGCTCGGAGCTGAGCTCCCGCACACGCAGGCGCACCTGCTTGAGCTCGGCGTCGATCTGCCCGCGGGCCCGCTCGGCCTCGTCGCGCTCCTCTGCGGCCCGCGCGAGCGAGCCCTCCAGGGCGTTCAGGGCGGCACGCGCACCTTCGGCCACGGCCGCGGCGATCTCCGCCTGCCTGCGGCGACGTTCGCGGTCGGCCGCGGCCCTGGCCCGGTCCTGCCGCTCGCGCTGCGCCGCGCGCAGCAGCGCGTCGGCCCGGCCCGCGATGCCCCGCACCCGCTCCTCGGCCGTACGGACGGTCAGCCGGGCCTCCATCTCGGCCTGCCGGGTGACGCCGCAGGCGGCGGCCAGCTCGTCTCGGGTGTCGGTGGTCGGCTCCGCCTCCAGCTCGGCGGCGTACTCCGCCTCGGCGAGCTGCTCCTCCAGCTCCACGACCGCGGCCTGGGCCTGCTCGCGCGCCTCCTGGGCGTCCACCACCGACCGGCTCAGCCGGGCCGCCTCGTCCTGGGCGGCCTTGACGGCGGCCTCCAGCCGGGCGAGCTGCTTGGCCGCCGCCGCGGCCCGCTGGTCGGCCTCCCGCTGCCTGCCGCGCAGGCGGTCGAGCCCGGCCTGCGCCGCGTTCAGCCCGTTCTGTGCCGCGTTGACGCCGCTCTGGGCGGCGCTCACGCCGTTCTGCGCCTCCGCGACCCGCGCCTGCGCCGCCTCCAGCGCGAGCTGGCACTCCCGCTCGGCGGCCACGGCCTCGGCCAGCGCCTCCGCGTGCCGTTCGGCCTCGGCCCCGGCGGTGGCGAGATCGGCGGCGGCCTCGTCGAGCGCCGTACGCATCTGCAGCAGCGAGGAGCCGCCGCCCGAGCCGCCGTGCGCGGCGTTGACGCCGAGCAGGTCGCCGGACATCGTGACGGCCCGCAGCTCCGGATGGGCGTCCACGACCTTGCGCGCGGTGAGCAGGTCGGGCACCACGACCACGTCGGACAGCAGCGCCTCCACGGCGGGGCGCAGCTCGTCGGGCACGGTCACCAGGTCGGCGGCCCACTCGGCGCCCGCGACCGGTGTCTCCGGCCGCGCGCTCTGGTCGCCGTCACTCTGACGGTCGCCCGCGATCAGCAGGGCGGCGCGTCCGGCACCGGCCTCACGAAGGTGTTCCACGGCCGCGACGGCGGCGGTGAGCGAGGCCACGGCGACGCCGTCCACGGCCAGCACGGCCGCGATGGCGGCCTCAGCCCCCGGGCGTACGGCGAGCAGCGTGGCGATCGGGCCGAGCAGGCCGGGCAGCCCGGCGCCGAGCAGCGCGGCGGCCCCGTCCGCGCCCCCGGCCAGGCTCATCTCCAGGGCCTCGCACCGCGCCTGGAGAGCGGCGACCGCACGCTGCGACTCGGCGTCGGCGGCCCTGGCCGTGCTCACCGCGGCCTTGGCGGCGGCCAGCGCGTCCCTGGGCGCGGCCAGGTCGGCCCGCACCCGCTCCACGACGGCCTCGGCCTCCTCGGCCACGGCCCTGGCCTCCTCCACCGCGGCGCGAGCGAGATCGACGCTCTCCTGCGCGGCCTCCAGCTCGGCCGCGAGCCCGGGGTCGGCCGGCGCCTCGTCGACCGCCTGCGCGTCGAGCTCGTCCTGGGCCTGCTCCGCGCGCCGGGTGGCGTCCTCGACGGCCTTGGTGAGCCTGCCGATCTCGTCTCCGGCGGCCCTGGCCCGGCTTCTGGCCGACTCGACCTGGCCGCGGAGGCGGGCGAGGGCCTCCCGGCGGTCGGCCGCGGCACGGGAGGCGGCGGTCAGGCGCCGCTCCTCGGCGGCCAGCGCCTCCTCGGCCTCGGCGCGGGCCTCGACGGCGGCGTCGAGCCGCTCACGCGCCTCGTCCAGCTCCTCCGCCAGCACCCGTTCCTGCTCGCGCACCTCGGCGGCCTCGCGTTCCAGGTCCTCCGGGTCGCGCCCGCGCCGCTCGATGGAGGCGGCGTCCGCGGCGTGCCGCCGTCGTTCGGCCGCGAGGCTCTCCACGCCGCGCAGCCGCTCCCTCAGGCCGGAAAGACGGTAGTAGGTCTCCTGGGCGGCCTTGAGGCGGGGCTGGGCCTCGTTCTCGGCCGCCTCCAGCTCGGCCTCCCGCCGCTGGCCCTCGGCCAGCTCGGCCTCCACGTGGGCGCGCCGCGCCTGTACGGCCGCCTCGTCGGCCTCCTCACGCTGCAGCGTGTCGCGGAGGGTGATCACGTCGTCGGCGAGCAGGCGCAGCCGGGCGTCGCGCAGGTCGGCCTGGATGACTGCCGCCTTGCGGGCGATCTCGGCCTGCCGGCCCAGCGGTTTGAGCTGGCGGCGCAGCTCGGCCACGAGGTCCTGGACGCGGGTCAGGTTGGCCTGCATCGCGTCGAGCTTGCGGAGGGCCTTCTCCTTGCGCTTGCGGTGCTTGAGTACGCCCGCGGCCTCCTCGATGAACGCCCGGCGCTCCTCCGGCCCCGCGTGCAGCACCTGGTCGAGCTGGCCCTGGCCGACGATCACGTGCATCTCCCGGCCGATGCCGGAGTCGGACAGCAGTTCCTGGATGTCGAGCAGGCGGCAGGTGTCGCCGTTGATGGCGTACTCGCTCTGGCCGGAACGGAACATCAGCCGGCTGATCGTCACCTCGGTGTAGTCGATCGGGAGCGCGCCGTCGCTGTTGTCGATCGTGAGGGTGACCTCGGCGCGGCCGAGCGGCGGGCGGCTCGAGGTGCCCGCGAAGATGACGTCCTCCATCTTGCCGCCGCGCAGCGACTTGGCGCTGTGCTCGCCCATCACCCACGCGAGGGCGTCCACGACGTTGGACTTGCCGGAGCCGTTGGGGCCCACCACGGCGGTGATGCCCGGCTCGAAGCGGAGGGTGGTGGCCGAGGCGAAGGACTTGAAGCCGCGTAAGGTGAGCGTCTTCAGATACACGTCCGCCCCCCTCGGTGCCGCCTGGCGTTTGGGGGGAAGACTACAGCGCCCGGCGGCCGGGGATGTGGTGATAGGCGCCCGTGGCCGATTGGGAAATGAATTCGGGTAAGGCAAGACGGGCGGTTCGCCCATCCCGCCCGTGGCCCGTTACTTATGATCAGTCAACCGTTTTTATGATCAGTTAACCGTCGAATCAAATTGCCGGGGAACGACGGCGCAAATGGCAAGGGACGCCTTTGCGGGGCGTCCCTACAATCCTTTCCCGTTCCCGCCGGGCCTCAGGTGAGAGCCGGCTCGCGATCCTGCAGCCGGACCAGGGCCTCGTCACGAGTTTGCGCCGCGAGCGCGTCGTTCTGGGCCTGGAGCCGGGTGAGTTCTGCCTCGAGGTCGCGGATGCGCTGCTGGAGACGGCGCATTTCCGAGATCATCCGAGGATCAGGACCGCCGACGTGGCCGAGTAGAGCCTTCGCCATAGTAAAGGGTCCTCCACGCTGAGTGACCAGACTGGTTCGCGCACTTCATGCCGCGGGAGGGGTGCGCGTGGTTCCTCTCAAGAGTCGCACCGGCGATGGAGGCGGTCAAGTTGAACGCTCCGCACAGACGCACCGGTGGGCACTCTCGCTAGATAAATATACCGGATTTAGGAGGTTTGAGGGAAGCCCTACCTCTCGACAAACCCGGCGATACCTCTCTTCGCATCGCTCCAGCGCTCGACCACCCCCTCGACGTGGCCGGGCGTGTCTCCGGTGCGTAACAACGACAGGAGTTTCTCGCATGACTCCCTCGGGCCCTCGGCGACGACCTCGACCCTCCCGTCGGCCAGGTTCGAGGCCCACCCGACGAGCCCGAGCTCCAGTGCGCGGGCGCGGGTCCACCAGCGGAACCCCACACCCTGCACCCGTCCACGGACCCATGCCGTCAACCGAACCACGCCTACAAGTATCCAGATCGACTCCGGCCGACGCAGCGGGGGGTGGTCTAAGGGCGGGCGCTCCTCGGGCGGGGCTGGCACTTCGGGCAGCTGTAGGAGGACCTGTTCATGAACGCCTCCCGCCTGATGGGCGTTCCGCAGCGGCGGCACGGCTCGTCCCGCCTGCCGTACACCGCGAGCGAGCGGTCGAAGTAGCCGCTCTCGCCGTTCACGTTGACGTAGAGGCTGTCGAAGGAGGTGCCGCCCTGCCCCAGCGCCTCGGTCATGACCTCGCGGACCGCCGCGAGCAGTTCGGCGATCTTCGGCCGGGTCAGCGTCTCCGTCGGCCGCGCCCAGTGCAGGCGCGCGCGCCACAGCGCCTCGTCCGCGTAGATGTTGCCGACCCCGCTGATCAGCGACTGGTCGAGCAGCGCCCGCTTGATCCCCGTACGGCGCAGCCGCAGCCGTACGGCGAACTCGGCGTCGTCGAAGGCGTCCTCGAGCGGGTCGGCGGCGATGTGCGCGATCGGCTCCGGCACCGGCCGGCCGAGACCGGAGGTCATGGGCGCCACCAGCAGGTGCCCGAAAGTGCGCTGGTCGACGAAGCGTAACTCCAGGCCGCCGTCGGCGAAGCCCATGCGCACGCGCAGGTGCTTCTCTATCGGCGACAGCGGGTCCACGACGAGAAGCTGACCGCTCATGCCGAGATGGGCGATCAGCGCCTCGCCGGGCTCCTCCTCGCCGGTGGCGTCGTCGCGCAGGGGCAGCCACAGGTATTTGCCGCGCCGCTCGGCCGACGCCAGCGTGCGGCCCTTGAGCTGGGCGGGCAGATCGCCGACGTTGCGCCGGACCGCCCGGGGGTGCAGGACCTCGGCCGCGGCCACCGTCCGGCCCGCGACCCAGCTCTCCAGGCCCCTGCGGACGACCTCGACCTCGGGCAGTTCGGGCATGCGCCGTCTCCCGTGCTCAGGCGTGTACGGGACCGGCGCCCTCGCGGGCGTCGCGCACCGCGCGGATCGCGGTCCAGGCCGCCTCGGCCGCCTGCTGCTCGGCCTCCTTCTTGCTGCGGCCCGAGCCCTTGCCGTACTCCTTGCCGCCCACGCGCACGACCGCGGAGAACGACTTGGCGTGGTCGGGCCCGCTCTCGTCCACGTGATACTCCGGCACGCCGAGCATCTCGGCGGCGGTGAGCTCCTGCAGGGACGTCTTCCAGTCGAGCCCGGCGCCGAGCGACGCCGACCGCGTGATGAGCGGGTCGAACAGCAGGTGGACGACGCGGAACGCCTCGTCGAGGCCCTTGTCGACGTAGACCGTGCCGATCAGGGCCTCCAGCGTGTCGGCCAGGATCGACGACTTGTCGCGGCCGCCGGTGCCCTCCTCGCCACGGCCGAGCCGCAGGTATTTGCCGAGGTCGAGCGTCCTGGCGACGTCGGCTAGCGCGCGCATGTTGACCACGGCGGCGCGCAGCTTGGCGAGCTGGCCCTCCGGCAGGTCCGGGTGGTTGCGGAACAGCGTGTCCGTCACCACGAGACCCAGCACCGAGTCGCCCAGGAACTCCAGGCGCTCGTTCGTCGGCAGTCCGCCGTTCTCGTACGCGTACGAGCGGTGCGTCAGCGCCCGCTCGAGGATGCCGGTGCTGAGCCGGACATCCAGGATCTGGAACAGCTCGTCTCTCGCGACCTCGACGGGCACGGGCTTTACAGACGGCGCGGCCATGAAATCCTCCCAACTCCTAGGTGCAGGCAGGGCCGTGCACGGGAGGCAGGCGGGCCGGCCGAAGGCCCGAAGGCGTGGTGGACGCCGGTCCGCCGGGAGCCGATGGCCCCGGCGTCCACCACGGCCGCGGGCGTACATGTCGGTGCGTACCGTCCAACCGCCACCGCACGTTCCTATGGAGCACGGTAACTCTTTGAAGCACGGTAACGCCGACCGGCTCGCTTTGACGATCCGGCCGGCGTCCCGACGTCCCTTACCGCACGCGCGATCAGGCCGACGGCTCGACGACCTGACGACGGTTGTAGGTGCCGCAGCTCGGGCACGCCACGTGCGGGCGCTTGGGCGAGCGGCACTGCGGGCAGCTCACGAGTGCGACCGCCGCCGCCTTCCACTGGGACCTGCGGGCGCGGGTGTTGCTCCGCGACATCTTCCGCTTGGGGACGGCCACGTCAACCCTCCTGATCGTCTTCCTGTTCCACAACCAAACCCTGCAGCGCCGCCCAGCGGGCGTCGATCGCTTCGTGCCGGTGGTCAGGGCCGGCCTCCGCCAGCCTGATCCCGCACTCCGCACAGAGACCGGGGCAGTCATCACCGCACACCGGGCTCAGCGGCAGTGCGAGCACCACCGCGTCACGGAATACCGGCTCGAGATCGAGCAGTTCGCCGTCGAGGAGCAGATCGTCCTCTCCGGCGTCCTCCGCCGAGTAGAAGTAGAGCTCCTGGAAGTCGACCTCGATCTCCGAGGTCAACGGGTCCAGGCAGCGCGAGCACTCCCCCGTCAGGGGAGCCTGCGCCGTGCCCGTCACGAGCACGCCCTCCATCACCGCCTCGAGCCGGATGTCCAGCTCGACGTCGGCGTCCTTGGGAACGCCGATCATTCCGACGGCGAGATCCACCGGTGCCGGGAGAACCGGGCTGAGTGTGCGCATCGATCCCGGTCGGCGCCCCAGGTCATGGGTGGAGATCACCCAGGGGGCTCGGGGATCGAGGCTGTGCAGACTCATCCTGCTCTCGTTAGGCATGGCGAATCACCGCCGTCGTGCAAGGCTGAAAGGCAAGAATACCAGCCCCGGTTCAGCCTCTGAGCCGCTCCACCAGCAGCTGGTGGACGAGGTCGGGGACCAGGCCGGACACGTCCCCTCCGTACCGGGCGATCTCCTTGAGCCTGCTCGACGACAGGAAGGAGTATTCCGGGTTGGTGGACATGAACAGCGTCTCGACGCCCGACATCCGATAGTTGAGCTGCGCCATCTGCAGCTCGTAGTCGAAGTCGCTGACCGCGCGCAGGCCCTTCACGATGGACGGGATGCCCTGCTGCCTGCAGAAGTCGACCAGCAGGCCGTGGAACTTCTCCACGCGGACGTTGCCGTACTCCTTCGTCACCGCCTGGAGCATCTCGATGCGCTCGTCGACGGTGAACAGGCTGCGCTTCTCGATGTTGATGAGCACGGCCACGACGACCTCGTCATACAGCCGTGACGTCCGGCCGATGATGTCCAGATGACCGTTGGTCACGGGATCGAACGACCCCGGGCAGACGACACGACGCAAGGCGCACCCCCATAGATTCACGGGTTCCCGGCTGCGTGACCGTACCAAACGGCCGCTTCGCCGTATCGACGGACCCTGTCTTCCGTGAAGCCCGCGGGCCACACCAGGTCCTTACCCCTCGACTCCCGTTCCACGGCCACGAGCGCGCCCTCGGCCAGCCAGCCGTTGTCGCGCAGCGCCGTCAGCACCCGCGTGACCGCCTCGTCGGAGACGGCGTAGGGCGGATCGGCGAAGACGAAGTCGTACGGCTCCTCGCACGGCCGGGCCACCACCCGCTCGACCTTCTCGGCCCGCAGCGCCGCGCCCGGCAGCCCGAGGGACGCGATGTTCTCCCTGATCGTGCGCGCGGCCCTGGCGTCCGACTCCACCAGCAGCGCGTGGGCGGCCCCCCGGCTCAGCGCCTCCAGCCCGACGGCGCCCGACCCGGCGTACAGGTCGAGCACCCGGACCCCGTCCAGCGGGCCGAGCGCGGAGCCGACGGTGGCGAACAGGCCCTCCCGGGTGCGGTCGCTCGTCGGCCTGGTCGATCTCCCCGGTGGGACGGCCAGCCTGCGTCCCCCCGCCGTCCCTGCGATCACCCGCGTCACACCTTCATTGTCCCGCCCCCGGCGGCCGTCCCGGCACAGCGGAGGGGCACGGAGTCAAGAGTGGGCAAGCCGCGGCGACGAATGAGTAAGAGCCGTATCGCGGGGTCGGTCACTTGCGCATCATGAGTTCTGCGGCCTTCGCGGTGACCCAGGGGGAGGCCGGCCGGCGTGGTCGTGAGCCCTTCCGCACGCCGGCGCCCTCGGCACCTGACCCGAGGGCGGGCCCAGCCGGGGACGGCATTCGGGGGGAGGCCGTCCCAAGGCTGGGCCCTGGGTCGTTTAACGGGCGTCGTGTTCACACGGCGCCCGTTTCATTTCCCCCCTCACGCCTTCTCGAGGTATTCGGCGCGTTCGCCGGCGACCATGGTGTCGATCTCGGCGCGCAGGGCCGGGTGGGCCGACAGCTCGGAATCGGCGGACAGCAGGGCGGTCGCCTCGGCCCGGGCGGTCTCGATCACGTCCTCGTCGCGCAGCAGTTGCAGCAGCTTGAGCGAGGACTTGCGGCCCGACTGGGCGGCGCCGAGCACGTCGCCCTCTCTGCGCTGCTCCAGGTCGACACGGGACAGCTCGAACCCGTCCAGGGTCGCCGCCACCGCGTCGAGCCTGCGGCGCGCCTGGGTGCCCTCCGGGGCCTCGCTCACGAGCAGGCACAGCCCGGGCAGCCCGCCCCGGCCCACCCGGCCGCGCAACTGGTGGAGCTGGGAGACCCCGAAGCGGTCGGCGTCCATGATGACCATCACCGACGAGTTGGGGACGTCGACGCCGACCTCGATGACCGTGGTCGCGACCAGCACGTCGATCTCGCCCCGGGCGAAGGCCCGCATCGTGGCGTCCTTGTCCTCGGGCGCGAGCTTGCCGTGCAGCGCCTCGATCCGCAGGCCCGACAGGGGGCCCTCGGCGAGCATGCGCGCGACGTCGAGCACCGCCAGGGGCGGCCTGCGCTCCTCGTCGTCCTTCGCCAGGTCGCCCTCGTCGCCCTCCTGGTCGCCGATGCGCGGGCACACCACGTAGGCCTGGCGGCCCAGGCCGACCTCCTCGCGCACCCGCTGCCAGGCGCGGTCGAGGTAGTGAGGCTTCTCCGCGGCGGGCACCACATGGGTGGTGATCGGGGCCCGCCCCGAGGGGAGCTGGGACAGCGTGGAGACCTCCAGGTCGCCGAACACGGTCATCGCGACCGTGCGCGGGATCGGCGTCGCCGTCATGACCAGCACGTGGGGGCGTCCGCCGCCGCCCTTCTCGCGCAGCGCGTCGCGCTGTTCGACGCCGAACCTGTGCTGCTCGTCCACCACGACCAGGCCGAGGTCGGCGAACTGCACGTGCTCCTGCAGCACGGCATGAGTGCCGATCACGATGCCGGCCGCGCCGGAGGCCGCGTCGAGCAGCGCGCTCCGCCGCGCGGCGGCCCCCATCGAGCCGGTGAGCAGCGCGACCGCCGTCCCGCCGAACATGCCGCCCGCCGCGAGGTCGCCCAGCATGTTCACGATCGACCGGTGGTGCTGCTGGGCGAGGACCTCGGTGGGGGCGAGCAGCACGGCCTGCCCGCCGGAGTCGACCACCTGAAGCATCGCGCGCAGCGCGACCACGGTCTTGCCCGCGCCGACCTCGCCCTGCAGGAGCCGGTGCATGGGGTGTTCGCGGGCGAGGTCGGCGGCGATCTCCTCGCCGACCTGCCGCTGCCCCTCGGTGAGCTGGAACGGCAGCCGCTTGTCGAACTCGCGCAGCAGCCCGTCGTCGCGCCCGGGACGGGCCCGGGCGAGCCAGGCGGACGCGGCCATGCGCCGCCGCACCAGCACGGCCTGCAACACGAACGCCTCGTCGAACTTCAGCCGGTCGTGCGACCGGGCGACGTCCGCCTGGCTGCGGGGCCGGTGGACCCGCCGCAGCGCATCCTCGATCGGCAGCAGCCCCAGCCGCTCCCGGATCTCGGCGGGCACCGGGTCGTCCAGGCTGAGCACGTCGAGCACCGTGCGCACGGCCCGCCGGATCTTCCAGCTCGGCAGCCCCTGGGCGGAGGGATAGATCGGCACCAGTGCGGAGGCGAACTCCTCGGCCGTCTCCTCCGTCTCGTCGAACGACTCGTATTCGGGATGAGTGAGCGAGACGCGCCTGGTCCTCCCGCCGACGAAGACGCCGACCTTGCCGGAGAACATCGCCTCGGTGCCCGGCGTGAGCCGCTGCTCGGCCACGTAGGCGCCCTTGCCGAAGAACGCCAGGTGGAGCTTCTCCTTGCCGTCGGTCACCTCGATGTCGAGCCAGGTGCCCTGCCGGTTCTTCATCGGCCTGCGCACGGCCGACGACACCTTCGCGACCACGGTGACGTGCTCGTCGTGCTCCAGCGACGCGATGGGCGTCAGCTCCCCGCGCTGCGCGTATCGCCGCGGATAGTGGCGCAGCAGCTCACCGACCGTGCTGATGCCCAGGGCGCTCTCCAGCGAGGCGGCCGACCTGCCGACCACCTTCTTGAGCGGCTCGTCGAAGCTCGTCACGACACCAATTACTACCCGTACGGGCCGACAATCCGGCTACTCGACGCCGATCAGGAGGGGATAACCGCCCTGTCCGCCCTCGTACACGACGATCTCCAGGTCGGGGCGGACCCGCTCCAGATGGACGCGTACGGCGGGCAGGAGCGGCTCGGGCGCGCACGCGCCGGCGACGAGCGTGACCATTTCGCTGCCGCCGGAGACCAGGCGCCGGACGACCTCGACCGCGGTCTCGGTCAGGTCCGCGCCGATCAGCGCGACGTCGCCGTCCACCACCCCGAGCACGTCGCCGGGGCGGCAGGTCCCGGCGCTGGTCATCGCCTCGCGGTCGGCCACCCACACGTGCCCGTGGCGGGTGTGCCCTGCCGCGTCGGTCATCGCCACGATGTCGTCGTCGAAGCGGCGCAGCGGGTCGTGCACGGCCAGCGCGGCCAGGCCCTGCACCGACGCCCGGGTGGGCAGGACGCTGACCGTCACGCCCTCCTCCCTGGCGATCTCCGCGGCGGCCACGGCGACGTCATGTGTGGCGGCGTCGTTGGGCAGCACCGCGACCTCGGTGCCGGCCTCCCGGACGGCCCGCAGCAGGGCCGCCGCCGTCGGAGCGGAGCCCGGCTCGCGCCGCACGACCACCGCCCCCGCCTCCCGGAACAGGGCCGCCAGGCCGTCCCCCGCGGCGACCGCGACGACGCCCCGCGCCGGGCCCGGCTCGTGCGGCCGTCCCCCGAGGTAGGTCACCTTGATCCGGTGGGGCCGTCCCGCGCGCAGCCCTGCCTCGATCGCCGCGCCCGCGTCGTCCACGTGGACGTGGACGTTCCACAGGTCCTCCCCGCCGACGATCACCAGGCTGTCCCCCAGCGCGTCGAGCTCGCCCCGCAGCCGGTCCACCTCCTGCGCGCCCGCGTCGAGGAGGTACATGACCTCGTAACCGGGGCCGCCCGTGTCCTGCGCCTGCTCGGGCGCGATCCGCGCGGCCGGGGCGGGCACCTCGTGGCGCTCGCTGTACGCCTCGGTCACCACCTCGGCCAGGCTCTCCAGCATGATCACCAGCCCGGCCGCGCCCGCGTCCACCACGCCGTTGCGGGACAGCACGCCGAGCTGACCGGTCGTACGGCGCAGGGCCCGCCGCGCCTCGTCGGCCGCCCGGCGGGCCACCTCGGCCAGGTCGTCGGGCGCGTCGCGCACGGCCTGCGCCGCCGCCGACAACACGCTCAGCACCGTGCCCTCCACCGGGCGGACCACCGCCGCCCTGGCCATCTCGGCCGCCCTCGTCAGGCCGTCGCGCAGGTCGGCGCCGCCTCCCGGCGCGCGCCCGAGCACCTCACCCAGGCCCCTGACGGCCTGGCTGACGATCACCCCGGAGTTGCCCCGCGCGCCGAGCAGGGCCCCGCGCGTCAGGGCCTGCCAGGTGGCGTCCGCGTCCGCGCCGCCGGGCAGCGCGTCCACCGCCTCGGCCGCCGACAGGATCGTGAGGTGCAGGTTCGTGCCGGTGTCCCCGTCGGGCACGGGGAACACGTTGAGCGCGTCGATCTCCGCCCTGGCCCGGCCGAGGGCCGCCGCGCAGTGGCGCGACCAGCGGCGCACGGCGGGGGGATCGAGCACCTTGAGCATCCGGCAGACCTTCCTTCCGCGCGATCCGGCCCCCCGATGCGCTACCGTTGGCGGGTACGAGACTATCCCCCGTTCGCCGGAGTCCCGTTTGGCGTGCAACGGTGAACATCGGATATCCTCGTGTGGCCAGCCGGTTGTCCCGGCATTGCTCGGACGAGCCGCTGCACCGGCGCCGGGCCGATCGACTGATTCAAAGGAGCGATTACCGTGGCTTCCGTCTGCGACGTCTGCGCCAAGAAGCCGATTTTCGGCAACAACATCTCCCACTCGCACCGCCGCACCCGCCGCCGCTGGAACCCCAACATCCAGACCGTGCGCGCGGTGGTCAACGGGACGCCGAAGCGGATGAACGTCTGCACCTCCTGCATCAAGGCGGGCAAGGTCACGCGCTGACCGTCTGACATCCGCGAGAGCCCGCCACCTGAACCGGTGGCGGGCTCTCGCGCTGTCTCGACAGAGACGACCTCGACCAGAGACGGCCTCGACAGAGACGGCCTCGACAGAGACGACCTCGGCAGAGACGACCTCGACCGGAGATGGTCTCGGCCCGGGACGACCTGGACCGGGACAACCTTGACTGGAGACGACCTCGACCGCCCTGGAAAGGGCGCTGAGCGGGATCACGACGGTGTTCCTGGTCTGGCCCTTCCTCACGTCCGAGGGCGCGCAGGACGTCCTCGCCACGATCGCGGGCTCCGCCCGCCGCCTCGTCTACCTGTCGTCGTCAGGCGTGAACGAGGACGCCGGGTGGCGGACCGACCCGATCTACCGGCTCCACGCCGAGATGGAGAGCCTCATCAAGGCGTCGGGCCTGGAGTGGACCATCCTGCGCGCCGACACGATCGCCTCCAACGCGCTGGGATGGGCCGGGCAGATCCGGCAGGACGGTGTCGTACGCGGCCCCGGCATCGCCCCCACGGCGGTGGTGCACCAGGCCGACGTCGCGGCCGTGGCGGCCCGCGTGCCGACCGGCGACGGGCACGCGGGGGCCACGCACGTGCTGACCGGACCGCACGTGGTGAGCAGGGCCGACCAGGTCCGCCTGATCGGCGAGGTGATCGGCCGTCCGCTGCGCTTCGAGGAGGTTCCCGTGGAGGCGGCACGCGAGCGGATGCTCGCGGACGGAAGGCCGCCCGCGCTGGTCGAGGCACTGCTGGCGAGCACCCGGCGTCCCCGCTCCGACCTGGTGACCTCGACGGTGGAACAGATCACCGGCAGACCCGCGCGGACGTTCCGCCAGTGGGCCGCCGACCACGCCGACGCCTTCCGCTGAGGCATCGCGCCAGGGCATCGCGCCGGGGCCTCCCGCGACCCGGACGCCCCGGCTCAGGCGTCCGTCCGCATCCGCCAGGCGTGGTCCACGGGCCCGATGCCCGCGCCCAGGGGGAACCCGTGCGCGATGGCGCCCGTGACGTACTCCTTGGCCCGCCGTACGGCGCCGGGCACGTCCTCGCCGAGGGCGAGGTACGACGCGATCGCGGAGGCGAGCGTGCAGCCGGTGCCGTGGGTGTGCCGGTTGTCGTGCCGCTCGGCGGTGAAGCGGTGCTCGCTCGACCCGTCGGTGAGCAGGTCCACCGGCTCCCCGGGAAGGTGGCCGCCCTTGATCAGCGCCCATTTCGGGCCGAGCGCCAGCACCGCCTCGGCGGCGCGGGGCATGTCGCCGGTGTCCTCGACCTTGACGCCCGTGAGCTGCTCGACCTCCCACAGGTTGGGGGTGACCACGGTCGCGGTCGGCAGCAGCACGCTCTTGACGGTCTCCACGGCCTCCGGCGCGAGCAGGCTGTCGCCGTGCTTGGACACGCCGACCGGGTCCACCACGACGGGCACGGTCACGCCCGCGAGGACCTCCGCGACGGTCTTCACCAGCACGGACGACGCCAGCATGCCCGTCTTGATCGCCTGGGCTCCGATGTCGCCGAGGACCGAGTCGAGCTGTGCCCGCACCGCCTCGGGGGGCAGTTCCCAGTAGCCCTGCACACCCAGTGAGTTCTGCGCCGTCACGGCCGCGATGACGCTCATGCCGTGGACGCCGAGGGCCAGCATGGTCTTCAGGTCGGCCTGGATGCCGGCGCCGCCGCCGGAGTCCGAGCCCGCGATGGTCAGGACACGTGGTGGGGTGGTCATGCGACCATCCAACCAAAACCCCCGCCGTTCCCTGGAAAACGCCCCGTCTCCGGCTGTGGCCGGGAGCCGGGAGCCGGGGGCTGGAGGCTGGGGGGCTGGGGGGCTGGGGGCTGGGGGACCGGGTCAGCGGGTCGCGGCCGCGCCGAGACTCATGCCGCACACCCGTGAAGCGTTGGCGTACGCGGCGCCCGGCCGTCCCGAGGCGTTCCGCCGAGCCGCCGACGCCGCCGACGCCGCCGGGCCGCCGGGGACGCCTCAGCCGCGCTGGGACGCGCCGGTGACCTCACAACGTCCCTCGGAGAGCACGCAGTCGGCGGGTGCGGCCGACGCGCCCTCGGCGTGGATGGTCAGCGTCAGCGTGCCGCCCTGGTCCAGCGCGGCCTGCGAGGTCAGGGTCAGGGTGTCCCCCTGCTGCCGCCAGCCTGCCCCCTCGACCGAGGTCACCCGCCCGCCGACGGCCAGCCGGATGGTCCATGCGGGCAGGTCCGGGCCCTCGTTCCGTACGGCGAGCCGGGCCGTGTAGCCGCCCGCGTGACGGTTCGTCACCGTGAACCCCACCCGCACCGCCGGGCCTCCGGCGACGAGAGCGGACGTGGTCCGCACCGGGTGCGCGCCGGTCCTGCGGTTCGCATCGGCGTCGGACTCGTCAGCGGAGTCGTCCGCGTCACCGGCGTCTTCGCCGCTCCCGGAGTCGTTCAGCGGGGTCTCACCGGGCGTCGCGCCGTCGGTGGACCCGGCGCCCGTCGTGTCGTCCGGGTCGGCCGTGACGGCGGCGGGAGCATCGTCCACCTGCCCGGTCGGGTGGGCCGACGCACGCGGGGCAGCGGTGGACGAGGCACGCGTACGGGCGGACGTGTGGTCGTGGTCCCGGCCCTTCGAGGTCGCCGTCGCGACCGGTGTGGCGCGGGGAGCCGCGGGGGTGCCCTCCCCGGCGTCGTTCTGCGCGGCGTCCTCCTGTGCGGTGTCCTTCTGTGCGGTGTCCTCCTGGCCGGAACCGGACGCGCCGGAGTCCTTCTTGCCCTGTTGGTCCTGACCGTTCCCGGCCGGGTCGCCGGACGCGGGGGTCGCGTCGAGGGACTGGCCGGACCCGGCTCCGTACGGCCCGCCGTCGGCTGCGCAGTTCTCCGACGTCGGGCAGGCCGTCGTCGGCTGATCCAGGGCCAGGGAGGTCCGCCCGGCGAGCAGCCGAGCGCCGCCGGCCGTGACGCCCACGGCCAGCAGCACCGACAGCCCCGACACGAGCGCCAGCCGCCGCATGCGTCTCGGCGGCTTCGCATGGTCGTCCCCGTCCTGCCCGGGGTCCCCGGCGCCCAAGGACGCCGTCAGGAGGGCGGACGAGGCCGTCCGTTCCGAAGGCGATGACGACATCGACGGCGACGACGGACTCTCGGACTCCAGCCGCTCGGGCGACAGGGCCGCGAACATCCGGCTCGTCGACTCCGAGGGCGGCACCGGCCACGGCACGGCACCGCTGTTTGTCGCCAGGCCACTGCTCGTCACAGGGCCGGTCGCGGGGCCACCGGCGGCCTCCGAGGGCGGCGCGGGCCACGGCATGGCACCGCTGTTTGTCGCCGGGCCACTGCTCGTCACCGGACCCGTCACAGGGCCGGTCATCGGGCCGGTCGCGGGGCCACCGGCGGCCTCCGAAGGCGGCACCGGCCACGGCACGGCACCGCCGCCCGGCCACTGCGCGGACTGGCCGGGCCCGGCGAGGGACTGCTCGTCCGGCGTCACCGGCGGACGGTAGGCCAGGTGGTCCTGAACGCCACCCCTCTCTGCGAGGTCGTCCTGACCCGGGGAGGGCTGACCCTCTCGTGCCTTGCGTCCTGCCGTGTGGCGGCCCATGACGGTCCTTCCTGTTGCCTGACCGCCATACTTAATAACAGATCTAATACGCCTATGTCACAAATTTCACATCACGCACGGAAGTGATCCCATCCCCCTTTGGTCCAGGTCTGTCCGTTGACCTGCACTCCGTGTCCCTCCGTGACGGCTCCCACACGCGTCCATTCGGGCGGCAGCCGTACGCCGGGAGGGAACGTCGCGGCCAGCGCGTGGTCGTCACCTCCCGTGAGCACCCACTCCAGGGGGTCCGCGCCGAGCTCGCGTGCCGCCGCGGACAGTGACTCCGGCACGGGTAAGGCGGCGGCGTCCAGTCCCACGGCCACGCCGCTCGCGTCGGCGACGTGACCGAGGTCCTGCAGCAGGCCGTCGCTGACGTCGAGCATCGCCGTCGCGCCGAGCAGCGCCGCCGCAGGACCGCAGGCGTACGGCGGCCGGGGACGGCGGTGCGCCTCCAGCAGGGTCACGAGGTCCGGGGAGCCGCCGGTCACCCCCGCTTCGAACAGGGCCAGGCCGGCCGCGGCGTGGCCGAGACGGCCCGCCACCGCGACCACGTCGCCCGGACGCGCGCCCGACCGGGTCACCGGGGCCCTGCCGCCGAGATCGCCCAGCGCGGTCACGCCGAGCACGACGGTCTCCGAGCGGGCGATGTCGCCCCCCGCCACCGTCGCCCCCACCAGGTCGCACTCGTCGCGGAAGCCGTCGGTCAGGGCGTCCACCCAGTCGGTGCCGACGTCGGCGGGCAGCCCCAGGCCGACCACGAGAGCGGTCGGATCGGCCCCCATGGCAACAATGTCGGAAAGGTTCTGTGCCGCCGCCTTCCGGCCTATGTCGTAGCCACTCGACCAGTCGCGGCGGAAGTGCCTACCCTCGATCAGGAGGTCCGTGCTGACGACGACCCGCCCATCGGGCGCCTTCAGGACCGCGGCGTCGTCGCCGGGGCCCAGCAGTACGGCCGCAGTCCGCGGAAGGCGTCCCGATATCCGCTGGATTACTCCGAATTCGCCGAGATCTCCGACTGTGATGGCACACCCCTTGTGCATTCGAGGTACGGTTACGCTCCGGCACTGATCTCTACCCGGAGGGCGTCATGGTGCAGGCCTACATCCTTATCCAGACCGAGGTCGGCAGGGCCGCCAACGTGGCCGAGGAGATCTCCTCCATTCCCGGGGTGACGCAGGCCGAGGATGTCACCGGGCCCTACGACGTGATCGTCCGCGCCCAGGCCAACAACGTGGACGAGCTCGGCAAGCTCGTGGTGGCCCAGATCCAGGCCGTCCACGGCATCACCCGTACACTGACGTGTCCGATCGTCCACATCTGAGCGGAGCGCGAGCCGAGGAGACGATGCGAGAGGCGAGGAGGCCCCTGCGCGCCACACCGGCAGGCCTGGTCCTGGCGGCGCTCGCCCTGCTCGCCGCCTGCTCGTCCACCGTCCACGTAGAGCCGCCCACGCCGACCGGCGAGGCGGCCGCGGCCTGCCGCAAGCTCGAAGCCGCGCTGCCGAAGACGCTCGAAGGGCTCGACCGGACCCCCTCCGAGCCGCCCTCGCCGTACGTCGCCGTCTGGGGTGACGGCCAGATCGCGCTGCGCTGCGGCGTGCCCCGGCCCGCCGCGATGGAGCCCACGGCCGAGGTCGCCGACATCAACGGCGTCGGCTGGTTCCAGGACCCGCGGCGGCCGACGCTGTTCACGTCCACCAACCGGGTGGCGTACGTCGAGGTGACGATCGGGCAGGGGATCCAGGCCGGGGCCGTGCTGGTCGACCTCGCCGAGCCGATCAAGTCGAGCATCCCGGAGTGACTACCGCAGGCCCGCGGGCCGGCGCAGCGCGAGCTGGATCAGCCGCTCGACCAGGTCGGCGTACGGCAGGCCGGTGGCGGCCCACAGCTGCGGCGCGACCGACAGCGACGTGAAGCCCGGCATCGTGTTGATCTCGTTGACGATCAGCTCGCCGGACGGCGTGTAGAAGAAGTCGACCCGCGACAGGCCCTCGCAGCCGAGCGCCTCGAACGCGCGCACGGCCAGGGACCGCAGCGTCTCGGCCACCTCGCCGGGGATGTCGGCCGGCGCCCGGAGCTCCATCTGGTCGGGGTAGTACTTGGCCTCGAAGTCGAAGAACTCGCGCTCGCCCCGCACGAGCACCTCGCCGGGGACGCTCGCCTCGGGGGCGGCGTCGCCGAGCGACTCCAGCACCGCGCACTCGACCTCCCGGCCGACGATCGCGGCCTCGACCAGCACCTTCGGGTCGTGCTCCCGGGCGAGCTCGATCGCCGCCTCCAGCGACTCGGGGTCGTGCGCCTTGGTGATGCCTTGCGACGACCCGGCCCTGGACGGCTTCACGAACACCGGCCAGCCCAGTTCCTCGATCTCCTTGAGCACCCGGCCGCGGTCGAGCCGCCAGTCGCGGTCGCGTACGACCACGAACGGGCCGACCGGCAGCCCGGCGGCGCGCAGCACGAGCTTCATGTACGCCTTGTCCATGCCGACCGCGCTGGCCAGCACGCCCGAGCCCACGTAGCGGACCCCGGCCATCTCCAGCAGGCCCTGGATCGTCCCGTCCTCCCCGAACGGCCCGTGCAGCATGGGGAACACGACGTCCACGCGGCCGAGCGCACGCGGGATGTCGCCCGAATCGAGAGCCACAAGGGTGCCGGAGTCGCCGGGGAGTGCGAGCGCGGTGCCGGAGTCGTCCACGACGGGCAGGCGACCGGACTCGATCGCGTAGGACTGGCCGTCCGACGCCAGCACCCAGCGCCCGTCCTGGGCGATGCCGATGGGGATGACCTCGTACTTCGTCCGGTCGATGGCCTCCAGCACACTGCCCGCGCCCATCAGGGAGACGGCGTGCTCGGAGTTGCGGCCACCGAAGACGACTGCCACGCGTACGCGTGACGGGGACTCGCGCTCCTCATTCATGATGCCCGAATCTACCGTGTTCGAGACGCAAAACGGCTTGTCAGCCACGCCCGTCGTGGGAGTCCGTTATCCCCGCTGAGACCGTGATCAGAACCCGGCGAGATCCCGATCGGACGGTGATCAGACGCCGTAGCGCTCCGGCTTCGGCGTGCGCGACATCAGCAGGACGGCGGCCTCACCGGGGGTCATGCCGTCGTGGACGACGCCGACGACCACCTCGGTGATGGGCATCTCCACGTCGTGCTTCTTGGCGAGTTCGAGCACCGACTCGCACGACTTGACCCCCTCGGCCGTCTGCTTCGTGGCGGCGACGACCTCGGCCATCGTCATGCCCCGGCCCAGGTTCTCGCCGAAGGTGCGGTTGCGCGACAGCGGCGAGGTGCAGGTGGCGACGAGGTCGCCCATCCCGGCGAGGCCGGCGAAGGTGTGCTGGTCCGCCCCGAGCACCGCGCCCAGGCGGGCGATCTCGGCCAGCCCCCGCGTCATGAGCGTCGCCCGCACGTTGTCGCCCAGGCCCATGCCGGCCGCGACGCCGACGGCCAGCGCGATGACGTTCTTGACCGCGCCGCCGAGCTCGACGCCCACCACGTCCGGATTGGTGTAGGTCCGGAACCACGGCAGATGGCACGCCTCCTGGAGCCGGGCGGCCACCTCCTCGTCGGAGCAGGCGACGACGGCCGCGGCGGGCTGCCGCCGGGCCAGCTCGGGCACCAGGTTGGGCCCGGAGACCACGGCCACCCGGCGCTCCGGCACCTCGGCCACCTCGCAGATGACCTCGCTCATCCGCTTGCAGGTGCCGAGCTCGACACCCTTCATCAGGCTGACGAGCACGGCGTCCGGCGGGATGTGCGGCTTCCATGTCCGGAGGTTGGCGCGCAGCGTCTGGGACGGCACCGCGAGGACCACGAAGTCGGCGCCCGCCATGGCCTCGGCGGGGTCGGTCGTGGCGCGGATCGTGTCGGGCAGCCGCGTCCCCGGCAGATACTCGGGGTTCTCCCGGGTCTCGTTGATCGCGTCGACGATCTCCGCCCGCCTGCCCCACAGGGTCGTGGAGGTGCCGGCCTCGGCGAGGATCATCGCGAACGTGGTGCCCCACGAGCCCGTTCCGAAAACAGCCGCCCTGCTCACTGGCCGCACCACTCCTCTTGCTCCGCGCGCTCCCCCCTCACCGTACGCTCCGCTCAGCCCTCGGCCGCATTCTTGGGGTCATAGGGGACCTCTGGCGCCTTCTCGTCCCGGATCTCGGCCAGCAGCTCGGTGATGGCGGCGGTGATGTCGGCGGTCGCGTCGCGCAGCACCGAGCCGCGCATGGGCTTCCCGGCGTACTTGGACAGGTCGACCGGCGGCCCGGCGAGCACGTGGAAGGTCTTGCGCGGCAGCAGGCGCGGCTTCGTCGCCCCGTACGGCAGCAGCTCCTGGGCGCCCCAGTGGGCGATCGGGATGACCGGCACGCCGGTAGCGAGGGCCAGCCGGGCGACACCGGTCTTGCCGACCATGGGCCACAGGTCGGGATCGCGGGTGATCGTACCCTCGGGATAGAACAGGATGCAGGCGCCGTTCCGCAGCCGCTCCTCGGCGATCTTCAGCGACTTGGTGGCCTCGGTGCTGTTGCGTTCGACCGGGATGGCCTGGAGCTGGGCGATGGCGTGACCGAGCCCGCGGATCCGGAAGAGACCCGCCTTGGCCAGGATCGTGGGCCACCGCCCGTTGTTGTAGAGGTAGTGCGAGAGCAGCACGGGGTCGGACCACGACAGGTGGTTGGCGGCGATGATCAGCCCGCCGGTGCGGGGGATGTTCTCCCCGCCCCGCCACCTCCGCCGTACGAACAGCCGTGAGATCGGCTTGACGACGACGACCGCGAGCGTCTCCCAGAAGCGCGGCGGACGGCCCGCGCGGCGGTTCACCGTGGCGGCGGCGGGCGCCGCGGGTGTGGGCGCGGGTGTGGTCGGGTCGGACGAGGGTTCGCTGGGGTGGCTCACAGGGTCTCCAAAATCACCGGGATCCGGGACAAGTCTCCCGGTTGGCCATGGGCGATGTCGAGGCGGGATGCTACAGGCATGCACCTCGCGCGATGGTCAATAGTGGTCCCGGTGAAGACCCTGATCCGGGCCAAGACACGGCTGGCGGCGGCCGCCGGGCCGCACCGGGCCGATCTGGCCGTCGCGGTGGCCTCCGACACCGTGGCGGCGGCGCTGCGGTGCCCGCTGGTGGCGCGCGTGGTGGTCGTGACGGCCGACCCGCTGCCCGCGCGGCGGCTGGCCGCGCTCGGTGCCCACGTGGTGGCCGATCCCGACCGGGGGCTGAACACCGCCCTTCGCACCGGGGCGGAGGAGGCCGTACGGCTCGCGCCCGGCGACGCCGTCGGCGCGCTGCAGGCCGACCTGCCCGCCCTGCGGCCCGCGGAGCTGGAGACGGTGCTCGCGGCGGCACTGGAGTTCGACCAGGCGTTCGTCCCCGACGCCGCCGAGGTGGGGACGACCTTCTACGGCGTGCGGCCGGGCGTGACCTTCCGGCCGGGGTTCGGCGGCGAGTCGCGGGCCAGGCACCTGTCGCGGGGGGCCAAGGAGCTGACCCCGCCGGGGATCACGTCCGTACGCAGGGACGTGGACACCGTGGAGGACCTGCGCGACGCCCTCGCCCTTGGCGTCGGCCCCGCGACCGCCGAGGTCGCGGCCCTGATGCTCGGCACGACTCCGGAACCCTGACCCTTCGGACACCACGCCCCTGACGGCCGTACGGCCCGGATGGCCCTGATGGCCGTGCGGCCCGGACGTCCCGGCGGTTCTAATGGCCGTGCGGCCCTGACGTCAGAAGGGCGGCCGCGCCGAGCCCCCGCTCCGGCGTGGCCGCCCGTGACGTCGTGTCAGTGGGCCGCCTCCGCGTTCTCGCGAGCCTGCTTGGGCAGGAGGAAGGCCACGACGAAGGTGAGCAGGAGCATTCCGGCCACCACCCACAGGGTGATCTTCATGGCCTGGTCGAAGCTCCCGGCGGTGGGGACGTCGCCGAGCAGGTCGAAGAAGACCGTGCCGAGCAGGGCCACGCCGAACGCGTTGCCGAGCTGCTGCACCGCCGTCAGCGTGCCGGACGCCGAGCCCGTCTCGTGCTCCTCCACGCCGGCGAGCACGATGTCGAAGAAGGGCGACATCAGCAGGCCCATGCCGATGCCGCTGACGATCAGCGCGGGGGCGAGCTGCCAGGGGCTGACGTGCATGCCCGCGAGGTTCAGCGTGAGCACGACGCCGAGCACGCCCAGCGTCATGAGCAGGGTGCCGCCCTGGAGCAGCTTGCGCCCGAACTTCTGCAGCCCCTGCGCGAGCCCGAACCCGAGGATCATGCCGCCCGACCAGGGCACCATCGCGAGCCCCGCCTTGAGCGGCGAGTAGCCGAGCCCCAGCTGGCAGTAGAGGTTGAAGGCCAGCATGAACCCGGCCATGCCGGAGAAGAACACCATGCCGGTGAACAGGCCCCCGGTGAACGCGCGCTTGCGGAACAGGCTCGGCACGATCAGGGGGTCGCCGCCCGCGCGGCTGCGGCGGGACTGGAACCAGCCGAAGACGGCGAACACGAGCACCGACGCGGCGAGCATGACGAACGCCCACGCGGGCCAGTCGTTCTCGCGGCCCTGCACCAGCGGGTAGATCACCAGGAAGGCGCCCACGGACGCGAGCGCGACCCCGGCCAGGTCGAGCCGCGGCGGCTGCGGCGATCGCGACTCGGGCAGGAAGCGCATTCCGGCGAGCAGCGCGGCCAGGCCGAGCGGCAGGTTGATCAGGAAGATCATCCGCCAGCTCGTGCCCCAGAAGTCGGCCGTCACGAGCCAGCCGGCAAGGATCGGGCCGCCGACGGCCGACAACCCCATGACCGGCCCGAACATCCCGAACGCCTTGCCCATCTCGGCGGGCGGGAACATCTCCTTGATCATTCCGAGGCCCTGGGGCAGCATGATCGAGCCGAACAGGCCCTGGATCACCCGGGCGCCGATCAGCACCTCGGGCGACTGCGCGACGGCGCACAGCAGGGATCCCACGGTGAACCCGGCGGCTCCGATCAAGAACATGCGCCTGCGGCCGAAGATGTCACCGAGCCGCCCGCCGGTGATCAGCCCCACGGCCATCGAAAGCGTGTAGGCGGCGCCGAGCCACTGGATGACGGCCTCGGAGCCGCCCAGGTCGGCGCGCATCTCGGGCGCCGCGATGTTGGTGACCATCGCGTCGAGAAGGTCCATGACCTCTCCGGCGAGGATCACGAAGAGCGCCGCCCAGCGCCAGCGGTACGGCGCCCCCGCCACCGGCGACGCCGGCGCGGTCGCCGTGATGGGTTCCGACATCATCCCTCCCTGAAACTGAACAGTGTTCATAGTAAAGTGAGCGCTGTTCTATCACCGATCAGTGTTCAGCGCCAAGTTCGATGTTCACCACGATATATCTCGTTTCGGCGCCACACAAGATATATCTCGTTGAGAGAGCGGTGTTCGTGGAAGCGGAGCGGTGTTCATTAGCATGGGCGGAACAGCGGGAGGTCCTTCATGACACAGCCGGACATGCCCACACCGCCGTGGGAGCGTCCGCCCAGGCGACGTACGCCCGCCAGGGTGCCACTCACCCGCGAGCGGATCGTCGACGCCGCCTACACGGTTCTCGACCGTGATGGATACGACCGGCTGAGCATGCGGCAGGTCGCCGCCGAACTCGGGGTCGCCGTCTCGGCGCTGTACGTCCACGTACACGACAAGGACGAACTGTTGCAGCTCATGTACACCCGCATGTTCGAGGGCTACGACGTTCCCGAGCCCGACCCCGAGCACTGGCGGGAGCAGGTCAAGGACTTCGCCCGCCAGGCGCGTGAGCGGATGCTGAGCCATCGCGACCTGCCGAAGCTCGCCATGGGCCACGTGCCGTTCACCCCGGAGCTGCTCCCCTACGTCGAGCGGCTGCTGGCGGTCTTCGCCGCCGCCGGGATTCCGCGGCACGTGCTGGCCATCTCCGGCGACCTGCTGTCCACCTACATCAACGGGTTCGCGCTGGAGGAGACCGTCTGGCAGGAGCGTTACCGCGAGTCGCAGGGCTCGTGGGACAAGCTGCGCGAGGAGATCAACGGCTACTTCGCCTCGCTGCCGCCCGACCGGTTCCCGAACCTGGTGGCGCTCGCCGACATCATGATGGACGAGTCGAACGACTACCGGTTCGAGCTCGGCCTGGAGATCATCCTGCGCGGGCTCGCCTCCTACATCGGTGAGCCGGAGCCCGGCGAGGAGCGCGAGGAGGGTTAGGAGACCGCGCGGATCCGCGGCGCGAGCAGGACCGGCAGATGGGCGAGCGTGTAGGCCCCGCAGGCGGTCCAGAACGCGACGCGCACCCCGGCGAGCTGCCCCAGCGTGCCCGCCAGCAGGCCGCCGAGCGGCATCGGACCCCACATCAGGAACCGCATCGTGGCGCTCAGCCTGCCGAGCAGGTGCGGCGGGCAGATCGACTGGCGGTAGGCCCCCTGCGCCACGCTGAACACGGTGGTCGCCACCCCACTGGCCGCCAGGGCCGCCGGCAGGATCAGCAGGCGCGGGCCCGCCGCCGTCAGCGCGAGCGGGGCTATGCAGACCGTGGCCGCCCAGGCCGAGCCGTACATGGCCCGGCCCGTGCCGACGCGGGCCGTGATCCGCGGGGCGAGCCAGGCCCCGGCCACCCCGCCCACCGCTCCGGCCGACAGCAGCATGCCGTACGTGCCGGGGCTGACGCCGACCTCGCGGACCATGTAGAGCGGCACCGTGGCCGACCACAGGCCGAACGTCAGCATCATCAACGCCCCGACGGCGGCCACCCGGCGCAGGACGGGCTGCCCGGCGACGAACAGCAGGCCCTCGGCGATCTCCGGCCACAGCCGGGCGCCGCCCCTGACGCCTCTGTCTCTCAGGGCTTTCTCACCGGGCTGCTCGTCCGCGCGTACGCCGAGGAGCAGCAGCGCGGACCCCGCGTAGCTGAGGGCGTCGGCGACCACCGCGATCGGGGCGGTGAGCGCCTGCACCAGCCAGCCGCCGATCCCCGGGCCGGAGAGCTGGGCGAGCGACTGGTTCGCGGCGAGCGTGCCGTGCCCGCGGGCGAGGTCCTCCCGGCCGACGATGGACGGGAGATAGCTCTGGTGGGCGACATCGAAGAAGACCGTGCACAGCCCGTTCACCAAGGCCACGGCGTACATCTGCGGCAGGCCGAGCACTCCGAGCAGGGCCGCGGCCGGGATCGACAGCAGCGCCAGGGCGCGGACCACGTCGGCGGCGACCAGCACCGGACGGCGCCGCATGCGGTCCACCCACGCTCCGGCGGGCAGGCCGACGAGCAGGAACGCCACCATCTCTGCGGCGGTGAGCAGCCCCACCTCGAACGGGCTCGCGTGCAGGGTGAGCGCCGCCGTGAGCGGCAGGGCGACCAGGGATACCTCGCTGCCGAGCTTGCTGATCGCGTCGGCCCCGGCGTATCGCCGGAAGTCACGCACGCGCCACAGGCTCCTCGCCACTGCCTCGGTCATGGCGGGCCATGCTGGCAGCCGGAGGATTCGCTGGTCAAAGGATTTTCCACGCACAGCGGTAGGCTTGCGGCGTGCAGGCGACGGTGCAGAGCTTCGACCCCGCGACCCGCTCGGGCTGGGTCTTCCTCGACGACGGCACCCGGATCCCGTTCGACGGCGAGGCGTTCGACGCCGGGCCGCTGCGCCACCTGCGCCCCGGCCAGCGGGTCGCCCTCGTCATGGCGGACGACCGCGTCACCTACGTGACGCTCTCCACGTTCCCGACGCCCTGAGCCTCCGGCGCTCCGTCTCCTGTCCTCCGGGTCTCCGGCGCACTGGGTCTCCCGCCCCCTCAGTCCCGGCGCTCAGTCCCGGCGCGCCACGTGTCCGGCGCCGCGTCTCGGGCCCCCGGAGTCTCCCGCGTTTCGGGCGTTGGCGCGTCAGACGGTCTTGAGCGCTCCTCCGTCGATCACCAGGTCGGCGCCGTTGACGCTCGCCGCGCGCGGTGAGGCGAGGTAGGTCACGAGGGCCGCCACCTCCGCCGGTTCGACCAGCCGTCCCGTGGTCATGCCCGCCCGGGCCGGCAGCCCGGCCAGAAACTGCTCGTGCGACACTCCGAGCGCCGCAGCCAGCTCGGCGCCGTAGCCGTCGGGCGCCTCCCACATTGCGGTGCGGACCGCGCCGGGCGAGACCGTGTTCACCCGCACCCCCTGCGGCCCGAACTCCTCCGCCAGGGCCTTACCGAACGCCGTGAGCGCCGCCTTCGCCGTGGTGTACGGCAGCGGGCCCACGTGCGGCATGCGGGCGCCGTTCGAGGAGATGTTCACGATCACACCGCGGCGGCGCACGACGGCGGGCAGCGCGGCGCGAGTCGTCCGTACGGCGGCGAAGAAGTTGAGGTCGAACCACGAGAGCCACTCGTCATCCGCGAAGCCGAGGAATCCCCGCACGCCGTTCACCCCGGGGTCCCCGCCGCCCACATTGTTGACGAGCAGATCGAGACCCTCCTCCAGCTCTGCCACCGCAAGCTCGACCAGGTGCGCCGGGCCCTCGGGCGTCGAGAGGTCCACCGGAACGGCGATCGCGCCGGTCTCCTTCAGCTCCGCGCTGACGTTCCGCGCCGCCGCCACCACGCGGACGCCCTCCGCGGCGAGCGCCGCGACGACCGCCAGCCCGATGCCCCGGCTGGCACCGGTGACCAGCGCCGTACGTCCCTTGAGTCCCATGTCCATGGCGCACCCCTCCGCGCTTTTCGCAACTTGAGTGACGCAATGAAGCTATAACTTGCCACATAAATGTTGCAAGTCATGAGCGAGCTGAATCCTGCCGGTAGCATGTGACGGTGCCGAAAGCCCAGCAGCCTTCGCAGCTCGGAAAGCGCCCGCTCCGGGCCGACTCCGAGCGGACCGTGCGGACGATCCTGGAGGCGGCCGAGCGGGTGTTCGCCGCCAATCCGGCGGCGACCATGGAGCAGGTCGCCCAGGCGGCCGGGGTCGCCCGCACGACCGTCCACCGCCGTTTCGCCACCCGCGAGGCCCTGGTGGAGGAGCTCACCGGCTGGGCCGCCCGCCGGTTCGCCGAGGCCGTCGAGTCGGCCCACGCGGACAGCACGCCGCCCCTCGTCGCGCTCTACCAGGTGACCGCCAACGTCCTGCGGGTGAAGACGGACTGGTGGTTCGCCATGAACCGTACGGCCGACGACGTCCACCCCGAGGCCGCCCGCGTGCACGCGAAGGTCCGCGACGATTGCGAGCGGCTGCTCCGCCGGGCCCGTGAAGCGGGTGTGCTGCGTCCCGACGCCGACATCGACTGGACCCGCCGCGTCTACTACGCCCTCATCCACGAGGCCGCCGCCGAGAGCGCGGCCAGAGGCACGTCCAGAGACACGTCCGGAGGCGTGTCCGAGGGCGGGTCTCAGGGCGGGGCCGGGAGCACATCCGGAGGCATGTCCGAGGGCGGGTCTCAGGGCGGGGCCGGGAGCACATCCGGAGGCATGTCCGAGGGCGGGTCTCAGGGCGGGGCCGAGGGCACGTCCGAAAACGGGTCCGGGGACGGGGCCTGGGGCACATCCGGAGGCGTGTCCGAGGACGGGTCTGAGAGCGGGGTTCAGGGCAGGGCCGGGGACAGGTCTGGAGGCACGTCCGGGAGCACATCCGACGGCGACTCCCAAAGCCGGGACGCCGAGGCCCTCGCGACCCGGGTCGTGGACACCCTGCTGCGCGGGTTCGGCTCCCCCAGCGCGCCGGTCATCGCCTGATGGGAGCTTCCGAGTCGGTCTGATCAGGCAGACCCGGTCTCCGGTGGCCGCCGATGAGCGAGCACCCCCGACGCCTGGGCCGCGGACCTGTCGCCCGCGAGACGCTCTCCCCGCTTTCACCCTCCTGAACTGAGCCCTGACCCTGACCTGGGCCCTGACCTGGGCCCTGACCTGGGCCCTGACCTGGGGCGGGTTTGACCCGATCACCCGGCCGGGGTTCTACTGGAGAGGCTCTACGCGCCGCCGTACGACACCGAGGAGGTGATCGGGATGACATCCGGCAGTAGCCCAGAACCATCCCATCCCGTCGCCTTCCCCGCGACGCGAAGCCCCGGCGTCGTCGAGGCGGTCGCCGCCCGCTGTCACGCGAGGTGACGGGTTCTCATCCGTGCCGCACTCCCGGCACGGGACAGGAGGTCCGTCATGACGATCACGATTTCCGTTCCGTTCACGCTGCCGCAGATCCTGCACCGGACGGCTCGTGTCCTGTTCCCCGTCCTGATGCCTCTCGCCCTCGCCCTGGCGGGCTCCGCCGAGGCCGGCGTCGGCATGCACCTGGGGCTGGAGATCGGGCTGCTGGTCCTCCGGCACCTCCTGGGGGTCTGAGCGGGCGGGGCGGCGGCTACGGCCGCACCCGCCTGGCCCGGGACTCCAGGTAGCGCTGCTCGGCCATGCTGGCCGTGGCCTTCGCGGCGCGCCGGTAGTGCTCGTACGCCCCGGCCGTGTCGCCGGTCTTCTCCAGCAGATGCGCGCGCACGGACAGCAGCCGGTGGTGCCCGGCCATCCGCTCGTCCCCGTCCAGCGTGGACAGCAGGGCCAGCCCGGCCTTCGGGCCCTCGATCTCGGCGAGCGCGATCGCCCGGTTGAGGGTGACCATCGGGTTGGGTGCGATCCGCTCCAGGATCAGATAGAGGGCGTGCACCTGCGGCCAGTCGGTCTCCTCGGCCGTGGCCGCGTCGGCGTGCGTGGCGGCGATGGCGGCCTGCAGTTTGTAGGGCCCCAGCTCGGGGCCGGCCAGCGCAGCCTTGATCAGCTCGATGCCCTCGTCGATCAGCCCGCGATCCCATTTCGCGCGGTCCTGCTCGTCCAGCGGCACCAGGTCGCCGGACGGGGTCGTACGGGCCTCCCGGCGGGCGTGGGTCAGCAGCATCAGCGCGAGCAGCCCGGTCACCTCGCCGTCCTCGGGCAATTGGGCGTGCACCATCCGGGTCAGCCGGATCGCCTCGTGCGCGAGGTCGGCGCGGTGCAGTTCACTGCCCGATGAGGCGGTGTAGCCCTCGTTGAAGATCAGATAGAGCACGTGCAGGACGACGCGGAGCCGCTCGTGGAGCTCCGCGCCGCCCGGCATGGCGAACGTGCTGCCGGCGGCCTTGATGCGCTGCTTGGCCCGGCTGATCCTGGCCGCCATCGTGGCCTCCGGCACCAGGAACGCGCGGGCGATCTCGGCCGTGGTCAGGCCGCCGACCGCCCGCAGCGTCAGGGCGACCTGGGAGGCCGCGGTCAGCGTGGGATGGCAGCACAGGAAGAGCAGGACGAGCGTGTCGTCGGTGTCCGGCACGTCCTCCGGTGTCACCTCGACGGCCGCCGTCGCCGACTCCCGCTCACGGCGCGCGTGGTCGCTGCGCATCTGGTCGATCAGCCGCCGGGACGCGACGGTCGACAGCCAGCCGCGGGGGTTGTCCGGCACCCCCTCGGCCGGCCACTGCACGGCGGCGGCGAGAACGGCCTCCTGCACGGCGTCCTCGCACCCCTCGAACCGGCCGTACCGCCGTACCAGCGCGCCGAGGACCTGCGGCGTGAGCTCACGTAACAGGTCCTCGATGACCGGTGCTGTCATGCCTCCAATTGTCCGTCGGCGAACATGACCTGCCGCACCTCGACGCCGAGACCCTCGATCGCGGTGTCCGGGATCTGCGCGGCCAGCTCGATCGCCCGCTCCTTGCTCTCGCAGTCGATCAGGTAGAAGCCGCCCAGATATTCCTTGGCCTCCAGGAAGGGGCCGTCGGTGACCACCGGCTGGCCGTCGCGTACGGACACCACCGCGGCCTGCGACGGGTCGACCAGCGCCTGCGTGGTGATCAGCTCCCCGGACCGCTTCAGTCCCTCGATGAACCTGCCGTGCCCCTCGCCGATCGCCGCCCGCTCCTCGTCGGTCAGCGCGTCGAGCACGGCCGGGTTGATGTGCAGGCTGATCAGGAACTTCATCTCGTTCTCCTCGTGGTTCGCGAGCCCCCTCGGGGCCCTTCCACCGGGTGGTCGGAGCCGGCTCCGCCGTCTTGACATGTACTCGCGTCAAAAAACTCCCGGCCGCTCCGACCGATCGGCGAGACGTCGAGAGAACAGGGAGTTTCGACATGCGAGTCAACCGGGCGTGGCTGGGACTGGTCGTCCTGGCGCTGCCGGCGCTGCTCGTCGCGATCGACGCGACGGCGCTGCTCCTCGCGCTGCCGCAGCTAAGCGCCGACCTGGGAGCCACCAGCGTCGAGCAGTTGTGGATCAGCGACAGCTACGGGTTCATGGTGGCCGGTCTGGTCATCACGATGGGCACGCTCGGCGACCGGATCGGCCGCCGGCGGCTGCTGCTGATCGGCGGAGCGGCGTTCCTGGTGCTGTCGGTCGCGGCGGCCTTCGCGGCCGATCCGCTGATGCTGATCGTCGCGCGTGCCCTGCTGGGCGTCGCCGGGGCGACCCTGGCACCGTCCACGCTCGCCCTGATCACCAGCATGTTCCGCGACGAACGGCAGCGGGGCAAGGCCATCGCGATCTGGGCGGCCTGCCAGTTCACCGGCGGCGCGCTCGGGCCCGTGCTCGCCGGGTTCCTGCTCCAGCACTTCTGGTGGGGATCGGTGTTCCTGGTCGCCGTGCCGGCGATGGCGTTGCTGCTGCTCGCCGGGCCGGTGCTGCTGCCGGAGTTCCGCAGCGACCAGGCCGGACGGCTCGACCCGGCCGGCGTCGTGCTGTCGCTCGCGGCGGTGCTCCTGACGGTCTTCGGGATCAAGCAACTGACCGTCGCGAGCGGCCCGGCCGTCCCGGCGGGCGCCCTCGTCGCGGGCGCGGGCTTGGGCTTCCTGTTCGTACGGCGGCAGTTGCGGGTGGAGGCGCCGCTGCTCGATCTGCGGCTGCTCCGCAACCGCCCCTTCACGGCCGTGCTCGTCGCGCTGGTCTTCGCCGGCGTGGCCATGGCCGGCACGGGCCTGATGGTGACCCAGTATCTGCAGGGCGTGCTGGGCCTCTCCCCGGCCGTGTCGGCGTTGCTGTTCGCGCCGATGGGCCTGGGCACGGCGGCCGGCACCATGGCGGCGCCGGCGCTGGCCCGCCGGGTGAGGCGGACGACCGCCATCGCCGGCGGACTGGCGGTGTCGGCGGTGGGCGGCCTGCTGCTGATCGGCGCCGGTGTCGGCGGCGCGGGTGCCCTGCCGCCGGTGGTGATCGGCATCACCGTGCTGGCGCTGGGCACGGGCCCGCTGTTCGCGCTGGGCACCGGGCTGGTCGTCGGGTCCGTGCCGCCGGAGCGCGCCGGCTCGGCGGCGTCGATGTCGGAGACCGGCAACTACTTCGGCGGTTCGCTCGGCCTCGCGCTGCTCGGCGTGGTGGCCTCGGTGGTCTACCGCGGCAGGATGGACGGCACGTCCGACTCGCTGGCCGGCGCGGTCGCCGCGAGCCGGCACCTTCCCGCCGCCGAGGGCGCGCACCTGCTGCACACCGCACGGGAGGCGTTCACGGCCGGCCTGCACGTCACCGGCCTGACAGCCGCGGTCGTCTTCGCCGGGCTGGCCATGCTGGTCCTGGCGATGCGTCCGGCGACCCGGACCGCCACGGCTCCGGTCCCCGGTCATAAGGCCGGTCACGAGGCCGGTCACGAGGCCGGTCACGAGGCCGGTCGTGAGGCCAATCGTGAGCCCGGTCGTGAGGCCGGTTATGAGGTGACTCCCTCGTAGCCGCCTTCCATCGGCACCCGTAACGCGATCATGGCGACGTCGTCCTCCCCCGTCACCGGCATCCCGGTGAGCACCTGGTCGCAGAACCGGTCCAGCGGTTCGCGGGCGAGCGGCTCCGCGCACCGCCGCAGCCGTTCGAGCCCGTCGCCGATGTCCTCACCGCGCCGCTCGACGAGGCCGTCGGTGTAGAGCAGCAGCGTGCTGCGCGGTGGCAACGGTTCGACGGCGCTGATCCACGGCTGCTCGTAGCAGAGGCCGAGAAGCGGGTTGCCCGCTTCCCGGAGGAAGCGGGCCTCCCCCTCGCCGGTCACCAGCAACGGCGGCGGGTGGCCGGCCGCGGAGTAGGCCAGCCCCCAGAGGCCCTCCGCATCCCGTTCCACGCGGGTCAGGGCGCAGGTGACCGTGGTCTCGCCGTTCAGGGCCTCCATGGCGCTGTTCAGCCGCTGCAGGACCTCACCGGGGCACTCGTCACGATCGACGGCGAGCGCCCGCAGCATGTTGCGCACCTGGCTCATGCAGACTGCGGCGGCGAGGTCGTGCCCGGCCACGTCGCCGATCACCAGCTTGACCGCGCCACCGGGCAGCACGAACGCGTCGTACCAGTCTCCGCCGATCTCGGCGGCGGTCGGGCTCGGCTGGTAGCGCGCGGCGAGCTCCAGACCGGGGATATGCGGCGGCTCGGCCAGCAGACTGTGCTGCAGGGCCAGCGCCACCCGCTGGGTGCGCCGGAAGCGCAGAGCATTGCTGATGGCGTCGTGCGTGTGATCGAGGATCTGCCCCATCAGGTCGATGTCGGTCTGGCCGATCGGAGGCCGGTCCCCGCGGACGCAGGCCGTGACCACGGCCGCGACCTCGCCTTCGACCACGATCGGGAGGATGACAACGTTGTGCGCCTCGATCTCGGCGAGCCACCTGCTGATCGCCTCCGGGTAGAGGAACGGAGGACGTCCACGGGGGAAGGACATCTGGGCGGGGCGGCGCTGCCTCACCGCTCGCCGCAGCACCTCGGCGGAGTAGTGCTCCTGCAGCATCGGCAGCGTCGGTATTCCCTCACTTACGGCGCAGCCGAGGCGCTCGGCGACGATGACGTCCGTGTACGGAAGACCGCCGTTCGGCTCGCGAAGCAGATGGACGTCGCAGGTGTCGGCGAGCTCGGGCACGACCACGTCGGCGAGCGCCTGGCACATCTCCTCCAGGTTGGTGATGTCGCTCGCGGCGGCCGCGGCGCGCTCCAGCAGCCGGCGGCGGCGCTCCTCCTGCCACTCCTGCTCGACGTCGGTTGAGGTGCCCACCCACTCCACCACCGCGCCGTTCTCGCGCACCGGAACGGCCCGGAACCGGATGTGCCGGTAGACGCCGTCGCGGGTGCGGACGCGGTAGGTCGCCTCTTGGAGCGGGACCTCCTGCTCGGAGGCCTTGCCCCACCACTCCTCGGCGTACACGCGGTCTTCGGGGTGCAGGGCCTCCATCCAGCCGTGGCCGAAACTCTCCTCCGGTCTCTGTCCTGTCAGCCGCTGCCAGCCATGGCTCTCTCTGGACTCGCCGTGCGGGCCGGTCACCCACACCCCGTGCGCGCCCGCCCAGATGATGCTCTGGTAGCGGCGCCGGAGGCGGCGCAACTCCTTCTCCATGGCGTGCAGCCGCCGCGCGGTGGCGGCCTGTGCCGTGACCTCCTGGACCAGCGCCAGAAGTCCCCACCCGCCATGCTGGAGGGGCACTCGGGAGAGGCTCACCCGGAAGAGACGCTCGTGCCGTCCGTCGCCGCCGTCCGCGGTCGTGGAGACGTCGTCGAGGCGCACCGTACGCCCCGTCGCCAGCGCCTTGTCGAACGCGGCGAGGGTGTCATGCCCCACGAGGTCGTCGAGAGCCTCCGACACCGGCGCCCCGATCGGCCGGTGCCCGAACATCGCCCGGAAGGCGTTGTTCGTATAGCGCAGCCGATGCTCGACCCCACCGGTCACCAGCACCGCGACCGGCGCCCGGTCGAACACGTCCAGCGGCACCCAGTTTGACTGGCGTTTTCGCGCTGCCGCCGTCTCAGACTTTTGACCGACTTGCACTGCTTCTTCCCCCGGTCTGACCGTGTGCACGCGATCGAGGGCACCCCCGCGTACCCGCCCTACGACTCGCCTACCTGAGATTACACACGTTTGCCCAGGTCAGAGAGGGAAGAAGGAAGGGTCCTCGTGCCACCGGCGCCACAGGGCCCTCATGCGGCGGCGGCATCGTCGGCGGGCCCCGGAAACGACGAACGGCGCCCGGGGGCTCCGAGCGCCGTCCACTGGTGCGGGGTGGGGCCGGCTACTTCTTCTTCGCAGCCTTGCCGCCCGCGTTGACCTGCTCCTTGAAATCTGCTCCGGGCCGGAACCTGGGTGCCCAGCTCTCCTCCACCTTGATCGGATCCCCGGTGGAGGGGTTGCGGGCGGTACGAGCCGGCTTGTGCACCATCTCGAAGGCGCCGAAGCCGGTGATCGAGACCTTGTCCCCGCTCGCGACAGCGCTCTGGATGGCGTCGAGGACGGCGTTGACGGCCTCGGTAGCCGTCTTCTTGTCGCCGACACGATCCGTGATCGCGTCGACGAGTTCTTTCTTGTTCATTTCGGTTTCCTCCCCCTTACGCGCTTGAAATTAGGGGACGAGGTCGCGGGACTTCAATCACCGGGGGGCATGTTTCGCCTGCTCGGCGTGTCGAATGTGCCGTCCAGATAGGCGATGAAGGCGTCCAGCCGGGCGGCCGCATGGGCTATGTCCCGCTTTGCCACGTCACAGATAGCAAGCAGCCGTCGCGCCAGGCGGGCCTGCTCCTCCTGTGGTAAGGCTAACGCTCTGACGCGGCGATGCGCATCACGCAGTCGCCGCGCCAGCAGCTCATCTACGGTCTGAGGATCGTTCAGACGGTCGTCGGCAGCCATGGCTGCCGTCCATTCTCGTACTCCTCGATGGCGTCCGCGTGACGCAGGGTCAGCCCGATGTCGTCGAGGCCCTCCATCAGCCGCCAGCGGGTGTAGTCGTCGATCTCGAACGAGGCCACGATGTCGCCCGAGCGCACCTGGCGTTCCACCAGGTCGACGGTGATCTCCGTCTTCGGGTCGGCCTCGGCCGCGTCCTGCAGCCGCTTGACGACGTCCTCGGGCAGGACGACCGGCAGCAGGCCCATCTTCGTGGAGTTGTTGCGGAAGATGTCGCCGAACCGCGAGGCGATCACGACGCGGAAGCCGTACTGCTGGAGGGCCCAGACGGCGTGCTCGCGCGAGGAACCGGTGCCGAAGTCGGGCCCGGACACCAGGATCGACGCGCCCTCGTACGCCGGGTCGTTCAGCACGAAGGACGGGTCCTCGCGCCAGGCGGCGAACAGGCCCTTCTCGAAGCCCGTACGGCTGACCTGCTTCAGCCAGACCGCCGGGATGATCTGGTCGGTGTCCACGTTGCTGCGGCGCAGCGGCACGGCCCGGCCGGTGTGGGTGGTGAAGGCATCCATGATGATCTCTTCCTGGGACTGTGGGCGGGCGGGCTAGAGGTCGGCGGGGGCGGTCAGCCGGCCGGTCACCGCGGTCGCGGCCGCGACCTGCGGCGAGACCAGGTGGGTGCGCCCGCCCTTGCCCTGGCGGCCCTCGAAGTTGCGGTTGGAGGTCGAGGCGCTGCGCTCGCCCGGCTTCAGGGTGTCGGGGTTCATGCCCAGGCACATCGAGCAGCCGGCCTCGCGCCACTCGGCCCCGGCCGCCTTGAAGACCTCGTGGAGGCCCTCCTCCTCGGCGGCCTTCTTGACGCCCATGGAGCCCGGGACGATCAGCGTGCGGGTGACGACCTTGCGGCCCCGCAGGATCTCGGCGGCGGCGCGCAGGTCCTCGATGCGGCCGTTGGTGCAGGAGCCGACGAAGACGGTGTCCACCTGGATGTCGCGCAGCGGCGTGCCCGCGGTCAGGCCCATGTACTCCAGCGCCCGCTCGGCGGCGGACCGCTCGACCGGGTCGGCGAACTGCTCGGGCGACGGCACCGTGGAGCCGAGCGGCGCGCCCTGGCCCGGGTTGGTGCCCCACGTGACGAACGGCGTGAGGGTCGCGGCGTCGATCTCCACGACCTTGTCGAACTCGGCGTCGTCGTCGGTGCGCAGCGTCTTCCAGTATTCGACGGCCCGGTCCCAGTCCTCGCCGGAGGGCGCGTGCGGACGGCCGCGCAGGTATTCGAACGTGGTCTCGTCGGGGGCGATCAGGCCCGCCCGCGCGCCTGCCTCGATCGACATGTTGCAGACGGTCATGCGGCCCTCCATGGAGAGCTTGCGCACGGCCTCGCCGCGATACTCGACGATGTGGCCCTGGCCGCCGCCGGTGCCGATCTTCGCGATGATCGCGAGGATCAGGTCCTTGGCGGTCACGCCGACCGGCAGCTCGCCCTTGACCTCGATGGCCATCGTCTTGGGCCGGTAGGCGGGCAGCGTCTGGGTGGCCAGCACGTGCTCGACCTCGGAGGTGCCGATGCCGAACGCGATGGCGCCGAACGCCCCGTGGGTCGAGGTGTGGGAGTCGCCGCAGACGATCGTCATGCCGGGCTGGGTCAGTCCGAACTGCGGGCCGATGATGTGCACCACGCCCTGACCTGCGTCGCCCATCGGGTGCAGGCGGATGCCGAACTCCGCGGCGTTCTTGCGCAGCGTCTCGACCTGCGTGCGCGACACCGGGTCGGAGATCGGCCCGAGCACGGTCGGCACGTTGTGGTCCTCGGTGGCGATCGTGAGCTCGGGGCGACGCACGGTGCGGCCGGCCATGCGGAGGCCGTCGAACGCCTGCGGGCTGGTCACCTCGTGGATGAGGTGCAGGTCGATGTAGAGCAGGTCGGGTTCGCCCTCGGCACGCCGTACGACGTGCTGCTCCCAGACTTTCTCAGCCAGTGTGCGACCCATGGTTGTGACGCCTCCTCGCGTTCAGACCCCCGCGGTCGTGTCTCTCATGATGAGACGGAAATATCGGGATATGGACACTGTATCTGTTGTTTCCCAACATTGCGTTTGCATCTCGTATGGCGAGACGGCAGTATCGGGGTATGGACAACTCTAGCGGGGTCGGAGTACTCGACAAGGCGGTTCTCGTACTCAACGCCCTGGAGGCGGGCCCGGCTTCCCTGGCACAGCTCGTCCAGGCGACCGGCCTGGCAAGGCCGACGGCCCACCGGCTGGCCGTCGCGCTGGAGCACCACCGCATCGTCTCCCGCGACACGCAGGGCCGGTTCATCCTCGGCCCCCGCCTGTCGGAACTGTCCACAGCCGCGGGCGAGGACCGGCTGCTCGCCGTCGCCGGCCCGGTGCTCACCCAGCTTCGCGACCTGACCGGGGAGAGTGCTCAACTTTACCGGCGTCAGGGCGACGAGCGGGTCTGCGTGGCCGCCGCCGAGCGCGCCAGCGGGCTGCGCGACACGGTGCCGGTCGGCTCCGCCCTGCCCATGACCGCGGGTTCCGCCGCGCAGATCCTGCTCGCCTGGGAGGAGCCCGACCGGCTGCACCGCGGCCTTCGAGGGGCCAAGTTCACCGCCGCCACGCTCGCGAGCGTACGCAGGAGGGGCTGGGCCCACAGCGTCGGCGAGCGCGAGCAGGGCGTGGCGAGCGTCTCCGCGCCCATCCGCGGCGCCGGCGGCAAGGTGATCGCCGCGGTTTCCGTGTCCGGCCCCATCGAGCGGCTGACCCGTACGCCCGGCCGGATGCACGCCGCCCCCGTCGTCGCGGCCGCCGAGCGGATCACCGAAGCCATGCGCCGCGCGAACTGATCGGAGAGCGGTCCGGGCAGCCCCCGGCGCCCCCTCCCGCCGCTCTTGACCCCGTCGCGTCACCCGGAGCGGCGCCTCGCCGCATTGGTCGCCCCACCCGCCCTGGACACCGCTCCTTCCGGGCAAATCCTGGCGGTCGCGGCACTAGGCTGGCGGGGTGACAGACCGCATCGAGGCAGCCGCCGCTGAACTGCGTCCCCTGCTCCAAGAATTCATCCTCTGGGCGCCGGACAACGCACCCGGCAGCGACCCCGATCTCGTGGGCCCCGTCGCCCTGTGGCATCGGCTGATCGCCCGCAACGACGTCGGGCTGTGGAAGCGTGGAGACCTGCGCACGGTCCTGCTGGAGCGCATGCCCCAGGTCGTCGAGGACCCCGACGCCGCCGCGGACGGCATGATCACCGCCGTCCGGTCCTATCTGACGTTCCTGTCGTCCACCGGACGGCTCTCGCCGGGCTCGGCGACCCTGGAGACCCTGCTCGCGGAGCTGGACGAGGTCGAGGACGACTTCGTGGACGCGATGGAGGACACCATCGCCGAGCGCGACTGGGACGAGGAGGAGGACGAGCTCGACGAGGACGAGGCCGACGAGGGCCTCGGCGACTTCGAGCCGTTCGCCGACGAGATCGGCGCCCTGCCCACGATCAGGCTGCGTCCCGACACCGAGCTGGCCGAGGCGGCCCGCGGGGTGACGCTCATCGCACAGGCCCGCGACCTGGCGCTGTGGGTCGGCACCGGGCGCAAGGTGGGCGAGGAGACGCTGCTCACCGAGTCCGAGGTGGACGAGGCGGTGCGCACGCTCGGCCTGCCCGACGCGCGCAACATCTGGAACCTGTGGAACCTCGCGATCGACCTGGAGTTCCTCGCCCCCGACGGCGACGACACGGTCAGCGTCGACTCCGACACCGCCGCCTGGCCCTTCGAGGACGACGACGACGTCCTGGACGCCTGGATGCTCGGCCTCCACTCTCTCGACTACGGCGACCCCGAGCTGGACGACGACGATCTCACGCTGGCCCTGTCGGGCCTGACCCGCGCGCTGCTGATCCGCGTGCTGCTGGCCGACGGCACGCGGCCGGTGTCCTCGCTGCGCGAGGAGCTGGCCGAGGCCGCGGCGGAGTACGACGACCTGGGCGCCGACGCCTGGGCCGCGGCCGGCGACCCGCTCGCCTCCGTGCTCGCCTGGCTGACCGGCTACGGCATGGTCACCGTCGAAGGCGACGCGGTGACCCTCACGCCGCTCGGCACCGAGGGCCTCGTCCACATGCTGGACGACGAGGACATCGAGATCGACGCCCGGCCCGCCATCGACGCCATGACCGCGCTCGACCTGCTGTCGTTCAGCGCCGACATGTCCGAGGAGGAGGCCGACGAGGAGTTCGCCGCCTGGCTCGCCCTGCGCGACCCGGAGCGGGCCGCCTCCGAGCTGCTCCAGGCCGCCGCCGAGGAGGAGGCCGACGCCCTCGTGCGGGTCCAGGCCGCCAGCCTGGTGGGCTCCCTGGGCGAGGCCGCCATCCCCGCCTGGCAGGAGGCGCTCAAGGAGCCCTCGCTGCGGCCGTACGCCGCGACGCACCTGACCCAGATGGACGTCGAGGACGCCCCGGAGCCGACCCAGGCGGACACCCACTGGCTGATCCTCGACATGTGGACGATCTCCGCCGGGCTCGGCAGGCCGGAGTTCGTGTCCAGCCTGCACGACATCGGCCCCGCGCAGACGCTCATCGGGCTGCTCGACGTGATCTGGAAGGTCCACCACCCTCACGTCGAGGAGCTGCTGGACCTCATCGGCGAGACCCACCCGGACAAGCAGGTGGTCAAGGCCGCCAAGCGGGCGCTGTTCAAGGCGCGGTCGGGAAGATAGCGCAGGTCGTCGTGCCGTGGGCGTACAGCTTGCCGTCGCCCACGGCCGTCAGCCGCGCCTCCGCGGTCGCGACCGTCCTGCCGACGTGCAGGGCGGTCGCCTCGCACCTCAGCGTTCCCGTGTGCACGAAGGCGGGACGCACCATGTGGACGTTGAGCTGGGTGGTGGTGTAGCCCCGCCCGGCGGGCAGGCGGCTCATGACCGCGCAGCCCAGCGCCGAGTCGAGCAGCGTCGCGAAGTAGCCGCCGTGAATCGAGCCCAGCGGGTTGTACTGGTGCTCGCCCGTCTCCCCCTCGAAGACCGCGACCCCCGGCTCCACACGGACGAGGGTGAAGCCCAGCGTGCCGGCGATCGGGGGCGGCGGGAACCGCCCGGCGAGCAGCGCCCGCAGGAAGTCGATCCCGCTCATGTCGGCCGGAGGCGTGGTCGTCGGAGCCCACGTATGCGTACGCGTGTTCGCTGTCGTCGTCATGAGTCTAATTTTCAAACTCAGGGTTCCCGTAACGCAAATCGCGCACATCCCGAGGCGAGGAAACCTAGTCTTGTCGTGTGATAACGGCATCACTGAGCGCGGGTGGCGCCCCCGGCTGGCAACAGGGCGTCGATCTCGCCCTCGCGCTCGTGTTGTCGGCGGCGATCGGGCTGGAGCGGGAGATCCGGCAGAAGAGCGCCGGGTTGCGCACGCACACGCTCGTGGGGTTCGGCGCCGCGCTGTTCATGCTCGTGTCGAAGTACGGCTTCTCCGACATCCTCGGCGAGTCGGTGGTGCTCGATCCGTCCCGGGTCGCGGCCCAGATCGTCTCCGGCATCGGCTTCATCGGCGGCGGGCTGATCTTCGTACGCCGCGACGTGGTCAAGGGACTGACCACCGCCGCCGCCGTGTGGCTCACCGCCGCGGTCGGCATGGCCGCGGGGGCCGGCCTCTGGTGGCTCGCCGTCCTCGCCACGGTGGGGAACTTCGTCGTGATGCTGGGGCTCACCCCGCTGGCCGCCCGGCTCCCCCGCTCCAAGCACGCCCAGTCGCGGCTGCGCCTGTCGTACGCGGACGGACGGGGCGTGCTGCGCCAGGCCCTCGCCGAGTGCACGGGCCTGCGTTTCGTGGTCGACGAGCTGTCGCTGGAGCAGCCCGGCAGGAGCCACGACGCCGGCACGGTAACGGTCACCCTGCTGATCCGCGGCCCGGGCTCGATCGCGGACCTCACGAGCAAACTGGCCGAGATAGAGGGCGTGGTCGCCGTCGCCTGTGAGGACGCCAACGCCCAGCACTTCTAGCTCGCTTCCAGCCAGGTGGCCGGTCCGGTGGCTAGTCCGGTGGCGGCGGATAGAGCCCGAGCTGTGCGAGCAGCTCCAGTTGGTCGCAGTAGAACTGGTAGCCGATCACCAGCCCGTCCTCGACCGTGGCGATCTGGCAGGCACGCAGGTGGAATCGCCGCTCCGTCGCCTCGATCTCCTCACCGGTCGGCAACAGCAGCGGACCCTTGTGCGTGCCGGTCAGCGTCGACTCGTTGACCGCGCAGTCGCCGACGTCCAGCTGACGCCAGATCAGGTGGTGACAATCCGGAAAGGCGACGAAGAACCTCTCCAGGTATGACGCGACCTCCATGCGCCCGTCCGCCGTGCCCTCCGGGCCCACGATGGCGCCCCGTGGATGAAACAGCAGGGCCGCGCCTTCGACGTCATGAGCGTCCAAGGCGCGCACCAGCCGGTCCAAGATCTCCCGCGCCGATGTCACCGTCCATCACCCCCCGCCCCGTCGCTTCCAGCGTAAGCGGCGGGTCTCGGAGGGTAACCCGGCGCAGCGGGCCATGAGCGGGGCGCGGCGTCCGTAACGGCGAAAACCCCGGCACGGGCAAGTGCCGAGGTTCTCGGTGGATGTAGCCCCCACCGGATTCGCGCCCGCGCAGCGGGCCATGAGCGGAGCGCGGCGTCCGTAACGGCGAAAACCCCGGCACGGGCAAGTGCCGAGGTTCCCGGTGGATGTAGCCCCGACCGGATTCGAACCGGCGCTACCGCCTTGAGAGGGCGGCGTCCTAGGCCACTAGACGACGGAGCCGAGTGCAGTGAAGTAGTCCCGAGCGGATTCGAACCGCCGTTACCGCCTTGAGAGGGCGGCGTCCTAGGCCACTAGACGACGGGACCTTGCACACTGCGCTGTTTCCAGCAGAATCCCTTGGGGGGATCCAGCTGGGGTACCAGGACTCGAACCTAGACTAACGGAGCCAGAATCCGTCGGGCTGCCAATTACCCCATACCCCATCTGCTCGCGGGGGCCTCGCGGCTCTCGCTTGCGACTCCGAAAGAATAGCCCAGCTTGCGACCCACTACCAAAACGATTGCGGCGCGCCTCGCGATCTCGTGATCCGATGCCCCGTACGCAGGGCCGATCCCCTGGAGGAAGGCCGGATCTTCGCTGGTGGAGAACGGCGGTCCTCCTGCGCGCGGGGCCGGATCCTCCTGTGCGAGGCTGGGGGAAACCGTCAGCACCACGTGAGGAGCCGCCAGCCATGACCTCGGCCGCGAACCCCTTCCTCAGCCCGAGCACCCTGCCCTATGGGCTGCCCCCCTTCCAGGAGATCAGGGAGGAGCACTACGCGCCGGCGTTCGAGCAGGGCATGGCCGAGCAGCTCGCGGAGGTCGAGGCGATCGCCGAGAACCCGGAGCCGCCTACCTTCGAGAACACGATCGAGGCGCTGGAGAGGTCCGGCGCCCTGCTCGAACGGGTCTCCGCGGTGTTCTTCAACCAGGCGTCCTCCGACACGACGCCGGGCGTCCAGGAGATCCAGAAGGACGTCACGCCGAAGCTCTCCAAGCACGCCGACGCGATCCACCTCAACGCCGGGCTCTTCGCCCGCATCCAGGCGGTCGAGGCGGCCGACGAGGAGCAGCGGTGGCTGCTGAAGCGCTACGTCACCGACTTCACCCGGGCGGGCGCCACGCTGGGCCCGCAGGACCAGGCCAGGCTCCGGGAGATCAACGAGCGGTTGTCGGCCCTGGGCACGACGTTCGAGCAGAACCTGCTCGCCGACACCAACGAGCGGGCGGTGGTGGTCGAGGACGTGGCCGAGCTCGACGGGCTGTCGCAGGACGCGATCCAGGCGCTCGCCGACCAGGCCAGGGAGCGCGGGCTGGACGGCAAGTATCTGATCACGCTGGTCCTGCCCACCGGGCAGCCCGCCCTGGCCGAGCTGACCAACCGGTCCCTGCGTGAGCGGATCCACCGCGCCTCGGTCGGGCGGGGCGCGGCGAACGCCGAGCTGATCAAGGAGATGGCGGTCCTGCGCCGGGAGCGCGCCCGGCTGCTGGGCTACGAGAACCACGCGGAGTACGTCCTGGCCGACCAGACGGCGGGCTCGACCCGTGCGGTCACCGAGATGCTCGACCGGCTCGTGCCGCCCGCCGTCGCCAACGCGCGCAAGGAGCAGGCCGACCTGGAGGAGATCGCCGGTCACCCGATCCAGCCGTGGGACTGGGCGTTCTACTCCGAGAAGGTGCGCAAGGCCCGCTACGACATCGACAGCCGGCTCATGCGGCCGTACTTCGAGCTGAACACCGTGCTGGAGAAGGGCGTCTTCAACGCGGCGTCGCGCCTGTACGGCGTCACCTTCCACGAGCGCACCGACCTGTACGGCTACCACCCCGACGTACGGGTCTTCGAGGTGCGCAACGAGGACGGCTCCCCGCTGGGCCTGTTCCTCGGCGACTTCCACGCCAGGGCCTCCAAGCGGGGCGGGGCGTGGATGAACAGTCTGGTGCGGCAGTCGGGCCTGGAGGGCACGAGGCCGGTCGTGGTCAACAACCTCAACATCGTCAAGGGCGAGCCGACCCTGATGACGTTCGACGAGGTCAACACGATGTTCCACGAGTTCGGGCACGCGCTGCACGGGTTGTTCTCCGACGTGCGCCACCCCCGGTTCTCGGGCACGGCGGTGCCGCGCGACTTCGTCGAGTACCCCTCCCAGGTGAACGAGATGTGGGCGACCCATCCGGAGATCCTGGCCGAGTACGCCCGGCACCACGAGACGGGCGAGCCGATGCCGCAGGACCTCGTCGACCGGATGCTGGAGACGCAGAAGTTCAACCAGGGCTTCGCCACGCTGGAGTACCTGGCCGCCACCCTGCTCGACTGGGCCTGGCACACGGCGTACGACGGCGAGGAGGACGTGGAGGAGTTCGAGCGGCGGGCGCTGCGGGAGGCCGGGGTGGACCTGCCGGCCGTCCCGCCGCGCTACCGCAGCACCTACTTCGCCCACATCTGGGCGGGCGGCTACAGCGCCGGCTACTACTCCTACATCTGGAGCGAGGTCCTCGACGCCGACACCGTCGAGTGGTTCAACGAGAACGGCGGGCTGCGCCGGGAGAACGGCGACACGTTCCGCCGGGCCCTGCTGTCCCGGGGCGGCAGCATCGACTCGATGACGGCGTTCCGCGACTTCCGGGGCCGCGCCCCGGAGATCACTCCCCTGCTCGACCGCCGCGGGCTGCTGTAAGGGCTCCGGTAGCGGTCACGTCCGGGTGAGGTCCGATATCGCCTGCCGGAGCCAGTCCTTCTCCGCGGCGGTCACGGCCCGGGCGACGAGCATCATGCCGCGGCGGAAGGGATCGGGCGTCTCCTCGGCCCTGAGGGGCTTTCCGCCGCGGTAGAAGAAGCTCGCCGGCGTCTCCAGGAAGGCGAGGCGCCGGCGCAGCACCCGCGCCTGATCCTCGGGATCGGGCAGCCGGGACAGGAACGCCAGCACGGTGAAGAACCTCGCCTGGTCGCTGATCTCGAGATCGGACGGCTCCCGCAGCCGCCTGAACAGCTCCTCCCGGCCCCGCTCGGTGATCGTGAGCACCTGACGCCGGGCGGCGCCCGAGCCCTCCTCCTCGTGCCGCTCAAGGAGCCCCGCGGCCTCCATGCGGGCGATCGCCGGATAGAGCGCGCCGTCGCTGACCGGCCGGACATGCCCGCTCAGCTCGGCGATCCGCTGCTTGAGCTCATATCCGTGCATTGGCTCCTCGTCGAGGAATCCGAGGATCGTCAGCGCCAGGTCACCGCTTGCCACGGCGGCATCGTATCGTTATACCTCTATTCGATGTATCTCGATTCGATGTTCTCAGGATGCCGAGGTGAACGTATGCGCCTGATCAGGCTCGCCCTGCCCGTCTACGTCGAGCTGCTGACGGCCGTCGTGGCCGTCGGGCTGATCGACACGCTGTGGGTCTCCGGCCTCGGCAGCGAAGCCGTCGCGGCGGTCACGGTCGCCACCACGACCGAGAACCTGGCCCTGGGCGTGATCCTGTGCGTCGGGACCGGCACGACGGTCCTGGTCGGACGGCGCGACGGCCGTGCCCCGCTGGCCCCGGTCATCCGTACGGCCTGGCTGCTGCTGGGCGGCTTCGCCCTGGCCGTGGCGGTGCCCGGCGTGCTGCTGCGCGAGCCGATCGCCCGCCTGTTCACCGACGATCCTTTGACGGTGGGGCTGGCCGCGGGCTACTACGCGGTGGCGTTCGCCGGTATCCCGGTCTTCTACGCGCAGAACCTCGTCGACGGCGTCTTCAAGGGACTCGGCGACACCCGGACGCCGATGCGGACCGCCCTGCTCTGCAACGTGCTCGTGATCGGCCTCGACCCGCTGCTGATCTACGGGCTCGGCCTGGGCGTGCGCGGAGCCGCGCTGGCCACCGTGGCGGCCCGTCTGGCCACTTTGGCCGTGTCCGCCCTCCTGCTCGTACGGCGGCTGCGCGCGCGGACGGGGGCGGAGAAGGGCACGGTCAGCCGGTCGGACGCGGCGGCGATCCTGCGCACCGGGCTGCCCATGTCGGGCGACTTCCTCGCCCGCGCGCTCGTGGGCATGGCGCTGACCGGCATCGTCGGCCGGCACGGCGTGGCCGCGCTCGCCGGGTACGGCATCGGCCTGAAGATCATGATGGCCGGGGTGATGTCCTTCTACGCCCTCCGGCAGGCGGCGATGATCCACACCTCGCGGGCCGGCGAGGCGGACGGCCCGCCTCGTGGGCACGCCGCTCCCGTGGTGCGTTATGGCCTGGCCGCGGGGCTGGCCGCCTCGCTCGTGCTGAACGCGCTCGCCCCCGCGGCCGTGGGCCTGTTCACGGCCGACCCCGCGGTGGCCGCGGAGGCCGTGTGGTTCCTGCGCTGCATGCCGCTCTATCTCGTGCCCTTCGGCGGGCTGATCGCCGTCGGCGGCGTGCTGCAGGCCGGCGGGCGGGGCGCCGGCCTGCTCGCGGCCACGCTGGCGGGCTTCGCCGTCCAGTTGCCGCTGGCCTTCCTGCTCGGCGCCCGGATGGGCACCACGGGAGTCTGGCTGGCCATGGCCGCCGGCGCCGCGCTGTCGCTCGGCCTGGTCAGCCCAGCCTGGCGAGGGCCGCGCGCACCCGGGCGAGCGAGCGCTCGCGGCCGAGCACCTCGATCGACTCGAACAGCGGCAGGCCCACGGTCCGGCCGGTGATCGCCACGCGGACGGGGGCCTGCGCCTTGCCGAGCTTGAGCCCGTGCGCGAGGCCGACCTCCTCCAGGGCGGTCTTGAGCGACTCGGGGTTCCAGTCGACCGTCTCCAGCCGCTCGGCGTACCCTGCCAGGATCTCGGCCGCGCCCGGCTTCATCGCCTTGTCCCAGGACGCCTGGTCGAAGACGGGCTCGTCGAGGAACAGGAAGTCGACGTTGGCGGTGACCTCCGACAGCACGGCGACCCGGGTCTGCACCAGGTCGGCCACGCGCTCGAACACCGAGCGGTCCCACGACGGGTCGAGCCACGGCTCGCAGCGGGCGACGAACACCTCGCGTGGCAGCGCCCGGATGTACTCGCCGTTGAAGGCCCGCAGCTTCTTCTCGTCGAAGAACGCCGGCGCCTGGTTCACGTCCTCCAGCCGGAACAGCGGCATCATCTCCGACCACGGCATGATCTCGCGGTCGTCGCCGGGCCCCCAGCCGAGCAGCATCAGGTAGTTGACCATCGCCTCGGGGAGGTAGCCCTCGTCGCGGTAGGACTCCAGGGCGACCTTGTCGCGGCGCTTGGACAGCTTCTGCCGCTTCTCGTTGACGATCACCGGCACGTGCGCCCAGATCGGCGGCTCGTGGCCGAGCGCCTCCCACAGGAGCTGCTGCTTGGGCGTGTTCGACAGGTGCTCCTCGGCCCGTACGACATGGCTGATGCGCATCTCCATGTCGTCCACGACGTTGGCGAGGATGAACAGCGGCGAGCCGTCCCCGCGGACGATGACGAAGTCCTCCATCGCCGAGTTGGGGAACTCCACCCGGCCGCGGACCTTGTCCTCCACCACGGTCACGCCCTCGTCGGGCGTACGGAACCGCACGGCGCCCTCGGTGAGACCACGGTCGCGGCAGTAGCCGTCGTAGCCCTGGTGTTCCGAGCCGGTCCTGGCCTTCACGTCGTCACGCGTACAGGTGCAGTGGTAGGCCTTGCCCTCCTTGAGCAGCTTGGCCGCGGCGTCGCGGTGCTGCTGCTCGTAGGCGGACTGGAAGTAGGGCCCCTCGAAGTGCGGCGAGTCGCCGCTGATGCCGATCCAGGCGAGGGCCGAGATGATGCCCTCGGTCCATTCCGGCCGGTTGCGTGCCGCGTCCGTGTCCTCGATGCGCAGCACGAACGTGCCGCCGGACTGCTCGGCGATCGCCCAGTTGAACAGCGCCGAACGGGCGCCGCCGACGTGGAACATGCCGGTGGGCGAAGGGGCGAAGCGCACCCTAGTCACGTGAGATCACCCGGTTAGTGAGAGTTCCGATTCCTTCGATGGTCACGCCGACCTCGTCGCCCACGGACATCGGCCCCACCCCGGCGGGCGTGCCGGTCAGGATGACGTCGCCGGGCAGCAGGGTCATGACCGCGCTCACGTACGCGATGAGCGCGGGGATGTCGTGCAGCAGGAGGGAGGTGCGGGCGCTCTGCCTGACCTCGCCGTTGAGCGTCGTGGTGATCGCCAGGTCGGCCGGGTCGAGCTCGGTCTCGATCCAGGGACCGAGCGGGCAGAACGTGTCGAAGCCCTTGGCCCTGGTCCACTGGCCGTCCCTGGCCTGCAGGTCGCGTGCGGTCACGTCGTTGGCGCAGGTGTACCCGAAGATCACCTCGCTCGCGCGCTCGGCGGGGACGTCACGGCACAGCCGGCCGATCACCACGGCCAGCTCGCCCTCGTAGTCGACCCGCTCCGTCAGCTTCCCGGGGTAGGCGATCGCCTCCGACGGCCCGATCACGGTCGTGTTGGGCTTGAGGAACATCACCGGCTCGGCCGGAGGCTCGCCACCCATCTCCCTGGCATGGTCGGCGTAGTTCTTGCCGATAGCGATGATCTTGCTGGGCAGCATGGGGGCGATCAGGCGGACCTCGGCGACCGGGAACCGCTCGCCGGTGAACTCCACCCCGTGGAAGGGGTGCCCGCCGATGCGGGCGATGACCTGCCCGCCCTCTTCCACCACGCCGAAGGCGACCTGGTCGCCCATCGAGAACCTCGCAATACGCACGTCACGAGCCTAGTGCCGCGACCGCCAAGGTTTGCCAGAAGGAGCGGTGTCCGGAGTGGTGCATCGCAAGGCGGAGGAGGAGGCCACAGCGGAGCCGTGGGCGTCCGCACAACGCAGCGAGGTGCCGTTCTGGGCGGCGCGACGGGCGGCGCGACGAGCGACTCGACGGGCGAACACAGACGGGAGGGGCACGAAGTGGGGGACGCCGGGTGGGCGTACGTAAGGTGGTCACGTACGTTGTCGAGCGCTACGGGGAGTCGATGTGCCTTCGGTCGTGAAGATCAATGTGCTGACGGTGCCCGAGGAGATGCGGCGCGAGCTGGAGAAGCGGTTCGCCAACCGGGCCGGGATGGTGGAGTCGGCCGACGGGTTCGAGTGGTTCGAGCTGCTGCGGCCGGTGGAGGGCAGCGACCGCTACCTCGTCTACACCCGCTGGCGCAGCGAGGAGGACTTCCGGCGCTGGCAGGAGAGCCGGGCGTTCCAGGCGGGGCACGCGCAGGCCGCCGCCGAGGCCGGGGCGCAGGGCCACGGACACGGCCAGGCCCAGGCCCAGGCTCAGGGGCAGGGGCAGGCTCAGGGACATGGTCATGGTCACGGGCAGGGCCCGGCCGCGACCGGCTCCGAGCTGTGGACGTTCGAGGTCGTGGAGAGCACCGGTCCCAAGCAGGACGGCTGAGTCAGACCCGTCGGCGTCGCTGTCCGCGGCCCGGCCTGTCCGCGACGAGGACAGGCCGTGTGGGATGCGTGAATTCCTTGCCCCGGAACGCGGGGCCGCCGCTCGCGTGTCTCCATGCCGACCCTGCGGCCGACCCTGCGGATGGCGTCCTGACCGAGACGGACCCGGACGCCCCGCCGGGCCGTCGTACGTACGGGTTCAGGCGTCGAGCGGGTGGGCGGCGATCCGGGCGGCGATGCCTCCCGTGACGGAGCGGTCCGCCGCGCAGCCCGGCTTGCGCCGCGACTGATCCTCGAAGGCGGCGAGGAACTCCGCGCCGAACCCGAGCCGGGGATGCCGCGCGAGCACGGCGGCCCGGGCGTCCTGCGGAAACTCCTCGGGCCGCCGTCCCGACACGTCCCACGACGTGGCCACCTGCAGCATGTGCGACTCCGGGTCGTCGGACGCGGCGACGTCGTCGCGCATGTGCACGACGATGATCTTCTCGGCCCGCGCGGCCCTCTCCGGCGACCATCCGGCGGCCGTGCCGAAGACCCAGGCGAGGCGTCCCCCCGCCTCCTCGAACGGCACCGTGTGGCTGTCGAAGGTCTCGGTGAGCCCGATGTCGTGAAGCAGGGAGGACACGTAGTAGAGCTCGTCGTCGAACTCGATCCCGTGCGCCCGGGCGTAGCCGGCGCCCCACACGTAGGCCCTGATCGAGTGGTTGAGCAGCGCGGGCGAGCAGAAGCGGGTGGCGACGGCGAGCGCGGCCGCGGCGGCGGGCGTCTCGGGGAACGCGTCTCGGAACGCGTCTCGGAACGAGTCTCGGAACGCGTCCGGGAACCTCTCTGGGAACGGAGCCGGCATGGCCTCATGCTGGCAGAGCGCGGAGACCGGGCGCGAGCAGCCGTACGGCCACGTGCCGCATGATTCGGGCCAGCCCGGCCCGAAGTGGCTTTTGTGAGCAGTTGTGCACTTGTAATCAGAGTGACTTGACCAGATCGCCAGAATTCGGACAGCATGAGCGGCTCCCAATTCGATCTCGGAAGGAATCCGGCGTGTTCCGCCGCCTCTCAGCCCTCTCTCTGGTGGCCGTCCTCCCGCTGACCGCGCTCGCCGTGGCCGCACCCGCCCAGGCGCGGGCGCCGCACCGCACCGCGGAGTGCCAGGGAGACTGGCTGCCCGCGACCCCCACCGCCGGCGACGTCATGAGCGGCAAGCTGTCCTTCCTCGGCCTGCCCGCGGTCACCGTCGGCAAGGACGTCAACTGGCACACGGACCCGTACAAGAACCGGTCCTGGCAGATGGTGTTCCAGTCGCTGCGGTGGATGGGCCGGCTCGTGGCCGACTACGAGACGACCGGAGAGGAGGACTACCTCAGCCGGGCCGAGGAGATCGCCAAGGACTGGGTCAAGGACAACCCGTACGGCGGGCGCACCACCAGCCCGTACGCCTGGGCCGAGCACCCGATCGCGCTGCGCGCCCCGGCCCTGGTGTGCCTGAGCAGGTATGTGAAGGCCGACTGGCTGACGAAGAGCCTGGCCCTGCACGCGAAGCTGCTGTCGGACCCCAAGAACTACGAGCTCGGCCACAACCACGGGCTCGACCAGGACATCGGCCTGCTGCGCATCGGCTGCCGCTACGGCAACGCGACGTGGAAGAACCTCGCCGTGAACCGCATGGTGAAGTCGATGAAGCTCGACATCGACGCGCAGGGCGCGCTGCGCGAGCAGGCGCCGCGTTACGCCATCTACGTGCACGACCGGCTCAGGGTGGCGGTCGACACGATCAAGGACTGCAAGATGAAGGTGCCCGCGGCGCTGGCCACCCGCTGGGAGAGCCTGCCGCGGCACATCAGCGCCGCCACCCAGCCCAACGGCTACATGGTGCCGATCGGCGACGGTCCCGCCGACGTCCAGCCGACCGCCTTCGAGCACGCCAGGTCCACCGTGCAGGTGTTCAACGCCGGCTACGTGTTCGGCCGTACGGCGTGGGACGACCCCAAGTCGGCCTACTACTCGATCCGCTTCGGGCCGGCGCTGAAGTTCCACGGCCACGAGGACCACATGGGCGTCACCTACTACGCCCAGGGCCGCTCGATCCTCACCGAGGCGGGCTTCGTCTCGTACGAGAACACGCCCTACCGGCGGTGGACGATGAGCCCCGAGGCGCACAACGTGCCGATCATCGTGGGCAGGAAGTTCCGCGGGCACACCCCCACGGCCCTGGTGTCGAAGTCCGTTCGCAAGGACCGGCAGGCGTTCACGTTCACCGACAAGGCGTACGGCGTGCCGCGCAAGCGGTCGGTGCTGGTGAACCACGGCGAGGACGTCATGGCGGTGCTCGACAGCGGCGGAGGCAAGCTCCAGAACCTGTGGCACCTCGATCCCAAGCTGAAGGTCGTGTCCGACTCGGGCGGGCAGGTAGTGGTGGGCGACGGCGACTGGAAGGCGTCGATCGTCCAGCTCGCGATGCCGTCGTGCAAGCCCGTCGGCGGCCAGCGGGTGGTGCGCGGGCAGACCTCGCCCTACCAGGGCTGGGTCTCGCCGAGCTACATGCACAAGGAGCCGGCTCCGGTGATCGTCTCGCCCGTGGCCACGTCGCTGCTGACCGTGGTGGTGCCCGGAACCGACCGGCCGGAGGTCAGCTGCTCAGGACGCACTCTGATCGTTCACACCCCGGCCGGTTCGGTCACGCTGCACGCGAGCTCTGCCGGCACGCTGTCGTAGACCTCCTCCCCCGACAGGAGGGCGGCGGGCGGTTATCCGTACACCGAGGGTGACGGGGAGCCGCCCGCCAGAGGACCGGCCGCCAGTTGCTTGGCCTGCTCGGGCACGTGGCCGAGCTTGTCGACCTCCTGTGCCAGCCCCTCGAGGACCGCCCGCAACTGCACCTGCGTGACGTCGGCGAACGTGCGCAGGTAGGCGATCCGGCGCTCCAGCTCCTCGGCCTCGGCGCTCTGCAGCCCGTTGCCCGACGCGCGGTAGGCGCCGACCGCCTGGTTGGCGGCCTCCTCGGCCTGCCGCTGCGCCTCCATCAGGAGTTCCTCGTACTGCCGGCGGGCCTGGCTCACGATGCGCCGCGCGTAGTCCTCCGCCTCCGCGATCTGCGCGTCGGCGGTCTGCTGGGCGCGGGACAGGATGTTGATGGCGTCGACGTTCGGGGTCTGGGACACGGCGGCCTGCTCCGGGTTCATGCCGTGTTCCTTGTACCACTGCTTCATGCGGTCGATGTACGCCCGCAGGTCGGCCTTCTCCTTGTCGCTGGCCGCCATGTCCTCCGCGACGCGGTAGAGGAACGCGCGCACCTCGTCCTCGCTGTAGCCGCGGCGCCCGAGCGAGGTGCGCGTGAACTCCTGCTTGCGCACCCGATCCGGGGTGAGCGGCTGGCGCTCCCCCGTCGGGTTGCCCCAAGGCGTCTCTGCCGTCATGACTCCCGACCCTTGTCGCTCGTGAACTCGTCGAAGTGGATCTGCTCGGTCGGCACGCCGGCGTCCAGCAGCCGTCCGACGGTGGCCTGTGCCATCTCCTCCGAGCCGCAGACGTAGACGTGCTGGCCACGCCATCCCTGCAGCGCGACGTCCACGGCGTAGCCGCGGTTGCCCCGATAGAAGGGGTCATGGGAGACGACCGGCACGACGTTGAGCCAGGGGTGCTCGGCGGCCATCTTGGCCATCGCCTCGTAGTCGTACAGTTCCCTGGAGTTCCGGGCGCCGATCACGAGGTCCACCCTGCGCGTCGGGCCCTCGTAGGCGATCTGCTCCACGAGCGCCTTGAGCGGCGCGAGGCCGGTGCCACCCGCGATCATCAGCAGGTCGCCCTGGACGTCCGCGGGGAGCGTCAGCCGTTCGCCCACCGCCGCGCCCACGCGCAGCACCTCGCCCCGCCGCGCGCCCATGACGAGCGCCGAGCTGAGCACGCCGCCGTCGACCATGCGTACGTGCAGGTCGATGGTGTTGTCCTGGCGGGGCGCGTTGGCGAAGGAGTAGAAGCGCCACACGCGCGGCCGCATGGCGTAGGAGATCGACGCCGACTGGCCCGGGCGGAAGGGGTACTGGTAGTTCAGCCGCGCGCGGATGACGGCGATGCCGAGGGTGCGCGTCTCGTGGCTGATGATCTCCGCCTCCCACCAGGGCGGGGAGACCTTCGACGACTCGTTCGCCGCGTCGACCATCACCTGGGCGACCAGGTTGTACGCCTGCGTCCAGTCGTGCGCGAGAGTGGGCGTCCACCGGTCGCCCAGGAAGTGCTCCAGCGTGGCGAGCAGCGCCTGGCCGACGGCCGGGTAGTGGGTGGCGGTCACCCCGAACTTCCGGTGGTCGCGGCCGAGCTGCTGCAGGAACGGGACGACTTCCTCCACCCGGTCGACGTTGCTGACGACGCGGCCCAGGGCGCCCACGAGCTTGTCACGCTGACGCGCCATCGACACCGGGAACATGTCCCGTACGTCCGGGTTCATCAGGAAAAGAATCGAGTAGAAGTACAGCGGCACCTGGTCGCCCGATCGGGAAACAAGGTGCCAGCTGTCCTTGAGAGCCTGCGTGTCCACTCAGTCGGCCGTTTCCGCGGGCTCGGCGACGATGGACGACTTCACCTTGCCGAGGACGAGGCCGACGTCGCGCAGGATGTCCTCGCCGACGCCGCCGCCCTGCAGCACCGCGACCAGGTGCTCGCCGACCTTGTCGTAGTGCTCCGACGTGATGCCCATGCCGGCGTGGGCCTCGCCCAGGTCACGGCCCTCGTACGGCTCGGGCCCGCCGAGGACGGAGCACAGCAGCATGACCATGTGCCGCTTCAGCCTGGGCATGTCGATGCCGGTGAAGTACGGCTTCAGATCGTCGTCGCCGAGCACGCGATCATAGAAACGCTCGACGACCTCGCGCACCACAGGTGCGCCGCCGATCTGGTCATAGTAAGACGGCGAGGTGATCACAGACCCTCCCATTCCGGGTGCACCAGCGAGGGGGATGACTGCGAGCCGAAAATTTTCGGACTCCACGCAGTCACGTGGCTGGTCATGGTGACAGACGGTCGCTCGGCTCTCACGGCACCGGCCGCCTCCGAAAAAACGATCAGAAGCATGGCGGCAGGCACCGCGACAGCACGGGGTTCGGTGCGCAGCTACTTCTTGCCTTCACCCTCCGTTGAGCCAGAGCGGGGCGCTGAGGCTGGAACCGTGGCCGGATCGCCGATCGTGGCGATGACCGCCTCAGGAGCTTCGCCTATCTAAGCACCAACTAGACTAAATGTCACTAAAACCACAACATTCACGAGCGCATCGTGAGCACCACTCGCACCATCCCTTGAGGAGGGCCTGGCACCACTCAGGCCCTGGTCAGGCCCTGGTCAGGCACCGTTTTGCTCAGGCCCTGCCGAGTTGCAGACGAGGCGCCGGCGAGGCGCTGTTCCGGGTTTTGACGAGGCGCCGGCAAGGCCCCGCTCCGGCTTCGGCGACGCGCCGGCAAGGCCTCGCTCCGGCTTCGGCGAGGCGCTGCTCAGGCGCTGTGCCCGGCCCGCAGCAGGCCGTACGTGACCGCCTGCTCGAGCGCCTGCCAGGACGCCTCGATGATGTTCTCGCCCACCCCGACCGTGGCCCACTCGCCGGTCGCGTCACTCGACGTGATCAGCACGCGGGTCACCGCGTCCGTGCCGTGCGTGCCCTCCAGGATGCGGACCTTGAAGTCGATCAGCTCGACCGCGGCCAGCTCGGGGTAGAGCTTCTCCAGCGCCAGCCGCACCGCCTTGTCGAGCGCGTTGACCGGGCCGTTCCCCTCGCCCGTCGCGATGATCCGCTCGCCCTTCGCGTGGAGCTTGACGGTCGCCTCGCTGACCACGTCGCCGCCGGGGCGGCGCTCGACGATCACCCGCCACGACTCGACCGTGAAGTAGCGCCGGAGCTCGCCGTCGACCGTGTCGCGCAGCAGCAGCTCGAACGACGCGTCGGCCGCCTCGAACGTGTGCCCCCTGGCCTCCAGGTCCTTGACCCGTTCGACCAGCTGCCTGGACTGCTCGCCGGTGAGCTCGTAGCCCAGCTCGCGGCCCTTCAGCTCGACCGAGGCGCGGCCGGCCATGTCGGAGACCAGCATGCGCATGTCGTTGCCGACCTCGGCGGGGTCGATGTGCTGGTAGAGGTTCGGGTCCACCTTGATCGCCGACGCGTGCAGGCCCGCCTTGTGCGCGAAGGCCGACGTCCCGACGTACGGCTGGTGGGAGTTCGGCGTGACGTTGGTGACCTCGGTGATCGCGTGGGCGATGCGGGTCATGTCGCGCAGCGACTGCGGCGGCACGAGGTCGAATCCCCGCTTGAGCTGGAGGTTCGCCACCACCGTGAAGAGGTTGGCGTTGCCGGAGCGCTCGCCGTAGCCGTTGGCGCAGCCCTGCACGTGTGTGGCGCCGGCCTTGACCGCGGCCAGCGTGTTGGCGACCGCGCAGCCGGTGTCGTCGTGGCAGTGGATGCCGATGCGGGCCCCGGTGCCGGCCGCCTCGTGCACCACGTCGGCCAGCTCGTCGGGCAGCATGCCGCCGTTGGTGTCGCACAGCGCGACCACCGACGCCCCCGCCTCCGCGGCCGTGCGCAGCACCTCCAGCGCGTACGCCGGGTTGGAGCGGTAGCCGTCGAAGAAGTGCTCGGCGTCGAGGAAGACGCGCTGGCCCTCCGCGGTCAGGTGGGAGACCGTGTCGCGGATCATCGCGAGGTTCTCCTCCAGCGTCGTGCGGAGGGCCAGTTCCACGTGACGGTCGTGACTCTTGGCCACGAGCGTCACGATCGGCGCGCCGGATTCGCGCAGCGCGGCCACCAGTGGGTCGTCGGCGGCCTTCACGCCCGCCCGGCGGGTCGCGCCGAACGCGGCGAGCTGCGCGTGCTTCAGGTCGAGCTCGGTCTGAGCCCGCCGGAAGAACTCGGTGTCCTTGGGGTTCGCGCCCGGCCAGCCACCCTCGATGAAGCCGACGCCGAGGCCGTCCAGGTGACGTGCGATAGCGAGCTTGTCGGCGACCGTGAGGTTCAGCCCCTCCTGCTGGGCACCGTCACGGAGCGTCGTGTCGTACACGTGGAAACGATCGTCGGCCATCTCTGTGTCTCCTTCGCGGGTTGCGTCTCGCCGCGCGCTCATCGGCCTGTGGTTCCGCTTGGGGCCCAAACAAAAAGACCCCTCACGGACGTGAGAGGTCTGCGCGCCGGCGGTGTCCTTTTAGCCGGCGCGCCTGCCGATAATGAGCAGACCGTAGAACATGGTGCTGAGCAGTTTGCCACAGCCGGTCACCCTCTGGCACATCGATCTCATAGTACGAGATATCCGAGAGTGTTCGCGCAGGTCAGCGGGCTGACGATCTAGTGTGAAGCCATGAAGGCCCCAATTTCATCACCCCTGCCGTCGCCGAGTACGCCGCGGCGCACACGAGCCCGCCGGACGATCTGCTCACCGACCTGGCCGAGGAGACCCACCGGCTGGTGGGCGACCGGATCACCATGCAGATCGCGCCGGAGCAGGGCACCCTGCTGACCATGCTGGTCCGGCTGAGCGGCGCCCGCAGCGCCGTGGAGGTGGGGACCTTCACCGGCTACTCGTCGATCTGCATCGCCAGGGGGCTGCCCGCCGACGGGCGCCTGATCGCCTGCGACGTGAGCGAGGAGTGGACGGCGGTGGCGCGCCGCTACTGGCGGAAGGCGGGTCTCGACGACCGCATCGAGCTGCGCCTCGGCCCGGCCGCGGACACGCTGCGGGCCATGCCGGCGGGTGAGAGCATCGACTTCGCCTTCATCGACGCCGACAAGGCGGGATACCCGGTCTACTACGAGGAGATCCTGCCCCGGCTGAGGCCCGGCGGCCTGATCGCCGTGGACAACACGCTCCAGCACGGCGACATCACCGATCCCGCCGCCGGCGGCACCGTGCCCGTGATGCGGGAGTTCAACGACCTCGTCGCCCGCGACTCCCGGGTGACGAGCGTGCTCCTGACCGTCGCCGACGGCCTCACGCTCATCAGGAAGAACTGAATCCTGGATCTCGATGGACGTAGGGCAATGACCGGGTAATAACGCGCCATAGAGGCGCGGGACGCATGATCGCCGCCCCCTCGATGAGTACGCTCGCGAAGCGATTCGCATTGGCGGATCGCTTTGCCCGGAGCTCGTCTTTATCACCCGGCGTCTGGTGCGACCAGGCGTCTGATCCGAACAGGGGGCGGCGGATGACTTGTCGGCGCGGCAGCAGGGCGTTTCTCACCGGCAGGATCGCCGGTCTCCTTCTCGCCGGAACATCGGCTTCGACCGCGTTCATCGCCGGTGTCGTCCCGCTCGGGGCCGCCGCCGACAACGGGCACGGCCGTGGCGATCGCGCCGTGCGCAACGTCACGTCCACCCAGGGGAAGGACCCGCAGGACCGGCCCGGGGACAGGCTGTCGGTGTCCGGCGACACGCGCAACCACGGCTATCAGCACACGTCCACCAACACCGCGGGCGGCTCCTCGAACGTGCAGAACGCGCTGTGCCGGCGCGCCCGGGTCTGCAACATCACCCAGCACGTGACGGTCGTCGGCCCGACCGCGAGCCCGGCGCCCTCTGCTCCGGCGCCCAGTGCCAGGCCCACTCCGGTGCCCACGGTCACCGTCACGGTGACCGTGACGCCCACGCCGTCTCCCGTCGCGCCGCCGCCCCCCGCTCCGCGCGTCGTGTCGGCTCCGGCGCCGGCTCCCGCTCCGGCGCCCAGGCCGTGCCCGGTCGCGCGGCCCCTGATCAGTGTCGACGCGAGGGCCGGAGTGAGCGGCACCGGCCTGCTCCACGGACTGGTGTCGCTGTCCGTCCTCGCGGTGGCCAGGCCCTGCCCGGGCGCCATCGGCTGAACGACCGCTTGCACCCTGCCTCCGAGCCCCGTTCCTCAAGCCCCGTTCCTCAAGCCCGGCCCCTTGAGCACGGCCCCTTGCGCGTCGGCCGTTCAGCCCTGCCCGGCGCACGTTCCGACCGCGCACCGGCCACCACCCGGAGAGAGGCGGGCCGGTGCGGCGACCGTCAGCAGATCTTGTGGATCCAGTGGTGGGTGTCGGGGCGGCTGCCGTACTGGATGCCCACGAGCTCCTCGCGGATCTTCATCGTGACCGGACCGGGCGTGCCGTCGCCGACGGTCCAGCTCCGGTCGACGCCCTTGACGGAGCCGACGGGGGTGACGACGGCGGCGGTGCCGCAGGCGAAGACCTCGGTGAGCTCGCCGGACTCGCAGCCCGCCTGCCACTCCTCGATGGAGATCTTGCCCTCCTCCGCCTTGTATCCCAGCTCGCCGGCCAGGCTGAGGATCGAGTCGCGGGTGATGCCGGGCAGCAGCGTCCCGGTGAGCGCCGGGGTGACGAGGCGGTCGCCGAAGACGAAGAACAGGTTCATCCCGCCCATCTCCTCGACCCACCGGTGCTCGAAGGCGTCGAGCCAGACGACCTGGTCGCAGCCCTCCTCGACGGCCTGCCGCTGGGCCACGAACGCCGCCGCGTAGTTGCCGCCGCACTTGGCGAACCCGGTGCCCCCGGGCGCCGCGCGGGTGTACTCCGTGGACAGCCAGACCGAGACCGGCTTGAGGCCACCGGTGAAGTACGACGCGGCGGGCGAGGCGATCACCATGTACTTGTAGTTCCGCGAGGGGTGGTTCACCCCGAGGGCCTGCTGCGTGGCGATCATGAAGGGACGCAGGTAGAGGCTGTGCCCCTCGGCGGTCGGCACCCAGTCGCGGTCGGTCTGCACGAGGAGTTCGAGCGACTCGACGAACGTCTCCTCGGGAAGCTCCGGCATCGCCATGCGCTGCGCCGACTGGTTGAACCGCGCCGCGTTCGCGTACGGCCGGAAGGCGACGATGGAGCCGTTCGGCTGCCGGTAGGCCTTGAGCCCCTCGAACAGCTCCTGGGCGTAGTGGAACACCGACGTCGCCGGGTCCAGCACGAGCGGACCGTACGGCTGGAGCTTCGCGTCGTGCCAGCCCTCCCCCTCGGTCCAGTCGATGGAGATCATGTGGTCGGTGAAGACCTGACCGAAGCCGGGGCTCGCCAGCAGCTGCTCGCGCTCGGCCGCAGAGCGGGCCTGCGGATTGAGCTGCACGTCGAACCTGAGGTGGGTGGTCATGCGGGGTCCTTCTCTCTACGTCGTCGTAGTAATTGTGCGACGAGTCGGCTAAGGGAAAACTAGGGCATTTCACAGATATGAAAAAGCGCATGGCGGCCCATACCGGGCCGCCATGCGCGTGATGTCGGGATGAGCGGCCGGAATCAGCCGGCTACTCGGGCGGCGATGTCGTCGCCGATCTCGCGGGTGGAGCGTGCCGTCCACGCGCTCTGGCGCTCGATCAGGTCGTCGGCCACGGCCTGCTCGACACGGGCCGCCGCCTGGGCGTGGCCGAGGTGGTCGAGGAGCATGGCGACCGACAGGATCGTGGCGGTCGGGTCGGCCTTGCCCTGGCCCGCGATGTCGGGCGCGCTGCCGTGGACGGGCTCGAACATGGACGGCGCCGTGCGGGCCGGGTTGACGTTGCCGCTGGCCGCGAGGCCGATGCCGCCGGCGACCGCCGCGCCGATGTCGGTCAGGATGTCGCCGAACAGGTTGTCGGTGACGATCACGTCGAACCGCTGCGGCTGGGTGATGAAGAACATGGAGGCCGCGTCGACGTGGCAGTAGTCGGTCTCGACCTCGGGGAACTCCAGGCCGAGCCGGTCGACGGTGCGCGCCCACAGGTCGCCCGCGTAGGTGAGCACGTTGGTCTTGTGGACCAGCGTCAGCTTGCGGCGCGGCCGGGTCATGGCCTTCTCGAAGGCGTAGCGCACCACGCGCTCGACCCCGTAGGCCGTGTTCAGGGACTCCTGGGTGGCGATCTCGTGCGGCGTGCCGCGGCGCATCGCGCCACCGGCTCCGGCGTACGGCCCCTCGGTGCCCTCACGGACGACGACCATGTCGATGTCCTCGGGACGGGCCTGTCCGAGCGGGGTCGTCACGCCGGGGAACAGCTTGACCGGGCGGAGGTTGACGTAGTGGTCGAGCTCGAAGCGCAGGCGCAGCAGCAGGTCGCGCTCCAGGACACCGGGCGGGACGCTCGGGTCGCCGACGGCGCCGAGCAGGATCGCGTCGTAGCCGCGCAGCTCGTCGAGCACCTCGTCGGGAAGCGTCTGCCCGGTCGCGTGATAGCGCCTGGCGCCGAGGTCATACTCGGTGGTCTCGGACTTGACGCCCGCGGCGTTGAGGACCTTGAGGCCTTCGGCGACGACCTCGGTGCCGATACCGTCACCGGGGATGACTGCCAGGCGGATGTTGCTCGACTCCATGCGTGTACCTTACCGGTTGTCTCGTGGATCGAAACACGATCTCACTATTCGGTCCATACCCGGGCGCACCTGCCGGTCAGGCGGGTCCAGACGCGACGGCACGTTCGAAAACGAGGTCGCGCGCCGTGGACAGCCCGACCGCCAGCGCCCCGAGGATCACGGCGTCCGGCCCTAGCGTGGACACCTCGATCCGCGGTGGCGCGAGGGCCACCAGCGTCTCCAGCCGCTCGGCCACCGCGTCGGCGAGCAGGTCGCCGGCCTGTGCGCCGATGCCGCCGCCGAGCACGATCAGCTCGGGATCGAGCACGGCGATCACCCCGGCGAGAGCGCGGGCGACGTGACCGGCCTCGGCGGCCAGCACCTCGCGCCCGGCCGGGTCGCCGCGGCGCGCCGCGGCGACGACCTCACCGGCCGTGGCCGCCGTCATGCCGAGACGCGCCGCCGCCGCCACGATGCCGTCGGCGGACGCGACCGACTCGAACTCACCGCGCCCGGCTCCCGGGCCGTCCGCGCTTTCCGGAACGCCCATCGGCAGGTGGGAGATCTCGCCGGCCGCTCCCCGGGCACCCCGGTAGAGACCGCCGTCGATCATCACACCCATGCCGACGCCCGTCCCGATGGACACGAGGACGAAGTGGGAGACGCCCTTGCCCAGGCCGTACGCGCCCTCCCCCACCGCCGCGAGGTCGACGTCGTTCTCCACGGTGTAGGGCGAGCCGGTCACACCGGCCAGCGCGTCCACCGCGCCGGGGCGTTCCCAGCCGGGCAGGCCGGGCGCGAGCCGGAGCGCCCCGCTCTCCTTGTCGTGGATTCCGGGAGTGCCGAACACGGTGACGGTGACGTCACCGGATGCCAGGCCGGCCTCGGCGACGACCTCGGCGGCCAGCCGCTCCAGCTGCCCCACCAGGCCGTCGTACGACCGCGCCGCCGAGGGCTCCTGCCTGCGGACGACGACGTCGCCCACGAGATCGGCGAGCGCGAGCCGCACGGTGGTGCGGCCGATGTCGGCCGCGAGCACCCAGCCCGCCTCCGGCCTGATCTCGTAGAGCAGCGCGGCACGGCCGGTGCCGCCGGTACGCAACCCGACAGGACGGACGAGCCTGGCACGCTCCAGGTCGGCAAGCGCCATCGAGATCGTCGGCTTCGACAGGCCGGTCACCTGGGCGAGCTCGGGGCGCGATGCCTTGCCGAGGCGGAAGATCTCGGTGAACACCGCCCGCTGGTTGATCAACCGGAGCAGGCTCGTCGTGTTCGCGGCCCCACCGCCGATGCTCACCACGCACTCAAGATTGACACATCCGGAGGGTGGCCGTTCCCGCCGATTCCCGGCCAGGCCGGCTTTCCGGCCAGGTCAGCGCTGCGGTACGCCCCCGTTGTCGCGACGGTCGAGCGCGATCTGCAGCGCCGCCGCCGCCTCGTCCTCGGCGTCCTCGGAACGACCCCAGGGATACATCTCGTACATGGCGATTCTCTCTTCGACGGAGAAATGCGGAGAGCGGGACCCGGCTGTCGCGGGTCCAATGCGTCGGCCGCCGATGGAACGCGGGTCACGCGTCACGGGCGGGCCGAAGGCCGGCTGCGCGGCGCTCCGCGACGGGCCGGCCTGCCCTGATCAGGCCCCGTCGCGGCAGGTGGAAGCGCGGGGCGCCTCGTCATCGCAAGAGTACCCCACAATCTCGTAGGACGACCTAGTATCTCACCTGGTGAGACGCCGTCCATGAATCGGGAAAACGGACGGGAGAAAACGAACGGCCCGGCGCACGAGGCGCCGGGCCGTTCGATGAGGCGATATCGGAGGGTCAGTCCTCCAGGTCGACCGTGCGGCCGCTGTCGGCGCCGATCTCCCCCGCGATCTGCTCGACGACGTCGGACGGGATCGCCGTGTCGACCGTCAGCGCGATGAGCGCCTTGCCGCCCTTCACGTCCCGGGAGACCTGCATGGAGGCGATGTTCACGTTCTGCTCGCCGAGCAGGCGGCCGACGATGCCGACGATGCCGGGACGGTCGGCGTAGGTGAAGAACGCCAGGTGCTCGGTCGGCTCGATCTCCATCGCGTAGCCGTTGACCTCGACGATCTTGGTGATCTGCCGCGGGCCCGACAGGGTGCCGGAGACCGAGACCGTGCGGCCGTCGGCGAGCACGCCGCGCACCGTGACGACGTTGCGCCAGTCGGGGCTCTCCGCGCTGGTGACCAGCTCGACCACGACGCCGCGGTCCTTGGCCAGCAGCGGCGCGTTGACGTAGGTCACCGCGTCCTCGACGACGTCGGTGAAGACGCCCTTGAGGGCGGCCAGTTCCAGGACCCGGACGTCCTGCGCGGCGATCTCGCCGCGGACCTCGACGTCGAGGCGGGTGGCCACCTCGCCCGCGAGCGCGGTGAAGATGCGGCCGAGCTTCTCGGTGAGCGGCAGGCCCGGCTTGACGTCCTCGGCGACCGCGCCGCCCTGGACGTTCACCGCGTCGGGCACGAACTCGCCGGCGAGCGCCAGCTTGACGCTGCGGGCGACCTGCGTGCCGGCCTTCTCCTGGGCCTCGTGAGTGGAGGCGCCGAGGTGCGGCGTCACCACGACCTGGTCGAACTCGAACAGCGGGCTGTCGGTGCAGGGCTCCTTGGCGAACACGTCGATGCCCGCGCCCGCGACGCGGCCCTCCTTGAGAGCGGCGTAGAGGGCGTTCTCGTCGATGATCCCGCCACGCGCGACGTTGATCAGCCGGACCGTCGGCTTGACCATGTGCAGCTCGCGGTCGCCGATGAGGCCGATGGTCTCCTTCGACTTGGGCAGGTGGACCGTGATGAAGTCGGACTGCTGGAGCACCTCCTCCAGCGACGCCAGCCGCACGCCCATCGCCGCCGCGCGGGCCGGCTGCAGGTAGGGGTCGTACGCGATGAGCTCGACGCCGAACGGCTGCAGGCGCTGCGCGACAAGCTGGCCGATCTTGCCGAGGCCGAGGATGCCGATGACCTTCTCGTCGAGCTCGACGCCGGTGTACTTCGAGCGCTTCCACTCGCCGCTCTTGAGCGCGGAGTGCGCCTGAGCGACGTTGCGGGCGCTGGCGAGGATCAGCGCGACCGTGTGCTCGGCGGCGCTGGTGATGTTGGAGGTCGGGGCGTTCACGACCATGACGCCGGCCTTGGTCGCCGCCTCGACGTCGACGTTGTCCAGGCCCACGCCGGCCCGGGCGACGACGCGCAGCTTGGGCGCCGCCGCGATGGCCTCCGCGTCGACCTGGGTGGCGCTGCGTACGATCAGGGCGTCCACGTCGGCGAGGGCGGGCAGGAGCTGCGACCGGTCGGCGCCGTCGGTGTGCCGGACCTCGAAGTCCGCGCCGAGCACGGCGAGACCCGCTTCTGAGAGCTCTTCTGCGACAAGTACGACGGGCTTGTTCACTGGGTTGAGTCCTTCGTGAAGTGCGACAGCGCGGACGACGTGAGTCTATCCGGGCCTTGTGAAGGCTCTCACGAGCGCCCGGCATACGAGACGACGCAAGGTCTCGGCGGTGTCGCGGCGGCACGACGACCTGGTCTCGGAATCGCGGTCCGCGCGGCTCCGGGCGGCTCCACGCAGCCCGGCTGCCGGGAGGTTCCGGTGGGGCTCAGGGGATTCGTGAGACTCGCTCACGTACGGGCCCAGCCGATGGATGTACCCCGGCTTAGCCTGATCCATCCAGACTGCCACCCATCTCGGTATTGATCGCACCTAATCTTGGGGATTAGCCTGATTCGCCATGGTCCAGTCCCTATCGTTCAGGCTATGAGCATCGGGAACCCCTCCCTGGGCGACGTTCTCGCGCGGCATGGCAGCCCCCGGCAACTCCTGGCGGCCCTCGCGGAGTGGGGCATCCTGGTGGCGGTCCGCCCCGACCGCTCCGTGGTGCTCGGCACTACGCAGAACGGCGAACGCGTTCTGCTCGGCTACACGGGACCGGCGACCTATGCCCGGCACCGTGGGAGCCACTCCCTGTCGGCATGCGACGCCGACACCATCCTCGACATCCAGCGCGTCACGGGCGTGCGCGAGATCGTGATCGACGCGGCCGGCCCCGCCGCCGCCGCCGTGCCGATCGACGACCTGCGCCGATATCTGGAGCAGAACCGCACCGGTCCCGCTCCGGCGCTGTCGGCCCTGGGCTCGGCCGCCCCCACGGCGTACGCCACGGGCGCGATGGCGACCGTGACCCGCGCGCAGGCGGCGCGGCAGGCTCCACCGCCGCCCACGCCCGTCCCTCCCATGCCCGCCCCTGTCCCGGAGGCGGCCTCCGCGCTCCCGCAGTGGGTCCCCGCTCCCCGGCAGCACCTGTCGGGGGCGATGCAGGTCGTGGACCCCGGCTATCGCCGGACGCGCCATCCGATCCTGCCGGCGCTGCGAGTGGCGGTCGCCGAGCTGCTGCCGGAGTATCCCTACGTCCACCACGTCTGGATCTCCGAGGCGCGTACGGCCGCCGGGCTGTGGGGGATCATGCTGCACGTCAAGGTGCACATCTCGGGCGCCGACGACATCGTGAAGGAGCTGCACCGGCGGGTGCGCAGCCGGCTGCCGCAACTGGCGGCCAGCGAGGCGCCGGTGCTCATGGCCCGGGTCGCCGACGCCCACACCGAACGCCGCCTGATCGAGATCGGCGCGCACGTCGTCTTCCCCGACGTACGCGACTGAGCCCGCGGGCCCGTCACCGATCTCCGCCGGGGCCGCCCCGGCGGAGATCGGCGGGACACCGGGCAGCCGCCGAACCGTTGCCGATCAGTCCTTCCTAACGGACGCTTGCTCGGCTTGAATGGCGACCATGGTTTCCACGGCGACGCCGTCCCCGTCGAAGGTCTCCCTCGGGGTTCGCCTCGGGTACGCCGTCGGCTCGTTCTGCACGGCCAACTTCTCCACGATCCCCGGGCTGCTGCTGCTCTTCTACATGACCAACGTGCTCGCGGTCCCCGCCGCGCTCGCGGGCGTCGTGCTCTTCGTGCCCAAGGCCTGGGACCTGATCGCCAACACGCTGGTCGGCCGATGGTCGGACCGCACGGTCTCGCGGTGGGGACCACGCCGCCCCTGGCTGCTCGCCGGGGCCGCGGTGCTGCCGGTGTCGTTCGCCCTCATGTTCGCCGGCCCGCCGATCACCGGCGTCCCCGCCGCCGTGTACGTCGGCGTCACCTTCCTGGCCGCCGCGACCGGATACGCCCTGTACGAGGTGCCGTACAAGGCGATGCCCGCGGAGATGACGACCGACTATCACGAGCGGACCTCGCTGCTGCAGTGGCGCATGGCGCTCATCGCGGTCTCGATCGCCATGAGCGGCATCCTCGCGCCGACGCTCGCCGGCGAGACGGCCGACGGCTACCGCGTCATGGGCGTCACCTTCGGCGTGATCCTTCTCGTCGCGATGCTGGGCTCGTTCTTCGGCACCGCCCGCGCGCCCTTCACCGCACCGCGCAAGTCCGAGGGGACGCTCCGGGAGCAGCTCGCCGCCGCCCGCACCAGCAAGCAGTTCCTGTGGCTCCTCGGGCTCAGCTCCGCGCAGACGCTCGGGGCCGGCGTGATGCTCGCCGGGGCGCCCTATTTCGCCGCGTACGCGCTCGACGACACCGCCGCCACCACCACGCTCTTCGCGGCGCTCGTGGGGCCGATGCTGATCACGATGCCGCTGTGGGTGTGGCTGGCCCGCAAGCTCGACAAGCGCGGCGCCATGATCCTCTGTGGTGCGCTGTTCACGATCGGCGCGCTGCTGCTCCTCGCGACGCCCGCGTTCGGCGAGCTGTACGCGCACCTGTGCGTGATGATCGTGGGCTTCGGCTACGCGGGCACCCAGCTGCTGCAGTTCTCCATGCTCGCCGACGTCATCGCGTACGACGGCATGCTCAGCGGCGAGCGCAGGGGCGGGATCTTCACCGGCCTGTGGACCGCGGTGGAGAACGCGGTCCAGGCGCTCGGGGCGACCGCGTACGGATGGGTGCTGAGCCTGGGCAGCTTCGCCTCCTCCGACCCCGAGCATCCGGTGACCCAGCCGGACAGCGCCCACGTCGCCGTGGTGATCGGCGTGACCGTGGTGCCCGCCCTGATCACGTTCGCGGGCGTGCTGATGACCCTCAGGTACGACCTCACCGCCGACCGCCTCGCCGCCGTCACCGGCGGGAGCACGCCCTCCGCGGCTCCCGTCTCCGGGAGCGACGGGCAGCACGGCGGACAGGACCGCACGCAGGACGGCGGGCGGCCCGAACCCGGAGAAGTGCTCCGCACCGAAGAATGAGGTGATCGGGCGGCCTCGCGCCGCTGGCGGCGCCCCGCCGGGCCGAGGCCGGCGTCCGGACAGGGGCCCGGCCTGCCACGCTCACGTCGTCCGCGGGCCGGTCGACGGCGGCGCCGGATGCCGGGAGGGCGACGACCTGGTGACGGCCGGCCGTCCGCCGTGGTGGGAGCGCTGCCGCGAGCGGCTGGAACGGGTGGCGCGGGAGGCCGCGGACGACCTTAAACGCGCCTCAAGCCGGTCTCTGCGCTGATCACGCCGCTGACCTGCGGATTATCGGGCATCCAAGGCATTGCGCGGCATAAAGGAAGTTTAAGAGAAGGTAGATACTTTCCTCCTTGGACCGATTTATCACCACATGTCGGTCTCTAGCGCACCATAATGACGACTTCCCCAGCGTCTAACCCCCACTGGAGGAATGATCGTGAACAGAGCGCTCGGAGCGGTCCTGTGCCTCGGGAGCGTCGCGGCCGCCGGCATGACGGCGGTGCCGGCTCAGGCCGAGGCCTGGCACGCGGGCTGCCGGGTCGCCGCCGCGAAGCCGTACGTCAGCGTGGACGGCAAGATCCGCGCGGCGGGCTCGCGGGCCGGTTGCGTCGACAACGCCCGTTTCCGGGTCCGGATCGTGAAGAGCAGGCCGGGCCCCGACCGCGTGGTCAAGAGCGGCTCCAAGGTGGTCAGGAACGCGCGCGTCACCGTGGCGCTGACCTGCGTGAACGGCGCGTACTACAGCGTCGTCACCGACTATCGCGGCCACGTCTCGCGCTCGAAGCCGGTGCGCCTCGACTGCGACATCCCCACCACGGTTCCCACCGCCACCTCCTCCCCACGCCCCAGCGGCACCCCCTCCACCATCCCCACCACCACTCCCAGCACCACCCCCAGCACCACCCCCAGCACCACCCCAAGCACCACCCCAAGCACCACCCCAAGCACGGCCCCCGCCCCGAGCGCCCCCACCCCCGCCGCGCCCAGCGCCTCTCCGACGAGCGGCTCGGCCGTGGGCACCGCCATCGAGAACGAGGTGGTGCGCCTCACCAACGTCGAGCGGGCCAAGGCGGGCTGCGGCCCGCTGAAGCACGACGCGCGCCTGCGCGCCGCCGCGTACGCCCACTCGGCCGACATGTCCGCGAAGAACTACTTTGACCACACCTCGAAGGACGGCCGTTCCTTCGCCGACCGCATCACGGCCGCCAGCTACACCTGGCGGGCCGCGGCGGAGAACATCGCCAAGGGCTACGGCACGGCCCAGGCCGTGGTCCAGGGCTGGATGAACAGCCCCGGGCACCGGCAGAACATCCTCAACTGCACCTACACCGACATCGGGGTCGGGTACGTCGCCGCGGGCGGCCCGTACTGGACCCAGGACTTCGGCCGGCAGTAGAGCCGACGGTAGAGACGCGCCGACGGCGCAGGGAGCGGGGACGCCATGCCCGGCGCCCCCGCTCCCACCCCGGGATCGACGGGGAATACGGCGGTCTTCTGGACACCTCGGACCACTGCGACGGATACTCCTTTCATGAGCTCTCCCCCGGTTCGCGCATCGGACGGGGACCGCGAGCGTGCGCTCAGCGAGCTCCGCGACCGGGCCGCCGAAGGACGCCTGTCCATGGAGACCTTCGTCGGCCGGGTGGACCTCGCGCTCCGTGCTCGCAGTCGCAACGAGTTGGACGAGCTGGTCTCCGACCTCCCGCACCGCGGGCGCTGGCGCAGAAGGATCACCGACGCCGTCGCCTCCGTGTCGGAGCTGAGCAGCCGGATCGAGTCCGCCTGGCGGCGTCCCCGGCTGCCCCGGCTCGCCCTGCCCGCCGACGGCCGGGCCCGCTATCTGGTCGGCCGCGGCTCCTCCTGCGACCTCGTCCTCGCCGACCTGACCGTCTCGCGGGTGCACGCCGAACTGCGGCGGGAGCAGGACTCCTGGCTGCTCGTCGACCTCGGCTCGATGAACGGCACCCGGCTGAACGGCTGGCGCCTGGTCGGCCCCGCGTCCGTACGGGCAGGCGACGAGGTGGCCTTCGGCGACTGCGTGTTCCTGGTCTCGATGCCCGCCTGATCGTTATACGTACATTTCCGTATTGCCGCCCCGGCACGGCTCGCCGACGATCGCGGAAAGCCACTCACCCGGGAGCGGACCGTGCGATTGTCACGACGTATCACGATCATGCTGGCCGGTGCCGTCCTGGCCACCGGAATCGCCGGGTCCGGCGTCCCCGCCGGAGCGCGGGGTCCGGCCCCCGGCATCGCGGACCTGACCCGCGACCTCGACCAGATCCTCGCCGACTCCCGGTTGGCCCCCGCGCGGGCGGGCGTCGCCGTACGTGCCGCCGCCAGCGGCGAGGACCTCTACTCCCTCGACGCGGACAAGCTGTTCGCCCCCGCATCCAACACCAAGCTGCTCACCTCCGCCGCCGCTCTCGACACGCTCGGCGCGGACTTCCGGTTCACGACCGACGTGCTCGCCGCGTCCAAGGCGGGCCGTACGGTCGTGGGCGACCTCACGCTGCGGGGCACGGGCGACCCGACCATGCTCGCCGCCGACTACGACGCGCTCGCCGCCAAGGTCGCGGCGGCCGGGGTCAAGGTCGTCACGGGACGGCTGGTCGCCGACGACACCTGGTTCGACGACGTACGGCTCGGCACCGACTGGGCCTGGGACGACGAGCCGTACTACTACGCCGGGCAGATCTCGGCGCTGACCGCGGCACCCGACACCGACTACGACGCGGGCTCGGTGATCGTCTCGGTCGCGCCCGGAAGCGGACCCGGCAAGGCCGCCAAGGTGTCCACCACCCCGGCCACCGGCTACGTGACGATCGTGAACAAGGCCGTCACCGGCGACGAGACGGACGTGCTCGTCGAGCGGCAGCACGGCACCAACACCGTCGTGGTCAGCGGCACGGTCGCCGAGCCGTACGACGAGTGGGTCGCGGTGTGGGACCCCACGCTCTACGCGGCCACCCTGTTCCGTGAGGGGCTGGCCCGGCACGGCGTGAAGGTGCTCGGGCCGACCGTGCGCGGGACCGCCACCGCGAAGGCGGTCACGGTCGCCGCACGCCGGTCGATGCCTCTCGGCGACCTGCTCGTGCCGTTCCTGAAGCTGAGCAACAACATGCACGCGGAGATCCTCACCAAGGCGATGGGACGCAAGGTCTCCGGCGCGGGGACGTGGTCGGCCGGGCTCGCCGTGACGACCGCGTTCGCGCAGGCCAACGGTGTGAAGACGCTGCGGCTGCGGGACGGCTCGGGCCTGTCCCGGGTGGACGCCCTGACGCCCGGCGGGATCACCGCCCTGCTCGCGGCGGTGCGCGGCAAGCCCTGGTTCCCCACCTGGTACGCCGCCCTGCCGATCGCGGGAGAGGCGGAGCGCATGGTCGGCGGGACACTGCGCAGCAGGATGGGCGGCACGGCGGCGGCCGGGAACGTGCACGCCAAGACCGGCTCGCTGACCGGCGTGACCGCGCTGTCGGGCTACGTGACCAGCGCGGACGGCGAGCCGCTGGTCTTCTCGGTCATCAGCAACGGCTACCTGTCCGGCCCGCCGCGCGACCTGGAGGACCGGATCGCCGTCAGGCTGGCGCAGTTCACCAGGAACGCCCCGGTCGATGAGACGGTCGATGAGGCGGCGGGCGTCTCGGCGGACGCGCGCGGTGTGGCTCCGGAGCCGACGCCGCAGGAGACCGGCCAGGCGTCGCGGCGGCCCTCGGCCGGTGACCTCGAATGCTCCTGGCTCAAGCCCGCCCGGTGCTGACCCCGTCCGGCCCCGGCCGCTAGACCGGCGGCGACAGTGCTCTGAGGTCCGCCTACCGGCTGCGACGGTGCCGGGCCGTTCGGGTCCCAGCGCTGACCGGCGGGGTCGGCGGGGTCGGCGGGGGCTGGTGGAGGGCTGGTGGGAGCTGCCGGAAACCGGTGGGGGCCGGTGCCGGTCGGCGGGGGCCGTGGAACGCGACGCGGCGCCGCGCCCCGCCCTTCCGGGCGGGGAGCGGCGCCGCGGTCACGCGAGCGTTCGCGAGCCTCAGGCCTGCTCGCCCTTGAGCCAGCTCATCATCGGGCGGAGCTTGCCGCCGGTCTGCTCGATGGAGTGGCCCGCCAGCTCCTCGCGGTAGCGCTTGAAGTTGGTCTGGCCGGAGTCGAACTCCTCGACCAGCTCGCGGGCGAAGCGGCCGTCCTGGATCTCGTCGAGGATGCGGCGCATCTCCTTCTTGGTCTCCGCGTTGACCACGCGCGGGCCACGGGTGTAGCCGCCGTACTCGGCGGTGTCGGACACCGACCAGTACATCTTGGAGATGCCGCCCTCGTACATGAGGTCCACGATCAGCTTCATCTCGTGGAGGCACTCGAAGTAGGCGACCTCCGGCTGGTAGCCGGCCTCGATCAGCGTCTCGAAACCGGCCTTGATCAGCTCGGAGACGCCGCCGCACAGCACGGCCTGCTCGCCGAACAGGTCGGTCTCGGTCTCCTCGGTGAAGGTCGTCTTCAGCGCGCCGGCGCGGGTGCCGCCGATGCCCTTGGCGTACGACAGCACGAGCGGCCAGGCGTTGCCGGTGGCGTCGCGCTCGACGGCGACCAGACAGGGCACGCCGCGACCGGCCGAGTACTGGCGGCGGACCAGGTGACCCGGGCCCTTCGGCGCCACCATCGCGACGTCGACGCCCGCCGGGGCCTCGATGAGGCCGTAGCGGATGTTGAGGCCGTGGCCGAAGAACAGCGCGTCGCCCTCGACGAGGTTCGGCGCGACGTGCTCGGCGTACAGGTGCCGCTGGATGTGGTCCGGCGCGAGGATCATCGTGAGGTCGGCCTCTTCGACGGCCTCGCCCGGCGACAGCACGCGCAGCCCGTCGGCCTCGGCCTTCTCCCGGCTCTTGGAGCCCTCGGGCAGGCCGACCCGGACGTCCACACCCGAGTCGCGCAGGCTCAGGGCGTGCGCGTGGCCCTGGCTGCCGTAACCCAGCACCGCGACGTGGCGGCCCTGGATGATCGACAGGTCGGCGTCGTCGTCGTAGAAGATCTCAGTCACTTGCTTGCCTTTCACGGGTTGTCCGTCGCGACGTGCCTGCCATGGGAGCTATGCGCTGCGGTCGAGGGCGCGAAGCGAGCGGTCGGTGATGGAACGGGCGCCGCGGCCGATGGCCACCATGCCCGACTGCACGAGCTCCTTGATGCCGTACGGCTCAAGGACCCGGACGAACGCCTCCAGCTTGTCGGTCGTCCCGGTGACCTCGATCGTCACCGCGTCCGGAGCCACGTCAACGCAGCGTGCCCGGAAGAGGTTCACGAGTTCGAGGACGTGCGACCGGCTCTCCGAGTCGGTCCGCACCTTGATCAACATCAGCTCGCGCTGCACCGACTGGCTGTTGTCGAGCTCGACGATCTTGATGACGTTGACCAGCTTGTTGAGCTGTTTGGTGACCTGCTCCAGCGGGAGGTCCTCCACGTTGACGACGATGGTCATCCGCGAGATGTCGTCGTGCTCCGTGGGCCCGACCGCCAGCGAGTCGATGTTGAACCCGCGGCGGCTGAACAGGGCGGCGACCCGGGCCAGCACGCCCGGCTTGTTCTCCACCAGCACGGACAGCGTGTGGCGACTCATGCTTGCTCCATCTCCTCGCGCTGCTGGTCGTGAACGGGTCGGGCCTGGGCGGGGCTCATTCTCCACCCTCCCAGTTCGGCGCCATGTCACGGGCGTACTTGATGTCGTCGTTGCTCGTGCCGGCCGCGACCATCGGCCAGACCATCGCGTCCTGGTGCACGACGAAATCGACCACCACCGGCACGTCGTTGATCTCCATGGCCTTGCGGATCGTGTCGTCCACGTCCTCGGGACGCTCACACCGCAGGCCGACGCAACCGTACGCTTCGGCGAGCTTCACGAAGTCGGGAATGCGCTTGGGCCGCTGCAGATCGGTGTTGGAGTAGCGCTCGTCGTAGAACAGGGTCTGCCACTGGCGGACCATGCCGAGGTTGCCGTTGTTGATGACCGCCACCTTGATCGGCACACCCTCGATCGCGCAGGTCGCCAGCTCCTGGTTGGTCATCTGGAAGCATCCGTCGCCGTCGACGGCCCACACGACCTTGTCCGGGCGGCCCATCTTGGCGCCCATGGCGGCCGGCACGGCGTACCCCATCGTGCCCGCGCCGCCGGAGTTGATGAACGTCCCCGGGTGCTCGTACTTGATGAACTGGGCGGCCCACATCTGGTGCTGGCCGACGCCCGCCGCGTAGATCGCGTCCGCTCCGACCAGCGCGCTCAGCCGCTCCATGACGTACTGCGGGGCCAGCGAGCCGTCGGCGAACTCCTCGTAGCCCAGCGGGTAGGTCTCCTTGTAGCCGTTGAGCAGCCGCCACCACTCGCTGTAGTCGCCCTTGCGGCCCTCGGCCTGCTCGGTCCGCACCGCCGTGATCAGGTCGCCGATCACCTCGCGGCAGTCGCCCACGATCGGGACGTCGGCGTGGCGGTTCTTGGAGATCTCCGCGGGGTCGATGTCGGCGTGGATGACCTTGGCGTGCGGAGCGAAGCTGGACAGCTGGCCGGTGACCCGGTCGTCGAACCGGGTGCCGAGCGCGATCAGCAGGTCGGAGCGCTGCAGGGCGCCGACGGCCGAGACGCTGCCGTGCATGCCGGGCATGCCCATGTGCTGGGGGTGGCTGTCGGGGAAGGTGCCCCGCGCCATCAGCGTGGTGACCACCGGGATGCCGGTCAGCTCGGCCAGCTCCAGCAGCTCGGCCGAGGCGCGCGCCTTGTGCACGCCGCCGCCGACATAGAACACCGGCCGCTTGGCCTCGGTCATCAGCCGGGCGGCCTCGCGAATCTGCTTGGAATGCGGCCGGGTCACCGGACGGTAGCCGGGAAGCTGCATGACCGGCGGCCAGGAGAAGGTGGTGGTCGCCTGCAGGGCGTCCTTGGCGATGTCCACCAGCACCGGCCCCGGACGGCCGGTCGCGGCGATGTGGAACGCCTCGGCGATGGTCCGCGGGATGTCCTCGGCCTTGGTGACGAGGAAGTTGTGCTTGGTGATCGGCATCGTGATGCCGGAGATGTCGGCTTCCTGGAACGCGTCGGTCCCGATGAGCGGGGTGGAGACCTGCCCGGTGATCGCGACGATCGGCACCGAGTCCATGTAGGCGTCGGCGATCGGGGTCACCAGATTGGTCGCCCCCGGGCCGCTGGTGGCCATGCACACCCCGACCCTGCCGGTCGCCTGCGCATAGCCCTCGGCCGCGTGGCCGGCGCCCTGCTCGTGCCGTACAAGCACGTGCCGGACCTTGGTCGAGTCGTAGAGGGGATCGTAGGCGGGGAGAATGGCCCCGCCGGGGATCCCGAACACCGTGTCGACCCCGACCTGCTCCAGCGCCCGCACGAGGGCCTGGGCACCTGTCATTTTCTCGGTCATCGGCTCGTTCCTTGTGGCTGAGCTTGCTTCTGGCTGGGCTGCTTGGCGTGGCTCCTGGCATAAAAAATGCCCCATCCGCTGAGCGGAGCTGGGGCGCGCGCAGGACCTAGTGCTTCGTCAGGCTGCGCGCCTGCGAAGTACTACGAGAATCCCACCGCTATGCATGGCTACAACGATGTCCGATGGAGCGCCTCCACGTCAAATCATGTGGGACGCCCGTCTCGCCATCCAAGACACCCGCAACGGACTCCCAGGCTATGCGACCCGCAGCGCGGCCGGCACGACGCCGCGTGTCCGCGCCACCGTTCTGGACTGAGGCGCGCGGGTGCGAAGCGACCACGCGCGACGAGGGACACGCTCCTTGCGTGCCGCAGGCACGGCCCAGCCGATCAAAGCGCCCAGACGATCGACGCTGCCCCCTGGCGCGCCTCCGGCATGACGCTGTGCTCACGGCGCGCCTTCGGCGCGGCTCAGGCGGTGTTCTGGAGGGTCGTGCTCGGCATCAGGGAGTCGACGCCCCGTGCGGTCATGGGACGGGCCACCAGATAGCCCTGGCCGCGCGTGCAGCCCATCTTGCGCAGGAGGTCGAGTTGCTCGGGCCGCTCGATGCCCTCGGCGACGACGATCAGCCCGAGGTCGTTGCCGAGCTGCACGATCGTCTTCGTCAGCAGGGTCAGCGTGTCGTCGCGGCCGAGTCCGGAGACGAACGACGGGTCGATCTTGATCATGTCGACCGGCAGTTGCCGCAGGAACGCGAGCGACGCGTAGCCGGTGCCGAAGTCGTCGATGGCCAGCCGTACGCCGAGTGTCCTCAGCTCCGACAGCCTGCTGATCATCTCGCCGGCGTCCTCGACCAGCATCTCCTCGATGACTTCGAGGGTCAGCTTGCTGGCGGGCAGCCCGCTCTCGCTCAGCGCCTCCGCCACGGTCTCCACGAAGCGCGGGGCCATGATCTGCCGCGCGGACAGGTTCAGCGCCAGCCCGATGTCCCACGACGACGCGCGCCAGGCCGCCACCTCGCGGCACGCCTCGCGCAGGATCCACTCGCTGAGCGGCACGATGATCCCGGTGTCCTCGGCGGGCCCGAGGAACTGCTCGGGCGGCACGAACGTGCTGCCCCGCCACCAGCGCACCAGCGCCTCGACGGCGGTCACCTGCGACGTGGCCAGGTCGACCACGGGCTGATACTCGATCGCGAACTGGTTCTCCAGCAGCGCCCGCTGCAGGTCGGAGGCGATCTCCAGGCGGCGCAGGACGTCGGCGTGCATGTGGGTGGCGAAGACCTCCACCCGGCGCCCGCCGAGCTCCTTGGCCCGCGACATCGCCACGTCGGCGTTGCGCAGCAGGTCTCCGGGCGGCAGGTCCTCCTCGGCGAAGGCCACGCCGACGCTGGCCGTCAGCGCGATGTCGCGGTCGGCCACCCGGAACGGCTCGTTGGAGACCGCGCGGACGAGCCGTTCGGCCAGGTCGATGGCGGTCTGCGCGTCGGTGCCTCCGGACGCGCCGCCCTCCAGCAGCACCGCGAACTCGTCCCCGCCCCACCGGGCGAGCGTGTCGTCGGCGCGTACGGCCGAGCGCAGGCGGCGGGCGGCCTGGCCGAGCAGGTGGTCGCCGCTGGCGTGGCCGACGGAGTCGTTGACGGAGGTGAAGCCGTCGAGGTCCAGGAAGATCACCGCGGTCCCGCCGGCTCCCCGGCGGGTGAGCACGTCCCGGGCGCGCTCCTCGAAGTAGGCCCGGTTGGGCAGCCCGGTGACCCCGTCGTGGAAGGTCAGGTGGGTGACCTGGTTGCGCAGGGCCACCTGGTCGCTGAGGTCGCGGATCGTGACCAGGACGAGGTCGTCGTCGCGTACGTGCCGGGCGGCGACGGACTCGGTGGGACGCCAGGTGCCGTCGGAGGCGCGGAACCGGCAGGAGATGCGGGTGCCGCCCTCCTGCGCCGGCTCACCCTCCTGATCCGGCCCGTCGTCCTCGTCGTCCATCATGCGGTCGAGGAGGGCCTGTACGGCAGGCACGTCCTCGGGGTGGATGTAGTCGAAGATCGGCCGGAAGGCGAGGTCGTCGGGGCAGTAGCCGTACGTCGTCTCCAGGCCGGGGCCGACCTCCTGGATGATCCCGCGGGGATCGCACACCAGCACGACGTCGCCGGTGTTCTCGGCGAGCCTGCGCAGTTGCTGCTCTCCGACGTCGACCAGGCGGCGCATGCCCGCGGTCTCGACCAGGAGCACGAACAGGCGGCCGAGCAGGACGAGGACGACCGAGGCCGCCACGATCACCAGGGCGGCGTCGCGGCTGTTCCCGATCGCGTACAGGGTGGCGACCAGCGTGGCCGCGGCGACCAGCACGAGCGGGGTGGCGGCCGTCAGCGCGGCGGGCAACGGCCTGACCGGCCGGTCCTCGTGCACCCACGGGGCGACGGCGAGGACCAGCAGCATGGCCGGGACGACGAGCCCCGCCGCGAGCGGCGGGGTGTCGCCGTCGAGGCGGGCGAGGGCCGTGGCCAGCTCCGCCGCCGTTATCGCGGTGAGCAGCCCCACACCGGCGAGCCCGACCACCCGGTTGCCCGACCGGGAGGCCGCCACGGCCGGGGTCACGGCGCAGGTCGCGAGCAGGCAGACCACGGGCAGCGCGAGTGCGACGAAGAACGCTCCAGTGTCCTCCGCCTTACGGAACGCCGGGCCGAGCACGGCGACCCAGGCCACGGCGAAGACCGACGCCGCGCCCAGGTAGGCGTCGGCCGCCTGGCGTATCACCCCGCGTGTGAACGCGGGTGGTTTCACCGACATGCCGCAGCCGATCGCGAGCAGCACGGACCCGACGAGCATGAGCAGGTCGGCGAAGGTGAGCACGAACGGCGTGCCGTCGGCCACGGGGCGCACCCCGACGCCGAGGAGCCAGGTCAGCGACCCGGCGGCCATCCACCGCCACGCGCCGGGCTGGCGCCGGTGGACGGGGACGACGCGGGAGGCGGCCATGATCAGCGAGATGGCCGCGAGCAGGCCGGTGACGACACCCGCGACCGCGGTCACGACCGGTGCCGAGCCTCCGGTGACCAGGGCCACGACGACCGCCACCGCGCCGAGCCCGGCCGCCGTGGTGAGTGGGACCCGGGGGTCACGCCTGCCGTTCACGCGCGTCGCCTCTGCACCTGTCGCCGATTCGTCTCCGGTTGTCGTGTCCGCCGGGGTTTCGGCCGAGTCCGGAGTTGTGTCAGCGTCGCCGGATTCGGTGGGGTGTGCCATCACTGCCCCTCCCGTTCTCGACTCGGCTTTACTCTCCCTGTCACATGGCCAGTGTGCGCACTCCCGCTGATCGAGAGGGGGACAACGAGCGAGTCGTCACCGATCTGATAACCAGCCGCGCACGCTGAGCTTCACCGTACGCACCCCAGGTCACGAGGCAGCCACGTTCCGGAATCCTTAACGGAGCGGTCAGTAATGCCCGGTGATCATGTTATCGAGTGGACGGCCCGTCAGATGACGGATCACCTGTTCCCGCACCAGCCTCCGCGTACGCCGCACCGACGCGGGCGTGCTGCCGGCGATGTGCGGGGTGATGAAGACCCCCGGCACGGTCCACAGCGGGTGGTCGGACGGCAACGGCTCGACGGGCGTGACATCGAGCGCCGCCCGCAGCCTGCCCGTCCGCAACTCGGCCAGCAGCGCGTCGGCGTCCACGACCGACCCGCGCGCGGCGTTCACCAGCAGCGCGCCGTCCTTCATCCGGGCGAGGAACCCGGCGTCCACCAGGCCGGCCGTCCCCGGGGTGGCGGGCACCAGGAGCACGACCACGTCCGCCTCGGGCAGCAGCGCGGGCAGTTCGCTCTCACCATGGACACGGCCGTGGGCGCTGTCGCGGGCCGTGCGCGCCACCCGCACGATGTCCACCTCGAATCCGGCAAGACGCCGTTCGAGCGCCTCGCCGATCGAGCCGTACCCGACGATCAGCACGGTGCTGTCGGCGAGGACGCCGGTGTGGTGGTAGGTCCACTCCCGCCTGGCCTGGGCGGCCGCGAAATCGGGGAACTCCCGCAGCATCGCGATCATCGCGCCCACCGCCCACTCGGCCGTGCCCGCGTCGTGGACGCCGCGCGCGTTGCACAGGACCGCCTTCGGCGGCACGTGCGGAAGGTAGGGCTCGACCCCCGCCGTCACGGTCTGCAGCAGGCGGAGGCTGGTCATGCGGCCCAGGAGGCCGGGGGTGTCCGGCAGCGGGACCAGCGGAGGCACCCAGATCTCCACGTCCTCGGGCGGGCCGGGCAACGGCGTCCGCCCGTCGTACACGACGCAGTCAAGGGAGGGGAGGCCTTCGGGCAGCTCTGTGAGCGCGTCGGCGATGTCCTGTGATGCGACCCAGATCTTCACAGGAACAAACCTAGGGAACCATCGGCCCGGCCAGCGAGTATGGGGTGCATGAGGAGGTCATCAGGGATGGCGAACAGGCACGGGGTGGGCGCGGCGCTGCTGGGGGCGGCCCTTCTGACGGCGACCGCGGCGTGCGCGCCGGGTGAGGAGGGCGGGGGCAGGACTCCCCCGCCCCTGTCCGCCGCGAGCGACGCCGCCACCGCCGGTGGCGCGGGAGCGACTCCCGCCGGCGGTGAGACGAGCGTCGCCCCCGCCGCACCGCGCACGCTGGTCACCGGCCTGAGCGTGCCCTGGGCGATCGCGTTCCTGCCCGGCGGCGACGCGCTGGTGACCGAGCGCGAGTCGGCGCGGCTGCTGCGGGTCACCCCGGGCGGCCAGGTCCACGAGGCCGGCGTGATCGAGGGGGTGGCCGCGAGCGGCGAGGGCGGCCTGCTGGGCGTGGCCGTCTCGCCCCGCTATGCCGACGACCACTATGTCTTCGTCTACTTCACCGCCCAGGACGACAACCGGATCGTCCGCTACCGCTACGACGGAGGGCTCTCCGACCGGAAGGTGATCGTCAGCGGCATCCCGAAGGGGGCCATCCACAACGGGGGCCGCCTCGCCTTCGGCCCCGACGGCTACCTGTACGCCTCGACCGGGGAGACCGGCGAACGCGGCATGGCCCAGGACAGGAACTCGCTGGGCGGCAAGATCCTGCGCATGACGGCGGACGGCCGGCCCGCTCCCGGCAACCCCTTCGGCACCCTCGTGTGGACCTATGGGCACCGCAACGTGCAGGGGATGGCCTGGGACGACCGGGGACACATGTACGCCACCGAGTTCGGCCAGAACACCTACGACGAGATCAACCTCATCGAGAAGGGCCACAACTACGGCTGGCCGGAGGTCGAAGGGGTGGGCCACCGGTCCGGATACACCGACCCCCTGCTCACCTGGTCGACCGACGAGGCGTCGCCGTCCGGTCTCGCGTACGCCTCGGGGGCGCTGTGGGCCGCGGCGCTGCGCGGCGAGCGCCTGTGGCGCGTTCCGGTGGACGCCTCGGGCCGCGCCGGACGTCCCGCCGCGCTCTACACGGGCGAGTACGGCAGGCTGCGCGCGGTGGCCACCGCGTCCGACGGCACGCTGTGGGTGGGCACCAGCAACCGGGACGGGCGCGGCTCCCCCAGGGACGGCGACGACCGGATCCTGGTGGTGCGGCCTTCCTGATCAGCGGCAGATGACCGCGGCCTGGGCGTGGTAGGAGGTGCGGAAGGTCTGCCGGGAGACCACCTCGCCGTTCTGCCGCAGCACCCGCGTCACCGCGGCGGTGAAACCGGGCTGCCCCTGCGTCGTCACGCAGCCCGGTCCCTGACCGGTCACGGCGGGCACCTCGACCCGCTGCCCGACGACCGGCTCCTGCACCTCCACGTCGTACCGCTTGGTGCTCCACAGCGTCACGGTCAGCGAGGTGCCGCTCGTGGACGCGTGGACGAGCACGCCGTATTGCGAGTCGTTCCTCCAGCGCAGGTCGGGGCCGGGGAAGGACACGGCGGCCTCGGTGCCGGCCGGCAGCTGGGAGGCGTGGACCTCGGGCGGGGTGTGCTCGCCGACCCGGAGCCCGGCGCGGATCACGGCGTTCAGCAGGGTGGTCGCGACCTGGGTCATCCCCGCCGCCTCCGTGCCGGCCCGGCCGTGGATCATGGTGGGGGTGATGCCGTCGAACCCCGCGGCCGCCGTGCGCGGGCCGACGACCCCGTTGAACGAGAACGTCTCCCCCGGCTCCACGAGACGGCCGTCGAGGAGCGCGGCGGCGGTGCGGATGTTGGCCGCGCTCTGGGGACAGCAGGCGTAGGAGGTGGTGAAACGGCCGATCTCCTCCCGGATCCCCATCCGCTGCGCCGCGGTGTCGGTGATCCGTGGCGGGCCGTTCACGACCGACACGGCCACCGTACGGTCGCTGCCGTCGAGGGCGGCCAGCACGTCCGCGGCGAGACGGTCCGTGTCCACCCGGTCGCCCGGCCTGCCGGGCACCAGGACCGGCCGGCCGTCCTTCACCGTGAAGGCGGCGTCGCGGGCCACCCGCGAGGGGCCGACCAGCGTGGGCTCGACGCTCCTGACCGCAGCCACGGCGTCGAAGTGCGGCCGCAGGACCGCTCCGTCGGGCGCGAACGTGAGATATCGCGCCAGTGTGGCGGGTGACAGGCTGACCGACGCGGTCCCGTTGGTCAGCGTGAGCGGCGCGGCCACCGCGCGTCGCGCCCACTGCAGGGCGCGCCGCACCTCGGCCCGGGTGATGTGCGGCAGATCACGCGACGTGGGCGCCACGACGACGGCCACGGGGTCGAGGTATCCCCGGACGATCTGGTCGGCCGTCGCCTTCCTGTCGATGACGTAGCCGACCCGGGGATAGATCGGGACCGGGGTGACCCCCTCGAACGAGACGTCTCCCTCGCGCCCCGGGCGTTCCAGCGGCGCGGCGACGAACCTGGCCACCGCCTCGTCGAGTTTGCGGCGGTCCACCGACACGACGGGCTTCACCTCACGGGTGCCGGTCAGCGCGTTCCACACCTCCAGGGGGTTGGGAAAGCCGCCCGGCGCGGCCGTGACCGTGGCCTCGGCATCGAGCATCAGACCGGCCTGCTGCGGGTCCACGGTCAGCCGCCGCGTGCCCTGCCGTACGATCACCGGCGTCCTGGCCTGGGCGTACAGCCGTTCGCGCAAGGTGGCGACTGCCTCCGGCCTGCTCTGCCCGCCGATGTCGACGCCGAGCACCGTCGTGCCGGGCAGGACCTTCCCCGCCATGAAGACGGCCGGCACGAGATAGAGCAGCAGGAGCAACACCGCCAGGCCGATCAGCGTACGGCGGAGCGTACGGCCCTGCGGGACGGGGTCGTAAAGGTCGTCGGGATCCTGCGACGGGACGACGGCGGGTTCCTCACGCGCCGGGCGCTCCGGCACCCGCCACGGCTCGACCGGCGCGGCAGGCGGCGGGATGCTCCCGCCACCGGACGGCTTGGCGGCCGGTGCGGCGGGAGCGGGAGGTTCGGCGAAGATGTCGGCCGACACCCCTCGGGGGAGGGCCGAGACCCCGCGGGGCAGTGAGGTGACGCGGCGCACGGGATGTTTGTGCGGAGGAGCGGACGCCGCCCCGGACGGATCCGTGGGCGGGTCGACGGACGCTCCGGCGTTGCGCACGCCTCAGACTCCTCCAGCTCAAGGTCAACTCGCGATCAGTTAACCCTAAACGCCCTCCGCTGGATATGTCCCGAAGCAACACCTTCCGCACTCGCCAGAAAGGTCGCTTTCCGTGCAGAAGACGCGATTTTCACCGACGCCACTTTCGCCGGAAGCACGATTCGGAACAAACCGGAACAAACCCAACAAAGGAAAAGGCCAACGGCCGGCCACGCGAAACCGTGACCGGCCGTTCTCACCTTGCCGTGCGACCCCCGCCGAGGCGGCGTCCGGCGACGTTCACCGGAGTGGAGGGAGCCAGGACCGCAGCGAGGGTCCAGCGGTGCGGGCTTCGCGAGGACCGGCGCTTCCTTTCCGGCGCAGTGACCGACGTGCCCGAGGTGGGTGGACGCGTCGGTCAGGCTTTGCGATGACCGCCACAGTGACCGACGTGCGCGAGGCCCGTCAGCCCTGCACGCCCAGCTTCTCGAGGATCAGCTCGCGGGCCCGGCCCGCGTCCGCCTTGCCCCGGCTGGCCTTCATCACGCCGCCGACCAGCGCGCCCACGGCCGCGATCTTCCCGCCGCGCACCTTCTCCGCGGCGTCGGCGTTGTCGGCCAGCACCTGGTCGATGATCGCCGACAGCTCGCCCTCGTCGCTGACGACCTGGAGCCCGCGCTTGGCCACGACCTCGTCCGGGCCGCCCTCGCCGGCGAGCACGCCCTCCAGCACCTGGCGGGCCAGCTTGTCGTTCAGCGCGCCGGAGGCGACCAGCTCGGTCACCCGGGCGACCTGCGCCGGGGTGATCGGCAGGTCGGCGAGCGCCGTGGCCGTCTCGTTGGCCCTGCGGGCCAGCTCGCCCATCCACCACTTGCGCGCGTCGGCCGCGGGCGCGCCCGCGGCCACCGTCGCCTCGACCAGGTCGATCGCGTCGGCGTTGTGCATGGCGGCCATGTCCAGGTCGGACACGCCCCACTCCTGCTGGAGCCGCTTGCGCCGCGCCGACGGCAGCTCGGGCAGCGCCGCCTTCAGCGACTCGACCCAGGCCGGGTCGGGCGCCATCGGCAGCAGGTCGGGCTCGGGGAAGTAGCGGTAGTCCTGCGCCTCTTCCTTGGACCGCCCGGAGGTCGTCTGGCCGGTGTCCTCGTGGAAGTGGCGGGTCTCCTGCACGATCCGGCCGCCCTCGGCGAGGATGGCCGCCTGGCGCTCGATCTCGCCCCGCACCGCCCGCTCGACGCTGCGCAGCGAGTTGACGTTCTTGGTCTCCGTACGGGTGCCCCACTCCGACGAGCCGCGCGGCATCAGCGAGACGTTCACGTCGCAGCGCAGCGAGCCCTGCTCCATCCGCACGTCGGACACGCCGAGCGAGCGCATCACCTCGCGCAGCTCGGTGACGTACGCGCGGGCGACCTCGGGGGCGAGCCTGTCGGTGCCGGCGATCGGCTTGGTCACGATCTCCACGAGCGGGATGCCGGCGCGGTTGTAGTCGACGATCGAGTAGTCGGCGCCGTGGATGCGCCCGGTCGCGCCGCCCACGTGGGTGGACTTGCCGGTGTCCTCCTCCAGGTGGACCCGCTCGATCTCCACGCGGACGGTCTTCCCGTCCACCTCGACGTCCAGGTAGCCGTCCGTGCACAGCGGCTCGTCGTACTGGCTGATCTGGTAGTTCTTCGGCATGTCCGGATAGAAGTAGTTCTTCCGGGCGAACCTGCACCACTCGGCGATGGTGCAGTTGAGCGCGAGGCCGATCCGGATCGTCGACTCGATCGCCTTCTCGTTGGCCGTCGGCAGCGAGCCGGGCAGTGCCAGGCACACCGGGCAGACCTGCGTGTTCGGCGGCGCGCCGAAGGTCGTCGGGCAGCCGCAGAACATCTTCGATTCGGTGCCCAGCTCGACGTGCGTCTCCAGCCCCAGCACCGGCTCGAAGCGCTCCAGCGCCTCGTCGTACGGCATGAGCGTCTCAGTGCTGCTCACAGGTAACCAAGTCCCTTCAATGCGTTCCTCGCGTCGGAGACCCAGTCCGCGTACGCGGGCACCTGGGCGAGAACGTCGAGGTCGATGTTACGAGCGATGTATTCGAAGTAGTCACGAACGGGTTTTCCGCGGCGCGGCGCCACCTCGGCGAGTGTTTTCTTGGGGTCCGCGATCTTCTCGACGTCCCGCGGGCGGGCGGGCAACCGTCCGTGGTCGCTCCCGCTCAACCGGCGCCACACGCCCGCGTCCGCGAGAAGCCACGCCTCGGTCTCCTGAACCGGTACCAGCGCGATCACCGGTGTGGGCAGTCCCGAGTCCCGCACGACCCGGTCCACCTTGTCCCGCTCCCTGTGGTCGTTGTGGACGAAAAGCAGGTGGCAGTCGCTCGCCAGCTCACGCAGCGCGCCGGTCATCCTGCCGTGGTCGTAGATCGATCGGCAGGCGCCGATTTCGGTGCTCTCCACGTCGACGGCGCACCGGGATGACTGCGCGGTGAGCTCACGGAGCTGCCGGGAGATCACCACTCCGAGGAAGACCTCGTCTGTCTCCCCCTCGGCGATCAGCCCGGGCACCAGCGGCCTGCTCATGGCACCTCGCCCACCGCGCTCAGATACTTCCTCACCTGGCGCGGAGAGACGAACGTGCCCGGCTCCCCCTCCGACCGCACCGGCTTGGCGACCGTGACCCGGGAGATCCTGTCGTTGTCGGGATCGACGCGTACGGCGGTGTCGAGGAAGACCAGCGCGTCCGGCCGGAGCCGGTACAGCTCGGAGACGACCACCGGCGAGTGCGTGGTGAGGATCACCTGCCGCAACGGTCGTTTGGCGCTCTCCGGGTCGTTGAGATCGGTGACCCTGCCCTGGATCCTGCGGAGTAGCTCCGCGAGGCGGCTGGGGTGCAGCCCGTTCTCGATCTCCTCGATGAGCAGCACTCCGGCGTGAGCCGGATCATGCAGCGCGGCCAGCAGCGCGATGACCCTGAGCGTCCCGTCGGACAGCAGTGTGCTGGGTATCGCCCCCTGGCCGTCCACGATGACGTCGAACGTCCACTCCTGACGCCGTTCGTCCAGGATCGGCTCGATCCCGGTGATGTCCGGGATGAGCGCCACCATGTCCACGAGGAGTTCTTCGAGCACTCCCTCCGCCTTGAGCCGCCCGAGAACGGAAGCCAGATTGCCGCCATCCGCCCGCAGTGGTCCGTGATCCGCCGCCGACGACCAGGAGCGCAAACAATCCGGCTCCACCTGGTGCATATTCCAGGCATCGACCTCGGAATTCAGAAGCTGCACATAGCGGCTCGGATTGGACATCTCCCGGCTCAGCGCCTTCTGCGCCTTCTCGGGCTCGTGCGGAAGCCACGGGGGAAGCACTGGGAAGAAAGACTCTCGTAGCGGCCCGGCCGAGAGCGCCCAAGGCCGGGGAACGCCGTCGTCGCCGAGATCAGCACCGCTGTAGTAGAGAAACGGCAGGATGCCGTCGCCGATGTGGGTCAAAGTCCATGCTCGGATCGTGAACTCGGTCACCGGCCGGCCTTTGCTCACCCGATGGAACAGCTCATGGGGCCTTCCCCTGGAGGGGGTCAGAAGCGCCTCGGGACCCCACGCGGAATCGCGCAGATACAGGAACGCGTCCAGCAGGTTGGACTTGCCGCTGGAGTTGGGGCCGACGAGGGCGAGGAACGGCGGCACGTCGAGCCGGAAGTCCAGGAAGGACTTGAAGCCGTCGATCTCGATGCGGGTGATCATGCCGCCGTTCCCCTCCTCTCGGCGACTAGAGCGCGGGCGCGCGGGACAGCAGCGGGCCGCCCCACCGGCTCTCGAATGCCTTCTCCACGGCGGCGCCGACCCGGTAGCAGCGGTCGTCGGCCAGGACCGGTGCCATGACCTGCAGTCCGACCGGCAGGCCGTCCTCGTCAGCCAGGCCGCACGGCACCGAGATCGCCGCGTTGCCGGCCAGGTTGGTCGGGATCGTGCACAGGTCGGCGAGGTACATCGCCATCGGGTCGTCGGCCCGCTCACCGATCGGGAAGGCGGTGGTCGGCGTGGTCGGCGATACCAGCACGTCCACCTGCTGGAAGGCCGCCTCGAAGTCCCGCATGATCAGCGTGCGGACCTTCTGGGCCTGCCCGTAGTAGGCGTCGTAGTAGCCGGACGACAGGGCGTAGGTGCCGAGCATGATGCGCCGCTTGACCTCGGGCCCGAAACCGGCCGCCCGGGTCAGGGCCATGACCTCCTCGGCGCTGCGGGTGCCGTCGTCGCCGACGCGCAGGCCGTACCGCATGGCGTCGAAGCGGGCCAGGTTGGACGAGCACTCCGAGGGCGCGATCAGGTAGTACGCGGGCAGCGCGTAGGAGAACGTCGGGCAGGAGACCTCGACGACCTTGGCCCCGAGCGACTCAAGCAGCTCGACGGCCTCGTTGAACCGGGCGAGCACGCCGGGCTGGTAGCCCTCCCCGCCGAACTCCTTGACCACGCCGACCCGCATGCCCGCCACGTCGGCGTGCCGCGCGGCCTCGACCACCGGCGGGACCGGCGCGTCGATCGAGGTCGAGTCGAGCGGGTCGTGGCCGGAGAAGGCCTCGTGCAGCAGCGCCGCGTCGAGCACGTTGCGGGCGAACGGCCCGGGCGTGTCGAGCGAGGACGCGAACGCGATCAGCCCATAGCGGGACGAGCCGCCGTACGTCGGCTTCATGCCGACGATGCCGGTCACCGCGGCGGGCTGGCGGATCGAGCCGCCCGTGTCGGTGCCGGTGGACAGCGGCGCCTCGTAGGCGGACACCGCGGCCGACGAACCTCCGGAAGAACCGCCCGGAATCCGGGACAGGTCCCAGGGGTTGTGCGTCGGCCCGTACGCCGAGTTCTCCGTGGACGACCCCATGGCGAACTCGTCCAGGTTGGTCTTGCCGAGGATCACCAGGCCGGCCTCGCGCAGGCGGCGGGTCACGGTCGCGTCGTACGGCGGGCGCCAGCCTTCGAGGATCTTCGAGCCTGCGGTCGTCGGCATGTCGGTCGTGGTGAACACGTCCTTGTGCGCGATCGGCACCCCGGCCAGCGGCCCGAGCGTCTCGCCGGCGGCGATGCGCTCGTCGACCGAGCGCGCCTGCGCCAGCGCGGACTCGGCGTCCACGTGCAGGAAGGCGTTGACCCGGCCGTCGACCTCGGCGATCCGGTCGAGATGGGCCTGGGTGACCTCGACCGCGGTGACCTCTCGGGAGGCGACCAGCGCGCCGAGCTCGGCGGCGGTCTTGCGAATCAAGCTCATTCTTCCTCCCCGAGGATCCGCGGCACGCGGAATCGGTCGTCCTCCACCGCGGGCGCGCCGGACAGGGCGCCCTCCGGCGTGAGGCCGGGCCGTACGACGTCGGGCCGGAACACGTTGGTCAGCGGAAGCGCGTGCGAGGACGGCGGGATGTCGTCGGCCGCCACCTCCGCGACACGGGCGACGGCGCCGACGATCTGGTCGAGCTGGGCGGCGAAGTGGTCGAGCTCGTCGTCGGCCAGTGCCAGCCGGGACAGCCGGGCGAGGTGAGCGACCTCATCGCGGGTTATGGCGGACATGAGTCGTCGAACCCGTTTCATGATGGAGATTGGACCTACCCATCCTAGGGCTCGTCGCCGAGCGCGGCCGAACCGGCGACGGCGCGTCACATCCTCTTAACGCGACTCCCGCGCCGAGGCCGACGCCCTGCCGCGCCCTCCCCAGCGCGGGCGGGCCGGCGCGGGCGGCGCGGCGCCGACGGCCCGGCACGACAGATCAGCGCGGCTGCCCACTGTGGAGACCCACTGTGGCCGCCCAGCGCGGCTGTTCAGCGCGGCTGTCCAGCGCGACGGGTTCAGCGCGACGGGTTCAGCGCGACGGGTTCAGCGCGACGGCAAAACGCGATCACGCGGCATGGCGGTTCGGTGCTGCCGCCCAGCGCGGCTGCCCGGAGACCCAGTGTGGAAGCTCGGTGTGGAAGCTCGGTGTGGAAGCTCGGTGTGGAAGCTCGGTGTGGCGGTTCAGTGTGGCGGTTCGGTGCTGCCGCCCAGCACGGCTGCCCGGAGACCCAGTGTGGAAGCTCGGTGTGGCGGTTCGGTGTGGCGGTTCGGTGTGGCGGCTCGGTGTGGCGGTTCAGTGGGGCGCGAGGCGGGCTCCGCCGGTCTCGCGGTCGCGGAAGGCCGCGCTGAGCCGGCCGCGCAACCAGGTGGTCGCCTCGCTCGCCGGCATGGGCTTGGCCAGCCACCAGCCCTGGCCCGCGTGGCAGCCCATCTCCCGCAGCAGCGTCGCGACCTCCGGTGACTCGACCCCCTCGGCGACCGACCTCAGCCCGAGGGACCGTACGAGGTCGATGATCGAACGGACGATCCGCTCGTCGTCCTGCGACTCCCCGAGCCGCCGTACGAACGACGCGTCGATCTTGACCTCGGAGACCGGGAGCCGCTGGAGCCGTACCAGGGAGGAGTAGCCGGTGCCGAAGTCGTCCAGGGCCAGCTGGATGCCGAGGCCGGCCAGGGTGCGGATCGCCTCGGCGCTGTAGGCCTGATCGGTCATGAGAATGCGTTCGGTGACCTCCAGCCGGATGGCCTCGGGAGGCAGGTCGAGCTTCTCCAGCCCGGACTCCAGTTGCTCGGGCAGGCTCGAATCCAGCAGGTCGCGGGCCGACACGTTGACGGAGACCGGCACGTCGATCCCCGCATGCCACCAGCGGGCCGCCTGCTGCAGCGCGTGGCCGATGACGTGCTGGGTGAGCTCGCGCATCAGGTAGGACTGCTCGGCCAGCGGGATGAACTCGGCGGGTGAGATCGGCCCGCGCACCGGGTGCCACCAGCGCAGCAGCGCCTCGACGCTCTCGACCCTGCCGTCCTCCAGGCTCACCTTGGGCTGATAGTGGAGCTCCAGCTCGTCGGCGTCGATCGCCCGGCGCAGGTCGCCGAGCAGGCTGAGGCGTTCCGGCGAGTTGCGGTCCTTGCCCGGCAGGTAGAACTCGACGCCCGTACGGCCCTCCTTGGCGAGGTACATCGCCACGTCGGAGCGCTGCATGAGCAGTTCGAAGTCCGGCGCGTGGTCGGGATAGAGCGCGATGCCGATCGACGCGTCGAGATCGAATGTCATCCCCTCAAGGCGTACCGGCTCGGTCAGCGCGACCCGCAGCCGCGAGGCGACCTCCCTGGCCGCGTGGGCGTCCCTGATCGACGGCAGCAGCACCGCGAACTCGTCCCCGCCGAGCCGGGCGACCACGTCGCCCGGCCGCACGCTGTGGGTGAGCCGGTGGGCCACGATCTGCAGCAGCCGGTCGCCGACCGGATGGCCGAGCGTGTCGTTGACCTCCTTGAAGCGGTCGAGGTCGAGCAGGAGCAGCCCCACCCGCTCGTGCTCGCGCGCCTCGGCCAGGGCTTCCTCAGTGCGCAGGATGAGCATCTTGCGGTTCGGCAGGCCGGTGAGCCCGTCATGGGTGGCCTGGTGGTCGCGGCGGAGCGAGAGCGTCGCGGTGAAGTAGACCGCGGCCAGCGGCGCGACGAAGAGCGGCACCAGGGCCGTGGAGTGCGCCATCACGACCACGACAAGGGGCGCGAGCCCGAGCAGCGCCCCGTAGACGAGGGCCTGCGGGCCGATCGACGCCTTCATCACCCGGGCCAGCGGCCGGCGCTCGTGCAGCGCCACCGCCTGGCAGACCAGGATCGCGCGGACCGCGAAGTACGCCGTGGCGGCCACCGCGATGGCCGGGATGTCCGCGCCGTCGGGCGTCCGGGGCGTGAGGGGCGCCGCATGCGCGCCGAACGCGGCGAAGGCCCCCGCGGCCGCCACGCAGGCCAGGGTCACCTGGGAGAGGTTGAACAGCACCCGGTGCCAGGCCCTGCGATGCACCAGCCCGCTGACCACCACGGCGACCGCCTGCATCAGCGCCGCCGTCGGCAGGCCCTGGTACATCAGCACGGCGAAGGTGAACATCGTCGATGCCGGCGTGCCCCCGACGAGCGTCGAGGAGCTGAACATGACCGGGCGCAGCTCGCCCAGCACGACCAGGACCGTCAGCATCCAGAACAGCGGAGTGCGGGCCACCTCACCCAGTTCGCCGAAGCCGAGCCGCACCTGCGCGATCACCAGCGCGGTGACGCCGACGGCGGTGACCGCCGTGAGGTAGGCCCACAGGGGCGAGCCCGGGCGCGGTCCGGTGTCCCGGGTGTCGACGGGCGTGGACATTTCGCCCAGGTCGACGGCGGGCAGGAGGACACGTGGCACCCCGGCAAGCGGCATAAGACCGCGTGAAAGCGTCATCGGTAAGAAACCCCCCAAGAGGTCACTATGGGAGGGTACGACCTCTGGGCCACTTCGCGAAACCGCTTGGGCACACTCCGTCACCATGATTTCTGGAGATATCACGGTCTGGCCGGAGTTGGGGTGAAAGTTTCAACTGCTCCACAGGTCCACTCCCCCGCCCGCCTGCGCCTACTAGGTTGGCCGTCCAAACAAACCCTGAGCGACCCTTCTTGGACCCGCTGTCTGCTCCCTACCATCCAGAGACATGTGGGAGCGCTCCCACTCTACCGGACGGAGTATTTCCATGTCTCGCAGATTGACGGCAGCTGTACTCACAGCGGTCGCCACGGCCGCGGTGGGAGCGTCCGTGCTCACCTCCTCCGCCGCGCAAGCCGCCGACTCCGAGTTCTACGTCGACCCGACGACCAACGCGGCCAAGTGGGTGGCCGCCAACCCCGGTGACAGCCGCACCCCGGTGATCAGGGACCGCATCGCCGCCGTCCCGCAGGGCCGGTGGTTCGCCAGCTACAACCCCTCGACCGTACGCAGCCAGGTCGACGCGTACGTCGGAGCCGCCGCCTCCGCCGGCAAGATCCCGATCATGGTCGTGTACGAGATGCCGAACCGCGACTGCGGCGGCGCGAGCGCGGGCGGCGCGCCCGACCACTCGTCGTACCGCGCCTGGATCGATCAGGTCGCCGCGGGGCTCGGTGGGCGGCCCGCCTACATCATCCTGGAGCCCGACGCCCTGGCGATCATGCCGAACTGCATGAACTCCTCGCAGCAGGCCGAGGTCCAGGCCTCCATGGCGTACGCCGGGAAGAAGTTCAAGGCCACCTCCCCGAACGTCAAGGTCTTCTTCGACGCGGGCAACGACGCCTGGGTGGGCGCCTCCGACATGGCCAACCGGCTGCGCGGCGCCGACATCGCCAACAGCGCGGACGGCATCGCCCTCAACGTCTCCAACTACCGCTTCACCTCGGGCGCTGTCTCCTACGCCAAGAGCGTCATCTCGGCCACCGGCTACTCCTGGCTGAAGGCCGTGATCGACACCAGCCGCAACGGCAACGGCCCGGTCGGCACCGAGTGGTGTGACCCGGCCGGCCGCGCCACCGGCACCTGGAGCACCACGAACACCGGCGACTCGGCGATCGCCGCCTTCCTCTGGGTCAAGCCTCCGGGCGAGTCCGACGGCTGCATCGCCCCCGCGGGGCAGTTCGTGCCGCAGCGGGCCTACGACCTGGCGATAGCCGCCCCGTACACCCCCTCGCCGTCTCCGTCGCCGTCGCCGACCCGGTCGCCGTCGCCCTCCCCGTCCCCGTCCCCGTCCCCGTCCCCGTCGCCGTCCCCGTCCCCGTCGCCGTCTCCGTCGCCGTCTCCTTCTCCGTCGGCCTCGCCGACCTTCCCCGGCAACGGCGGCTGCACGGCGACCTACAAGGTCATCAGCTCGTGGCAGGGCGGCTTCCAGGGTGAGATCACCGTGACCAACGCGGGATCTTCGGCGATCAACAACTGGACCGTGAGCTGGACGATGCCCGGCGGGCAGTCCATCACCCAGTCGTGGAACGCCAACCTGACCGGCAGCACCAATGTCACGGCCTCGAACCTGAGCTGGAACGGCAACCTCGCCCCCGGCGCGAGCACCGCGTTCGGCTTCCTCGGCAGCTCCAGCGGGACCCCGTCCACCCCGTCTCCGCTGGTCTGCACCACGGCCTGATCCCCGCCGCATAGTCCAGCCGCATAGTCCAGGCGTGCCGTACGGACTCCCCACCCGTACGGCACGCCTTCGTGGGTTCCGTGTCCAGGCCGCCGTCTCCCAAGGCGCCGGGGGGCCGGGCACTCGTTGCTGACGCGTCGGCTCGGCTCCTGGCCGGACCTACAGGCGGGTCATTCCTCGTGGGCGCGCTCGTAGGCGAGCCGGATCTCGGGGCGGAGCCTGCCGCGATCGGACACGTCCAGGCCGTTGTTCCGGGCCCATCTCCGGATCTCCGCTGTCGTCGGGCCGTTGCTCGCGGACGGCGTGTGCCGCCGAAGGTCCGGAGCCTGCGCATCGGTCGCGGACGGCGTGTGCCGCCGAAGGTCCGAAGCCGGCGTCTCAGAAACCGGCCGCCGCGATGGGCCCGCCCCCGGCGTCTCATACGCCTCGCCGTCTTCCGCAGGCATGATGGCCAGCGCGTACGCGGCGGCCAGGAAGCGATAGGTCCATTCCTCGGCGAGTTTCCTGGTCTCGCAGAACACGATCGGGACACCGGGGAAGGTCACTTGCAGTTCGGCGATGCCGTCGGCCACCACCGCGGGCCGGACACGGTCGAGTTTGAACACCTCCGAGTAGCGGTCCTCGACCACGACGGCGGCGCGCGGCAGCGCGGCCAACTCGGTGAGCTGGAATTTCAACCGTGAGTTGAGGAGGCTGGCCACGAGGTCGGGCAGGCTCTTGCGCTCGACGGCGGCCCATACCCGGCCGTCTCTCTCGACCGCGTAGTCACCGGCGGGCAGGCGGCGCTTGTCGATCTGGACCTGCTGCGAGGCGAAGCGGTAACCGTACCGCTCACCGCTGTCCACGACGATCGGCAGAGCGGCGATGCCGGAGGCCCGCGCGGTCGGAGTGCGGACGCCCGGCCTGGCCTGCTTGCGCACCCGGGCCGTCTGCCAGAAGATCGCGTCCCGCCCCCGGGCGGTGGTGTAGACGATCTGCGACCGGTTCTCCCTGCCGCGGTCGAGAACCAGGTCGATCGCGGCGCCCCGCCGTACGCACTGGCGGACCGGCACGCGCTCGATCACCTCCGGCTCGGCCGGCCACTCGTCATCGCCGGCCGGGTAGCAGTAGATCGCCCTCTCGCGGGGCCATGTCCCGCCCGCGCGCAGCACCAGACCCGCCGCGCCCAACGGCACGCGAATCAGGTACGGCAGGCGGGAGTCGGGGTCTGGATTGCGGACGATGACGAAGTCACGCTGCACGCCTGTATTCTCCCTGCTCCGCCGCCCTCCTCCAGGCCTCCTTCACAATCCGCAGGAACGTCCCCGGCGGCCCACGGCGGAACGAAGCCTGAACGGTTGAGTCTCGGACGACTCGGCGGGATCACCGGCGACGGTCCCACCGATCGCCGCGGCGTCCCAGTCACGCCGAACCATGCCACCGCTTCGCCGTGGGCCGGATGGGCTTCGTCCGCGAGGGCTGCCACCGGTTCGCGGCCGCAGTCTTCCGGGGGCATGCGCAGATCAGTCGCCGGCCGGAACAGGCACCGCGGCGCCGGACACCCGAACCCTGGTGTCCCCGTCCCGCAACTCCACCCGCAGCAGGCCGGGCCGTCCCATGTCCACACCCTGGTGCAGGGTCAGCACGGCGCCGGGACCGGCCTTGCCGAGCTCCCGCAGGTACGCGCCGAAAGCGGCCGCGGCGGCCCCGGTGGCCGGGTCCTCCACGATCCCGCCGACGGGGAACGGATCACGCACCTGGAAGGTGTCCGCCGACTCGCGCCACACCAGTTGCAGGGTGATGAGATCCCGTTCGGTCATGTAGCGCGCCAGCCCCGGGAAGTCGTAGTCCAGATCGGCCAGGCGCTCGCGGGTGGCGGCGGCCAGGACGAGATGGCGCGACCCGGCGTACGCGATCCGCGGGGGCAGCTCGGGATCGAGCTCGTCGATCCGCCACCTCAGCGCGTCGAGCGCCTGTGCCACGTCGTCCTCGCCGACCGGCTCGACGTACGGATCCACACTGGTCAGCGTCGCCCACAGCACGCCGTCGTCGTCCGCCGCCACGTCGACGGGTACGGTTCCCGCCTTCGTCTCGAAGACCAGGCCACCCGGGCCGATCCGCTCGGCCAGCGCGACCGCGGACGCCACCGTGGCGTGCCCGCAGAACGGCACCTCCCGCTTCGGGCTGAAATAACGGACGGCGAACGTCCGGCCGGCCTCGGTGAGACGCGCGGGAGCCTCGCTCAGAAAGGCCGTCTCCGGGTGGCCCACCTCTGCGGCGACGGCGAGCATGTCCGCGTCGTCCAGACCTGCGGCGTCGAGCACCACTCCGGCCATGTTGCCGCCGGCGGGATCGGTGGTGAAGGCCGCGTAGTGCATGACTTCGGCTATCGGCATCGCAGAACTCGGCATGTCTCGGCCAACGGCATAGCAGTTGGCCATGTTCCCCTGAGTGATGGCGTTGAACTGCCTCTCCAGGAGTGCCTGGGCACGCCGGAACGGTGATCCTCAAGGCGAGGCCGGTCGTCCAGGTGCCCGCGAGGCCCGGATCCGGAGGACGCCCCTCGGTCCCGTCGGCCCTGCCTCAGTGGCTCTACAAGGTGCGGCTCAATAAGGTGCGGCTCACTCCTCGGGGGTGAGGGCGACGGCGCGGGCGGCGTCGGGGCCCTTGTCGAGGAGGACGTGGAAGCCCTCCTCGTTGAGGATCGGGACGCCGGCCTTGACCGCCTTGTCGTACTTCGAGCCGGGGTTGTCACCCACCACCAGGAAGCTCGTCTTCTTCGACACCGACGAGGTGACCTTGCCGCCCCTGGCGCTGATGGCCTCGCTCGCCTCGTCGCGGCTGAAGTCCGACAGCGTGCCGGTGACGACGAAGGTGAGTCCCTCCAGCGGACGCGGGCCCTCGTCCTCGGGCGACTCGTCGGCCATCCGGACCCCGGCGGCCCGCCACTTCTCGATGATCTCCTGGTGCCAGTCGACCGCGAACCACTCCTTGATGGTCGCGGCGACCCTTGGGCCGATGCCCTCGACCGCCGCCAGCTCCTCCTCGGACGCGTTGGCGATGGCGTCGATCGAGCGGAACTCCGCGGCGAGCGCGCGGGCCGTGGGCGGGCCGACGTGCCGGATCGACAGCGCCACGAGCACCCGCCACAGCGGCTGGTCCTTCTTCTCCTGCAGTTGCTGGAGGATCAGCTCGGCGTTCTTGCTCGGCTCGCCGGAGACGGTGGCGAACAGCGCGACGACCTTCGGCTCGCCGGTCTCCGGGTCGGTCTTCGGCAGGCCCGTGTCGGGGTCGCGGACAACCGTCCTGATCGGCAGCATTTTCTCGATGGTCAGGTCGAACAGGTCGGCCTCCGTGCGGAGCGGCGGCTCCTGCGGCGGCAGCGGCTGGGTCAGCGCGGTCGCCGCGACATAGCCCAGCCCTTCGATGTCGAACGCGTTGCGCCCGGCGGCGAAGTAAACCCGCTCACGAAGCTGCGCGGGGCAGGAGCGGGCGTTCGGGCAGCGCAGGTCGGCGTCGCCCTCGCGCTCGCGGGCCAACTCGGTGCCGCACTCGGGGCAGTGCGTGGGCATCACGAACTCCCGCTCGTTGCCCTGCCGCAGCTCCACAACGGGCCCGACGATCTCGGGGATGACGTCGCCCGCCTTGCGCAGCACCACGGTGTCGCCGATCAGCACACCCTTGCGCGCCACCTCCGCGGCGTTGTGCAGCGTCGCGCGCTCCACGGTGGACCCGGCCACCGTCACCGGCTTCATCACGCCGAACGGCGTGACCCGGCCCGTCCGGCCCACCCCGACCTGAATGTCGAGGAGCTTGGTGGTGACCTCCTCGGGCGGGTATTTGAACGCGATCGCCCAGCGCGGGGCCCGGCTGGTGGACCCGAGCTGCCGCTGAACGGCAATACGGTCGATCTTGACCACCACACCGTCGATCTCGTACTCCGGATCGTGGCGGTGCTCGTCGTAGTAGGCGATGAACTCGCGGATCTCGTCGAGGCTCTTGACCACCTTGTAGCGGTCGCTGACGGGGAGCCCGAACTCACGCAGCCGCTCGTAGACGGCCGACTGGGTGGCGGGCAGCGGACCGTCGCCCTCCCACTTGCCGACGCCGTGCACGATCATCCGCAGCGGGCGCTGCGCGGTGACCCGCGGGTCCTTCTGCCGCAGCGATCCGGCCGCGGAGTTGCGCGGGTTGGCGAACGGCGGTTTGCCCGCGTCCATGAGCTGCTCGTTGAGCTTCTTGAAGCCCTCGACCGGCAGGAAGACCTCGCCACGCACCTCCAGCAGGTCGGGCACGTCGTCTCCGCGCAGCCGGTGCGGCACGTCGGCGAGCGTGCGGATGTTGGGGGTGACGTCCTCGCCGGTGCGCCCGTCGCCCCGGGTCGCGCCGCGCACCAGGCGGCCCTTCTCGTACACCAGGGCCACGGCCAGGCCGTCGATCTTCAGCTCGCACAGGTAGGGCCCGGGGTCGGCCTCGATCAGCCGCTCCGCCCTGGCCTGCCAGGCGGCGAGGTCGGCGTCGTTGAAGGCGTTGTCGAGGCTCTCCATCCGCGTGAGATGGGTGACGGGGGCGAAGTCGGTGGAGATCTGCGCTCCCACCTTCTGCGTGGGCGAGTCGGGCGTGCGCAGGTCGGGATAGGCATCTTCCAGCGCCCGGATCTCCCGCATCCAGCCGTCGTATTCGGCGTCGCTCACCGTCGGCGAGTCGAGCACGTAGTAGCGCCAGTTGGCTTCCTCGATCAGCTCGGCGAGCTCGGCATGCCGCTCCCGTGCCTCGGCCGGCGCGCTCTGTCTCTCTCCGCCGGCGCTCGATGCTTCCCCGCTCGCGCTCTGCGCCTCTCCGGTGGCGCCCTGTGTCTCCCTAGTGGCGCTCTGTGGTTCCCCGCTGGCGCTCTGTGGTTCCCCGCTGGCGCTCTGTGGTTCCCCGCTGGCGCTCTGTGGTTCCCCGCTGGCGCTCTGTGGTTCCCCGCTGGCGCTCTCGGCGGCGTTCGTCACGCGCTCGACCTTGCGTGCGGCCTCCGCGTGCCCGCTCGCCGTGTCTCCGGACGCGTCCCCGGGCGCGACGCCGTCGAACCCGCCAGCCTCGTCAGCCCTGTCGGTCACGTCGCACGTCTCCCCTCGTCAGACACCCAGGGCAACCGTATCTCCGGCGACCGACAGTTCGCGATGGACAGTGCGCGATGGGCAGTGCGCGATGGGCAGTGCGCGATGGGCAGTGCGCGATGGGCAGTGCGCGATGGGCAGGGGGCGGGAGCCGCACCGAGGACGTGGGCGACTCCCGCCGGACCGCTCGCCGAGGTGCCGCTCCAGACCCCGCGGCCCCTCGCTGCAAGAGCGATCGAGAATTACGGTAGACCGCTTGCAGCCCACTTTCATTCCCTTTTGTCCGCTGTACTCGGACCGGTCGCCACCGCCGACGTCACTCGCCGGGGTCCTCCCGGAGCACCCGGGCCGCGTCCCGGCACCGGGCCAGCGCCGCCTTGGCGTACGCGGGCGAGGCCCCGGCCAGGCCGCAGGCGGGGGTGAGCACGACCTGCTCGGCGAGCCGGGCGGGCGGGAAGCCGAGCCGCCGCCACAGCTCCACCGCCGGCTTGGCCACCACCCCGACATCGGCGAGCCGGGTGTCGATACCCGGCACGACGCCGAGGAACATCGCGAGCCCCTTCTCGATCGTCTCCCCGATGTGGTCCTCGTCGCGACGGCGCAGCAGCGCGGCGTCCACCGACACGCCCCGCGCCCCCGCCGTACGGATGACCTCGTACGGCACGTCCGGCGCGCAGCAGTGCACGACGGGAAAGGCGGGCGCGAGCGCGGACAGCACGGCCTTCAGCCGCTCGGCCGCGATCGGGGACTCGACGGCGGGCAGCCGCCCGAAGCCCGACGCGGTCGGCACCGTGCCCGCGAGCACCCCGGGCAGCCCCGGCTCGTCGATCTGGACGACGACGTCGGCTCCCGGAATCCGCCGCCGCACGTCCGCAACGTGCTGCGCCAGCCCCTCGGCCAGCGACTCGGTCAGGTCGCGTACGGCTCCCGCGTCGGCGAGCACCTTGTCGCCATGCCTGAGCTCGATCGCCCCGGCCAGCGTCAACGGCCCGCACGCCTGGATCTTGAACGGCCCCTCGTAGCCCTGGGAGACCTCCTCCAGCCCGTCGAGGTCGCGAACGAGATGGTCTCTGGCCCGCTTGAAATCCCGCCCCGGCCGGTCGGTGAGCCGCCAGCCGGACGGCTGCACCTCGACGGGCAGCTCGACCAGCAGCGACGCCGTACGGCCGATCATGTCGGCGCCGACGCCACGGGCGGGCAGCTCGGGCAGGTAGGGCATGGGCAGCTCGCCGAAGGCCGTTCTGACCGCCTCCAGGTGGTCCTCGCCCGGATAGGACCCCACCCCTGTTGCCGTGGCCTCGCTCCACGGATACTCGCTCACGGTGACTAGCTTATGGATTATGAAACTCACCAAACTCGGTCACGCGTGCTGGCGGCTGGAGAAGGACGGGCGGACCCTCGTCATCGACCCCGGCTCGTTCAGCGGTCAAGGGCTCCTCGACGGCGCGGACGCCGTGCTGATCACTCACGAGCACTTCGACCACGTGGACGTCAACCTGTTCAAGAACGCGAGCCCTGACCTGGAGGTGTACACCTGCCAGGCCGTCGCCGACCAGCTCGGTCAGGTCCCGGGCAAGGTCCAGGTGGTCACCCATGGGGACGCCTTCGACACGGCGGGATTCCATGTGCGGGCGGTCGGCGAGTGGCACGCGGTCAACCTGCCCGACGTCCCGCCCGTGCAGAACGTCGGTTTCTTCGTGGACGACGAGGTGTTCTATCCCGGTGACGCGCTCACGCCTCCGGGCGCGGACGTGCCCACGCTGCTCGTGCCGACCAACGCGCCGTGGCTGAAGGGCGCGGAGATGATCATGTATCTGCGCTACGTCCGGCCCGCGCGGGCGTACTCGACCCACGACGGGCTCGTCAACGACATCGGCGCGACGCTGATCGACAACTGGCTCGGCATGGAGGCCGGCCGGCAGAAGGCCGACTTCCGCCGGATCCCCGTCGGGGAGTCCGTCGAGATCTCCTGAGCTCAGACGGCCGAGGCGATCGTGGCGGAGCCGATGACGGCATCCCCGTCATACAGAACGGCCCCCTGACCCGCCGCGACGCCGGTCGCCGGGCGGTCGAGCCGGATGTGCAGCTCGCCGCCGGACACCTGGGCACGGCAGCCGTACACCTCGCCGTGCGCCCGAAGCTGCACCGTGCAGGTGATCGGGGCGAGCGGCTCCGGCAGCCGCCCGTTCCACACCGGCCGCTCCCCCACGATGGAGGTCACCTCCAGGGAGGAACGCGGCCCGACGGTGACCGTGTTGGACACCGGCTCGATCGACAGCACGTAACGGGGCCTGCCGTCGGCGGCCGGCTGGTCGATGTGCAGGCCCTTGCGCTGCCCGATCGTGAAGCCGTACGCCCCCTGGTGGCTGCCGACCACCCGGCCGGTGAGCGCGTCGACGATCGGCCCCTCGGCCGCGCCGAGCCGCTCGGCGAGGAACGCCCGGGTGTCGCCGTCGGCGATGAAGCAGATGTCGTGGCTGTCGGGCTTGTCGGCGACGGTCAGCCCGCGCCGCGCCGCCTCCTCGCGCACCTGCGCCTTGGTCGAGCCGCCCAGCGGGAAGATCGCGTGCGCGAGCTGCTCGCGGGTGAGCACGCCCAGCACGTACGACTGGTCCTTGGCGTCGTCGACGCTGCGCCGCAGCACGCCGTCCTCCAGCCGCGCGTGGTGGCCGGTGGCGACGGCGTCGAAGCCGAGCGCGAGCGCCCGGTCGAGCACCGCCTCGAACTTGATCTTCTCGTTGCAGCGCAGGCAGGGGTTGGGGGTGCGCCCGGCGGCGTACTCGCTGACGAAGTCGTCGACCACGTCGCGATGGAAGCGTTCCGCCATGTCCCACACGTAGAAGGGGATGCCGATGACGTCGGCCGCCCGGCGCGCGTCGCGGGCGTCCTCCAGGGTGCAGCACCCGCGCGCGCCGGTGCGATAGGACTGCGGGTTGGACGACAGCGCCAGATGGACGCCGGTCACGTCGTGCCCCGCCTCGGCGATCCGAGCGGCGGCCACCGCGGAGTCGACCCCGCCGGACATGGCCGCGAGGACGCGAAGCTTTCGTGTGGAACCCATAACAGTTCGAGGTTACCGCCCGCGGAGCCGCGCCCGCGTTGGCATCGGGGCGGGCGGGCTGGGAGGATGCGGGGTCATGCGACTGTTCGGGCGCAAGAGCGAGTCCGCCGACCCCGCCGAGGCCATAGCGGCCTTCTGGACCTGGTGGGACGAGGCACGTCCCCAGATCGACGCGCACGTCGAGGCGGAGGACCCCGAGGCCCTGTTCGAGATGATCGGCCCCGCCGTCACCGCCCTTCACCCCTCCCTCGTCTGGGAGATCGCTCCCGGCCGCATGGCCGTGAACGCCCTGGTCGTCAGCGCGTCGAACGACCCGGAGCTGCGGCCGTTCGCCCACCGGTGGGCCCTGGCCGCGCCGCCCGCGGACGCGATGTGGGAGTTCTATCCGTCGCGGCAGGCGAACCCGCAGGCCGCCGATCTGACGGTCGACGTCGGCGGGCGGGAGTTCGGGCTCGACCGGCTGGTGGTGGCCTTGCGCGTGCCGCCGGGCTCGCCGCGCGTGGACGTCACCGCGTTCCACCCGATCTTCCCCGACGTGGACGACGACACCCGGACGGAGGCGGCCTTCCTCGCGCTCGACTGGCTGCTGGGCGAGGACGAGGTGGCCCGCTGGGTCGGCGAGATCGTGGCCGCCGAGTTCGAGCCGATCGACGCGCTCCCCGCGATCCACCTGCCCTCGGTCGTCGCCGAGGTGGCGGAGGAGTTCAAGGAGGAGCAGTGGGCGCTCCTCGAAGGCCGCACCGCCACCGGCGGACGGCTGACCGCGACCGCCCGCTATCCCCTCAGGCCGGTCGACTTCCCGCTGTTCGACCAGCACATCACCGTCACCCTGCCCTACCGGGAGGCCGACGGCGACGGGCTGCCGGCAGGGGCCTCCCTGGACGCGCTGGGCGAGTTCGAGGAGCGGCTGAACGAACGGCTGGCCGCGCTCGGCTCGGCCGTCCTGGTGGCCCACCTGAGCGCCGACCGCAGCCGGGTGATGCACCTCTACGCCGACCCCGCGGCGGCCGTGCCGTCCGTCGTCGAGGAGGTCGCCGCCGGGTGGAAGGAGGGGCGCGCCCACGTCGACGTGGCCGAGGACCCCTCCTGGAGCGCGGTGGCCCACTTCCTGACCTGAACCGGGAATAGAGCGCGTTTCACGCCATAACGGGCGGGCACCCCGCGATAAGACGCGACGCGCGGGCGAGCGCCCGCGTTCCGCCCGTTCCCCGCAGGCTGCGGGGCCGATCCGGCGAGGGATTGGGGTCGGACATGGCTCAGCGCACACTGGACCGGTTGCTGAACGCGATCGAAGGCGACGGCCGCCTCGACCGGCCCGGTCATCGGCTGGAACAAGGCCTCGGCTTCGCCGAGAACCTTCTCGGGGTCACCCAAGGCCGCGCCCGCGGCCTCCTGCACGGCGTCTGGCTGGGGCACCCGCTCCACCCGGCGCTCACCGACATCCCGATCGGGTCCTGGACGACGGCGCTGGTCCTGGACCTCACCGGGCAGAAGCGCGCGGCGCGCACGGCCGTGGGAGTCGGCATCGCGGGTGCGCTGGCCGCGATGGCGACCGGCCTGCACGACTGGCAGTACACGCACGACAACGCCCGGCGCATCGGCATGGTCCACGGCGCGCTCAACACGGTCGCCCTCGGCCTGTACGGCTGGTCGTGGCTGCAGCGGGGCCGGGGACACCACCTGCGGGGACGGCTCGCCACCCTGCTCGGCTATCCCCTGATCATGGCCAGCGGGTTCCTGGGCGGCACGCTCGTCTTCCGCCACCGGATCGGGGTCGACCAGAGCGTCGGGCAGCACGAACCACGTCGCTTCACCCGCGTGCTGGCCGAGCGCGACCTGGCCGACGGCAGCCCCCGCCGGGTGCGGGCGGGCGACGTGGAGGTCGTCCTGGTCCGCGCGGACGGCCGCATCCACGCCCTGGAGAACGCCTGCCCGCACCTGCGCGGCCCGCTGTCGGACGGCTGGCTCCGGGACGGCGCCCTCACCTGTCCCTGGCACGGCAGCCAGTTCGAGCTGTCCAGCGGGGAGAGCCTGAACGGCCCGGCCACCGCACCGGCGCCGTGCTTCCAGACCCGCGTACGCCACGGGTGGATCGAGGTGCGCCGCGCGCCGGTCGTGGCCACCGCGCCGCCCGGCAGCGCGCTGGTCCACCAGCAGGAGGTGCAGCCGTGAGGAGAAGGTCATCGGCGCTCACGGAGGTGCGTGAGGCGCCCTCCCTGCAGGAGCGGAAGACGGCGACGCGGGTGCTCGTGGAGCACCACGAGGTGCTGCGCGGCCTCCTGCGGGAGCTGGCGGAGACGCCGCGCTCCGAGCCCGGACGGCGGCGGGCGCTCACCGACGAGCTGTTCGACGAGCTGTGGATGCACGAACGGATCGAGGAGGACGTCTTCTATCCCGCCGTGCGCGACATCACTCCGGCCATCGCGGCGGCGTGGTCCGAGCACCGCCAACTCACCGACCAGCTCGCGGCGCTCGTGCGGGCCGACCCGAGCAGCGAGCGGTTCGACCGGGAGCTGGGCGTGCTGCACGACGTGCTGGTGTCACACGCCCACCTGGACGAGGAACTCCGGATGTTCCCCGAGGTCGAGCGCTTCGCGGACGAGGAACTGCTCGTCGACGTGGGCGACAGCCTCCAGACCCGCCTGGACCAACTGCGCTCGTCACAGCGCATCCGCGCGTTCCTCCGCCTGGAGCGGGCGCTGCTGCGCCGTACGGCCCGATAGCCGGGCGTGATCACGGGTCGGCCTCGCTCCGGCCGGTCGGGATTTCGCCGCGGGCGACCTCGAGGAATCTTGTGACCAGGGGGTTCCGGTCGTCGCGACGCCAGGCCGCCGCGACGGCGGTGCGTGCGTCGTTCGGCTCGATCCGGCGGTAGGCGACACCTTTGAGGCGGATCCGGCGGATGCTCGCCGGGGCGAGCGACACTCCCAGTCCTGCCTCGACGAGCGCGCAGACCGTCTGCCATTCGATCGCCTGCCGGCCGAGGCGGGGTTCGAAACCCGCGCTGCGGCACACGTCGAGGATACCGAGCGACGCATGATCATGAGTGGATCCACCTTCGAAGAGGAGATCGGCTACGCGCGGGCGGTGATCGACGGCGACTGGGTGCACGTGTCCGGGACGACCGGGTTCGACTACGCGACCATGACGATCTCCGCCGACGTGGTCGAGCAGGCCGAGCAGTGCCTGCGCAACGTCGAATCGGCGCTGGCCGAGGCGGGTTGCTCGTTCGCCGACGTCGTCCGGGTCAGATATCTGCTGCCCGACCGTGCGGACTTCGCGCCGTGCTGGCCGACCCTGCGCCGCTGCTTCGGCGACGTCCGCCCAGCCGCGACGATGCTCGTGTGCGGACTCTCCGATCCCCGCATGAAGTTCGAGATGGAGGTCTGCGCACGACGGCCCGCAGCGCCGAGGCCCGCGGCCGCTGCTCGCTGACCGGCGGGACGAACGCCCCGCGAGTCGCCTCGTACGCGCTGCCGGGGAAGCCGTCGAGGCGCGGGCATCAAGGGACGATCAGGGCGGGTTATGACAGGCCGGCGCGGCGGGCGCGCTCGACCACGTGCCCGATGACCCCCGCGACCCGGTCGACGTCCTCCTTCACCGAGGTGTGACCGAGGGAGAAACGCAGCGAGCCGCGGGCGCGCGCGCCGTCCTGGCCCATGGCGAGCAACACGTGGGACGGCTGGGCGACCCCGGCCGAGCAGGCCGAGCCCGTGGAGCACTCGACGCCCTTGGCGTCGAGCAGCATGAGCAGGGCGTCCCCCTCGCAGCCGGGGAACGAGAAGTGGGCGTTGCCGGGCAGCCGGTTCACCGGGTCGCCGTTCAGCACGACGTCGGGCACGGCCAGCCGTACGCGCTCGATCAGGTCGTCGCGCAGCGCCGACAGCCGCTCGGCCGTGGCGGGCTGCCGCGCGACGGCCGTCTCGACCGCCGTGGCGAACCCGGCGATGGCCGGCGCGTCCAGGGTGCCGGAGCGGATGTCGCGCTCCTGCCCGCCGCCGTGCAGGACGGGCACCGGATCGACGCCCCGGGCCAGCAGCAGCGCCCCGACGCCCACGGGACCGCCGACCTTGTGACCGGAGACGGTCATGGCGTCCACGCCGGACTCGGCGAACGACACCGGGAGCTGGCCGACCGCCTGCACCGCATCGGTGTGGAAGGGGATGCCGTATTCGTGGGCGATGCCGGCCAGCACGCGCACCGGCTGCACGGTGCCCACCTCGTTGTTGGCCCACATGACGCTCACCAGGGCCACGTCGTCCGGGTCGCGGGCGATGGCCTCGCGCAGCGTCTCCGGATGCACCCGGCCCCGCTCGTCCACCTCCAGCAGCTCGACCCGGGCGCCGTGGTTGTCGCCGAGCCAGTGGGCGGGATCGAGGGCGGCGTGGTGCTCGACCGAGCTGATGAGGATCCTGGGCCGCTTCCTCGCCCAGAACAGGCCCTTGATGGCGAGGTTGTCGGCCTCGGTGCCGCCGGCCGTGAACACGACCTCGCTGGGCCGGGCGCCGAGCGCGCACGCGATCGTCTCGCGCGACTCCTCGACGACCCGGCGGGCCCGGCGGCCCGCCGCGTGCAGGGACGAGGGATTGCCGACCTGACCGAGCTGGGCGGTCATCGCCTCGATCGCCTCGGGCAGCATCGGCGTGGTCGAGGCATGGTCCAGATAAGCAGCTCCCACGACCCCTCCCAAACACGTGATCCAGCCCACCAAGCGTATCCGGGCGGGCGGAGATCCCGGGCACGAGTCGCAACTTAACCGTCCAGACGGTACAGTAGACGCCGTGAGGAGAGATGAACTGCTGGACGCGGCCGAGGGCCTGCTGCAGGATCAGGGCGCCCAGGCCCTGACCCTGGCGGCGGTGGCCGAGCGCGCCGGGGTCAGCAAGGGCGGTCTCCTCTATCACTTCGCGAGCAAGGACGCGCTCGTCAAAGGCATGATCGAGCGCCTGATCGCCGACTTCGACGCCCTCATCGAGGCGCAGTCGGAGAGCACCTACACCCGGGCGTACGTCGCCGCGACGTTCGAGGCCCTGGAGACCGGCCGGCTGCGACGATGGGCCGTGGTGACGGGCGCGGCCGGCGACCCCGAACTGCTCGCGCCGCTGCGCGGGGCGATGAACCGCTGGATGCGGCAGGGCCTGGAGGACGAGCCCGACCCCCTGACCTCTCAGGTCGTACGGCTGGCCTGTGAGGGCGTCTGGGAGGTCGCCACCCACTGCGCGGGGATCATCGACTACACCGCGATCCGCGCCAAGCTGCTCGCCCTGTTGTAACGCGCCGCTCGCGGCTCTCTGACCTTCACCTGGTGGTCGCCCTTCCTTCCGGCTCTGCCGTGAAAGGGCGACCTGCTGGTGTCTGCCCGTAAATCCGGGCCTGGAAACCCACTTGACTCACCTGGAAAGGAAGCTGTGATGACCCGCGCTTTGAGGAAGGCCCGTCACGGGGCAGTCCTCACCTTCGTCCTGGCCGGCCTGATGTGCGGAACCTTCACCGTGCGCCTCCCCGCCCTGGCCGACCGGCTCCACCTGCCGGAGTCGGCCGTCGGGCTCACCCTGCTGAGCTGGGGGATCGGCGCGCTGCTCACCATGCAGCTCATGCGCGTCGTGCTGGCCAGGATCGGCAGCCGTGGCGTCCTGCGCGCGGCCGCTCCCCTGTGCGCGGCGTCGCTGGTCCTCGTCGCGTTCGCGCCGTCCTTCCCCGTGCTGGCCCTGGCCGCCGCCCTGTTCGGCATGGCGTTCGGCGCGGTCGACGTCGGCATGAACGCCCAGGGCTCGGCCGTCGAGCGCGCGTACGGCCGGCCGGTCATGAGCGGCATGCACGCGGGATGGTGCGTCGGCGCGATCTCGGCGGGCCTGGTCGGCACGGCGGCCATCTCCCTGGGGCTGTCCCTCACCGCCCACATCCTGGTCGTCGCCCTGCTCTCGGTGCCGGCGGCGCTGGCGCTCAGCCGCATGCACCTGCCCGACCCGGCGCCCGAGGCGGGCGAGGCGGGCCGGTCCTCGTCCCGGCCCCGGCGCAGGCTGCCCGGAGTCGTCTACCTGCTGGGCGCGGTCACCTTCGCCGGGTTCATGGCGGAGGGCGTCGTCGCCGACTGGAACGGCCTCTACCTGATGGACACGCTGCGCGCCTCCGAGGCGGTCGCCGCGCTCGGCTACCCGGTGTTCGAGGCGGGCATGCTGCTCGCGCGCCTGGCCGGCGACCGGCTGCGCGGCCGCTACGGCGCCCGCGGGCTGATCATGTTCTCCGGCGCCGCCACCGCGCTCGCGTTCCTCGCGGTCATCGCCGCGCCGGTCACCATGGCCGCCGTGGCCGGGCTGTTCTTCATCGGGCTGTCGGTGGCGACGATCTCGCCGATGGCGCTGTCTCTGGCGGGGACCGCGACCCGCGAGCCCGGCCCGGCGATCGCCCAGGCGAGCGCGATGGGCTACGCGGGCCTGCTGCTCGGGCCCGTGGTCATCGGCTTCCTGTCCAGCGCGGCCTCGCTGCGGGTCGCGATGGGCGTGGCGGTCGTCCTCGGCGTCGTCATCGCCGTGGCCGCACGGCTCCTGCCCGCGTCGCGTACGGAGATCATCCCGCTGCCGGTGCGGCCGGCGCGCGAGGAGACGGACGAGGAGGTGCGCCTCCGCGCGGCGGCCTGACGCCCACGGCCCGCGCACCGCACCTCCACACCGCACCCTCGCACTCACATCTCCACACCGCGCCTCCACCACCGGGCCAGGGGTTTTACCCGGACGGCGGGCCATGACCCCGGCCCGGTGGGCATTGGAGATGCCAGGGCGCTTTTCCGCCGGAAGGCGCGGGCCGCCGGGAAGGACTCGCGAAGGAGTGCACGAGATGCGAGCCGTAGTGATGTACGCCCCCGGGGACGTCCGGGTGGAGCAGCGCGAGGACCCGGAGATCCTCGCGCCGACCGACGCGATCATCCGGCTGCCCGCGACCTGCGTCTGCGGCTCGGACCTGTGGCCCTACCGCGGCGTCGAGAAGCGCGACGGGCCGGTCCCGATGGGCCACGAGTACGCCGGCGTGGTCGAGGAGATCGGCGACGAGGTCACGTCGGTCGAGCCGGGCCAGTTCGTGGTCGGCTCGTTCTTCGCCTCCGACAACACCTGCGAGATCTGCCGGGCCGGCTACCAGTCCCGCTGCGTCAACGCGGTGCCGATGGCCTCCATCGGCACGCAGGCGCAGCGGGCCCGCGTTCCCCTGGCCGACGGCACCCTGGTCGCCACCCCCGGCATGCCCCGGGCGGACCTGATCCCGGATCTGCTGGCCGCCTCCGACGTGCTGGGCACCGGCTGGTTCGCGGCGGTCGCCGCGGAAGCGGGCCCCGGCAAGACCGTCGCGGTCGTCGGCGACGGCGCCGTCGGCCTGCTCGGCGTGCTGGCCGCCAAGCAGCTCGGCGCGGAGCGGATCGTCGCCTTCAGCCGGCACGCCGACCGGCAGAGGCTCGCCGTCGAGTTCGGCGCCACCGACATCGTCACCGAACGCGGCGACGAGGGCGTGGCCAAGATCAAGGAAATGACCGGCGGGCTGGGCGCGCACTCGGTCATCGAAGCGGTCGGCACCCAGGAGTCGATGATGCAGGCCGTCCGCTCCACTCGCCCCGGCGGGCACATCGGCTACGTCGGGGTCGCCCACGGCGTCGCGCTGCCCGGCCTGGAGCTGTTCTACGCCGCCGTGCACCTGCACGGCGGCCCGGCCCCGGTGCGCCGTTTCCTGCCCGACCTCATCCGGCTGATCTGGGACCGCACGATCAGGCCCGGCAGGGTCTTCGACCTCGAACTGCCGCTGGAGCAGGCCGCCGAAGGCTACCGGGCCATGGACGAGCGCCGGGCCGTCAAGGTGCTGCTGCGCCCCTGAGAACGGCCGGCTTCCGGCCCGTGCCGCGCGTTCACACGGCACGGGCCGGGCGCGTCACTTGCGCTTCTCGATCTCCTCGGTGAGCTGCGGGACGACCTGGAACAGGTCGCCCACGACACCGAAGTCGGCGATCTCGAACAGGGGCGCCTCGGCGTCCTTGTTGATCACGACGATGGTCTTGGAGGTCTGCATGCCGGCCCGGTGCTGGATGGCTCCGGAGATGCCGGCCGCGATGTAGAGCTGCGGGGAGACGGTCTTGCCCGTCTGCCCGACCTGGAACTGGTGCGGATACCAGCCCGCGTCGGTCGCGGCCCGCGAGGCGCCCACCGCCGCGCCGAGCGCGTCGGCGAGCTTCTCGATGATCGCGAAGTTCTCGCCCGAGCCCACGCCCCGGCCGCCGGAGACCACGATCGCGGCCTCGGTCAACTCCGGACGGGCGCCCTTCTCCTGGACGACCCGCTCGACGATCCTGGCCGCGCGGGCGGCGTCCGACAGCGCGACCTCCACCTTCTCCTCGGCGCCGGCCGCGGGGGCGGCGACGGGGGCGGTGCTGTTCGGGCGGACCGTGATGATCGGCGTGCCCTTGGTCACGCGGCTGTGGACGTTGACGCCACCGCCGAAGATGGACTGCTCGGCGACGAAGCCCTCGCCGACGCCCACCGCGTCGGAGATCACACCGGAGTCCGTCTTGATCGCCAGGCGGCCGGCGATCTCCTTGCCCTCACCGGTCGCGGCGACGAAGACGGCTGCCGGGGACCGCTCGGTCACCAGATGCGCCAGCACCTCGGCCTTGGGGGCCGCCACGTAGTCGCCGATCTCGTCGGCGTTCGCCACGTAGATCTTCTCGGCGCCATACTCGGCGAGCCTGGCCTTCGCGGCGTCGGAGTAGCCGGGGCCTGCCCACACGGCGGCGGGGGTGCCCAGCGACCGGGCCAGGGTCAGCAGTTCGAGGGTGACCTTCTTGACGTCACCGTCGACGTGCTCGACGAGAACCAGAATCTCACTCATCACGGGGCCCCTCAGATGAACTTCTTCGACGCGAGGAACTCGGCGGCCTTGGCTCCGCCGTCGCCCTCATCCTTGATCACGGTGCCCGCGGCACGCGGCGGGGCGGCGGCGAAGTCCACGACCTCGCTCCAGGAGTTCGCGAGGCCCACCTGGTCGGCCGCGATCTCCGCGTCGGCGACCCCGAGGGTCTCGACCGGCTTCTTCTTGGCGGCCATGATGCCCTTGAACGACGGGTAGCGCGGCTCGTTGATCTTCTCGACCACCGACACGACGGCCGGCAGCGACGCCTCGACCTTGTCGTAGCCGTAGTCGGTGATCCGCTCGACCCGGATGGCCGTGCCCTCGACCTCGACCTTGCGGGCGAGCGTGAGCTGCGGCGCGCCGAGCCGCTCGGCCAGCATCGCGGCGAGCATGCCGGTGCGGGCGTCGGTCGACTCCGACCCCAGGATGACCAGGTCGAAGCCGATCTTCTTCAGTGCCTGGGAGATGGCGTAGGAGGTGCCCAGGGCGTCCGACCCGTGCAGCGCGTCGTCGTGCAGGTGCACCGCCTTGTCGGCGCCCATCGCCAGGGCCTTGCGGATGGTCTCGGTCGCCTTGGCGGGGCCCATGCTGAGGACGGTGACCTCGCCTCCATGGGCCTCCTTGAGCCGCAGCGCCTCCTCGACCGCGTACTCGTCGAGCTCGTTCACGACGCCGTCGGCGGCGTCGCGGTCGAGCGTCTTGTCATCGGACCTCAGCTTGCGCTCGGTCGCCGTGTCGGGGACCTGCTTCACGCAGACGACGATGTTCATGGCCGGTGGCCGACCTCCCCTTTCCGTACGGCTGACGCCGCGGTTCTCGGTACGTGGCGCGGGGTACGCGCACGTGATGCAAGACTGCCAGGTGCTAGCGGGCGCGCCTGTGCAGGTGGCCCGGGTGTCGAGCTGACCCTGGTCCCCCCAGGCGTATGTTACCCATCGGTAGCTTAGGTGCAAACCTCCAGGTTTTTACGGCCGCGTCCTTCGGCTGAGGAATCACCCAGAACCCGGTCACGCCCACTGCCACCCTACCGAACTATGTTCCGGAAGCATCGCGGAGGCCCCACGGCCGGAACTCACCCCCGCTCCGGCGTCCGATATGTTGGCATTTCTGCGGGCCGATCTTGGGGGGGTGCCGCCGGTGCGCAGGATGTGGGTGATCGTGGCCATGGTCGTGAGCCTGTCCGGCTGCGGCGTGGTCACCGACATGATCGCGCACCGCGCCGACGCGCCCAGCCCGCCCGCGTCACCACGGCCGGCGTCGAGCACCGCCCGCACTTCGTCCGCCGGCCCCACCTCCTCCGCCACCCCCGCTAACACCGCCACCGCCGGGACGGGGCTGACGCTCCCCGAGGCGAGGCAGGCCATGACGAAGTGGGTGGGCGAATACAACGCGACGCTGCGCAAGCGCAAATGGTGGAACAAGAACGACCTGCTCGACGCGCTGTTCATCGAGGCGGCGCTGCACGAGGGCGTGCTCGAACGCAACCACGAGATCTTCGGCTCGAAGCCGGGGCACAGGCCGATCCACGTGATCGGCACGCCGACGATCTACCTGCCCCGGCCGGAGCTGCAGCCGTCGATCGGCGACTGGTTCATCGCGCAGGCGACCTACAAGGACACCGAGGGCCACGCCCGCCCCCACGTGCTCGCGTTCTTCCGCTCACCCGGGCAGCCGTTCAAGCTGGCCGTCGCGACCCCGCTCCACTGGGGCCGGCGGATGCCCAAGCCGCGGCTCGACGCCGACGGCTACATCACCGACATGGACAACGACATGGCGCGCGCCGTGACCCAGGAATATCTGAACTTCTGGAACAACGAGAAGAAAGAGGGCGCCTCCGGCTATCGCCTGGCCAAGGACAGCTACAGCCGCAAGGCGTTCCCCGCCGTCAACAAGGGGGCGTACGTCGCCTTCGAGGGGCACGGGGCGGTCTTCGGCTTCCGTACGTCGGACGGCGGCTCGTTCTTCCTGTTCGGCATGGTCAACAACCCCCACCACGTCAACCAGGTGCTGAGCGAGGCGCTGGTGGTGCCCCGGGGCAGCCGGACCATCCAGGAGGTCGGCGCCGACTGGTTCTCCTAGCTCGCGACCACCAGCATGACGAGCAAGAACACCACCGTGCCGACGGCCATGAGGAGCGTCACAGTGCTGAACAGCGTGCTGAGCAGCGCCCACACCGCGACGGCCCCGACGCCGCCCGCGAGATCCACCACGAGCCGCCGCCGCGACCTGCCCAGCAGCCCGAACCCCGCGTCCACGAGCAGCGCGATGCCGTAGAGCACCAGCAGCAGGAGCGACACCTCGGGCAGGTTGGCCCGCGCCGCGGCGGCGAACAGGCCGACCACCACCGCGGAGCCGATCACCCAGCGGCGGTGCAGCTTCTCGCGGTGCGCGGCGCGCGGGTCGTCCACCTCTCCCCTGCGGCTCTCCCGCGCGGGCCGGCGCTCCCGCCGGTCTCCGGGCCGCCACTGCTGGGTGGGCGCCTCCGACAGCGCGGGCCGCGCCGGCTCGATCCCGTCCAGCACCGGCGCGGCCTCTTTGAGGAGCCCGGCCAGCTCGGCCGTCTCCGGGCGGTCCACCGGATCGGTGCTCAGGCAGCGCTCCACGATCGGGACGAGCCACGACGGCACGCCCGTCAGGTCGGGCTCGCGGTGGACGACCCGGTAGGCGATCGCCGCGGCCGGCCCGGTCCCGTACGGCTGCCGCCCCGAGGCGGCGTAGGCCAGCGTCGCCCCCCAGGCGAACACGTCGGCCTCCGGCCCGGCCTCCCGGCCTTCCAGCACCTCGGGGGCCAGATAGCCGGGCGTGCCGACGACGGCGCCCGAGGCGGTGACCGAGGCCGACTCCAGCGCGCAGGCGATGCCGAAGTCGATCACGTACGGCTCGCGCTCGGAGACGATCACGTTGGCCGGTTTGAGGTCGCGGTGGACGACCCCGGCCGCGTGGACGGACTCCAGCGCCTCCGCCAGCCCCAGGGCGAGCCGCAGCAGGTCGGCCCCCGCGACCGGACCGTCGTTGGCCACGACCGCGCTGAGCGGCCTGCCCTGGACGTACCGGGTGACGATGTAGGGCCGCTCCCCCGACAGGGAGGCGTCCAGCACCTCGGCGACGTGGGCCCCGCGCACCCGGCGCATGGTCTCCACCTCGCGGGCGAGGCGGGTGATGGCGAACCCGTCGGAGGCGACGTGGGGATGCAGGACCTTCACCGCCACCGTGCGCCCGTCGGGGTCCAGTGCGAGGTGGACCTCACCGAACCCCCCGGAGCCGAGGGCGGAGACCAGGCGATAGGGACCAAGCTGTTCCGGCGTGCCCAAACTGTGTCTCCCGCTTCGCTCGTCGGGACGCTCTCATCCGATGGTCGCGCCGAAAGCGCGCGTCGAACACTTCCCTCGCCGCTCGGAGTCGGTCGTCCCTCGCTCCACTCGCTCCTCAGTCCGGGCACCGGGCGCGCCCCTCCGGCGTGCCGGTGCCGTTTCGCTCCATGCCTTGCGGTTCACTATCGGGATCGGGCCGGTCAGGTCCAGAAGGTCAGGAAGCCCAGGCCGATCCTGTCCATGATGTCGCCGATCACGCCGCCGATCAGGTTGACGACCGTGTTCTGACCCCTCTGTTTGAGGTCGGCGACGATGTGGTCCACCGCCACCGACGGCGGCCGCCAGGGGATCCACGAGGCGTCCGCCGACAGCGCCGTCATGACCGCGAACAGCGCGACCGTGCCGACCGCGATCGTCACGATCATTCCCGCGCCGGGGCTCCGGATCACCGCGCTCAGCGTCCGGGAAACCGCCTTGCGGGGGGCCTTCCCGCCGGGCAGGAGGAACAGCCCGGCCACGAAGGCGCCCGCGGCGTACGCCGCGGCGGGGTCGGGCCTGACCCCGCCGAGGTAGTGGAATCCGCCCCAAACGCACATCGCGAACATCAGGGCCAGCGGCACCTGCACCACTGTCGCCAGCCCGGCCTTGATCAGCGCCCACGGCGTGCCGAGCACCGCGAGGAGCGGGTCGGCCCCGCTGCTGCCCCGCGCCGCCCGGCGGTCGGCGAGGTCGCCGAGCAGATACTGCCCCACCCGCAGGCACAGCGCCGCCACGACGGCGAACAGGCTCACCACGACCGGCAGCAGGCAGGCCAGCGCCACGATCGTGGCCAGCAGCAGTGCCGCGAGCACGGGATGCGGGGCCCGGTAGGGGGCCCGCCTCGCCTCGGGCTCGTACGGCGTGGCAGGAGGCGGCGCGACCCGGGGCTCCGGGTAGCCCGCCACCCGCTGGTCGGTGTACGGCTGGTAGACCGGCGGCTCGTAGGGCGCGGACTGGTAGGGCGGCGGCGCCTGGCCGTACGGCAGGGCCTGCGGGTGCGCCGGGGGCGGCGCGGACTCGGGACGGCGCTGCCTGGGCGCCCGCGACTCCCTGGGCTCCCGGCGGGGCCGCTCCGGCTCCACGTAGTTCACCGGCGGCAGCAGGTCGGAGTAGCTGTCGTCGTCGGCCGGCAACATGCCGGTGCGGCTCCCGCCGGCGCCGTTCAGTGTGCCGGATCCGTTCACCGGGCCGCCGTCCCTCCGCGCCACTTCGTCGAGCACGCGCGTGCCGTCCAGGATCCGCGTCCCGCCGTCGCGCGGCGGCTCGTGGGCCGTCTCCCTGAGCACGGTGACCGAGGGGTCGAGCTGACGGGTGAGCCTGAGCAGCGACGCGGCCGTGGGGCGCGACGTCGCCTCGGGCGTCATAGCGAGGCGGAGCCAGTTCCGCATCCAGGCCGGCGCGAGGTCCACCTGCGCCTTGCCTTCGAGGATGTTGTAGCAGATCGACTCGAACGTGCCCGAGCCGAACGGCGCCTTCCCCGTGGCCGCGAAGAAGACCGTGGCCGCCAGCGCGTGCACGTCGGCGGCCTGGGTGATCTCGGTGTCCCGGATGATCTCCGGGGCGAGATAGCCGGGCGTGCCGACGAACATGCCCGTCTGGGTCAGCCGGGTGGCGTTCACCAGGTGGGCGATGCCGAAGTCGATCACGAGCGGCTCGCCGTCCACGAGCATCACGTTGGCCGGCTTGAGGTCGCGGTGGATGACATCGGCCGCGTGGATGGCGACCAGGGCCTCGCACAGGCCCACCGCGAGCCGGATCACGCCGTCGTCGCTGAGCGGCCCGTCTTCCAGCACCGTCTGCTCTAAGGTCCGCCCGGGGGCGTACCGCGTCACGATGTAGGGAGCGGCGCCGGTCAGGTCGGCGTCGAGGACCTCGGCGACCCGCTTGCTGCGCACCCGCCGCATGGTCTCGACCTCGCGGGTGAGCCGGTCGCGCGCCTTGAGGTCGGTGGCGACGTGCGGGTGCAGCACCTTGACCGCGACCTCGCGCCCCTCCGCGTCAAGGCCGAGATGGACCACCCCCATGCCGCCCTCGCCGAGCTGCCGCAGCAGCCGGTAGGGCCCGATCCTCTCCGGAGCCTCAGTAGCCGACATGTCGTCCCCCGTCACCCGTTCCCCGCCTGGTTACGCAGGTCTTCCAGTCGTTCCAGTAATGACACAACGTCGATTGGGCCCCAGAAGTGCCCTGCTGTCTGATTACCCAGAAGGCTGGAGAGCGCGACCGCCGCCGTCAGCACCGCGAGGGCGCCGATCCCCCAGGCGAGCCCCCTCGCCGCCCCCTCCCCCGGCACCAGGGAGGCCAGGGTCCGCCGCATCTGCCTGCCCGGGCCCACCACTCCGGGCCCCGCGCAGATCGTCCACAGCGCCGTCGCGACCCCCCAGCTCAGCGCCGCGAGCCGGAGCGCGGACGTGTCGCCGAGCAGGATCGTGAGCAGCAGCGTCACCGGCAGCCCCAGGATCAGCGCGTACGGCACGAGCGCGATCGTGATGCCGATCGACTTCACGAGCTCCGCCGGGCGGCTCAGCACCCGCAGCACGTCGGCCGCCGCGGCGCCCGCGGGACGGCGGGAGTTGAGGTGCGGCTGGGCCAGGTCGGCGGCCCGCAGCAGCACCACGGCCGGCACGGCCACCAGGCACACCAGCAGCGGCGCCACGACCGCGAGCGACGTCATCACGACGAGCAGCAGCGCGCTCGCGATCCCGTACGTCTTGGAGCGCTGGAACAGCCCGCCGGGCGAGAACGGCATGGGCGGCGGGGGCGGCACCCGCACCGTCGGCATGAACGGCGTGGGGTTCGGCTGGTGGACCTGCGGAGTCCGCTCGTAGATCTCGGGCGCGTGCCCGAAGATCGCGTGGTCACGCGCCGCCACGTCCCCCTGCTCGTAGGACCCGTGCTGTGCGGATCCCTGCTGTGCCGTCCCGTGCTGTGCCGTCCCGTGCTGGGCCGTCCCGTGCTGGGCGGGCCCGGGGGATGCCGCGCGTGCTCCCGTGGGGTCGCCGGCGACGGCCTGGCGCACCTCCTCGGAGGTCACCCGCCGGGTGGGGATGTCGCCCTCAGGGTGCAGCATCGGCGTGGGCCACTCGTCCGCCGGCCGGACAGGCGGCGCTGCGGACGGCCCGCCGGTCGCGACCCCGGGGCCCGCCACGGGCGTGCCCGGGAACGCGGGCGGCCCGGACGGACCAGAGGGACCGGACGGGCCGGTCGGCGAGGGGCGGGGCGGAGCCATCCGGGTGGGGATGTCGCCCTCGGCCGGGCCGTGCGGCGCGCTCGGACCGCTCGGGCCGTTCGGACCACTCGGGCCGCTCGCCGGACTGGTCGCCGGGCCGTTCGGCCCGAGGCCCGCCCGGCGCAGGTCCTCTCCGGTCACACGGACGGTCGGGAAGGGGTCGCCGCCCTGGCCCGCCGCCGGGGTCTCGCGCAGCAGCGAGACGAACTCCTCGGCCTTGCCGCCCGGCTGGGACGGCGTGACCGGCGGCGTCGCCACGGGCGCGACCGGCGGGCCGACCGGCGGCACCGGCGACCCGCCCGGCGGCGGCCCTGTGACCGGCCCTGTGACCGACCCTGTGACCGACCCTCTGACCGGCCCTCCCGGGCGGCCTGGCCCGGGGACCTGCTGACCGCCGGTGTCGTCCACATTGGGCACCGTCGTGATCTCGTCGGGCACGCGGGGCCTGCCGCCCGGCGACTGGGGCAGGAGCCGCGAGAGCTGCCGTACGAGCTCGGCCGCGGTCGGCCGCCGGGCCGGGTCGCGGTGGAATGCGGCACGCAGCATCGGCTGGATCGGCCCGGGGGCGGCCTCGACGTTGGCCCGGCCGGAGGTGATGTTGAAGAAGATCATCTCCAGCGTGCCCTTGCCGAACGGCGGCTGGCCGGTGGCGGCGTAGAGCACGGTGCCGGCCCAGGCGTGCACGTCCACCTGCGGCCCGGCCTCGTGCCCCTCGATGATCTCCGGGGCGAGATAGCCGGGCGTGCCGATGAACATGCCGGTCTGGGTGAGCCGGGTGGCGTCGACCGCCTGGGCGATGCCGAAGTCGATCAGCACCGGCTGGCCGTCCAGCATCAGCACGTTGCCGGGCTTGAGGTCGCGGTGGATGACCCCGGCCGCGTGCACGGCGGCGAGCGCCTCGGCCACCCCGACGGCGACCTTGAGCAGGGCGTCCAGGGGCAGCGGGCCGTCGTTCTTGACGATCTCGTCGAGCGGCCGGCCCGGCACGTAGCGGGTGACGATGTACGGCCTGCGTCCCGTGACGTCGGCGTCGACGACCTCCGCGATGTTCGGCCCGCGCACCCGCCGCATGGTCTCGACCTCGCGCGACAGGCGTCTGCGCGCGACGTCGTCGCCCGCGACCTCCGAGCGCAGGACCTTGACGGCCACCTGTCTGCCCTGCGGGTCGAGGGCGAGGTGCACCACGCCCATGCCGCCCTCACCGAGCCGCCTCAGCAGCCGGTACGGGCCCAGTCGGTCGTCCTGATTCATTGCCTAAGCACCATACCGACTAAAAGAACGCCCATGAGTGAACCATCGCGCCACATCTCCAGTCAGCACAACGGAGAAAAGACGCCGACGGTTTCCCGGCAGTCGGTCAAATGGTGAGCGCGAGAACCTCCCCACGCGTCGCCGCGACCAGCGCCTCGCCGGAAAGCGCCAGCTTGGAGCGGCGCACACCGCTGCCGATCACCACGAAAGGCCGCCGGGTCACGTTTTCGTCAACGAGCACCGGCCAGCCCTCGGGAAGGCCGATCGGAGTGATCCCTCCATACTCCATCGCGGTCAGTTCGACGGCCTCCGTCTGCGGAGCGAAGGACGCCTTCCGCGCGTCCAGGTGGCGACGGACGATTCCGTTGACGTCGGCCCGGTCGGTGGCGAGCACCATGACGGCGGCGTACCGCGTCTGCCCGCCCCGCTTGGCGGCGACGATGACGCAGTTGGCCGAGTCCTCCATCGCCACGCCGTACCGCTCGCAGAACGCGGCGGTGTCGGACAGCGCGGGATCGATCTCGGCGACCTTCACCGTGACGTCGAGCGAGGCCACGGCCTTGGCGACGGGATCGGCGAGCAGGTCCGGCCGGTCGGACGCGGGAACCCATTCGAGCGGCATTCAGCCCTCCTTGACGGCGCGCTCGTGCAGTCGGGTGACCACCCTAGAGGCAGCTCCGAGCAGGGCGGGCGTCAGCCGTACCGGCCGCTGCCGCAGGCGACCTGGCCTCCGATCATGGAGAAGAGCCCGAACACCGCCATGATCTCGTGGTAGTCGTCGGTGGTGAACTCGGTGTGCCGAGTTCCGGCGAGCCGTACGCCGGGCACGATCGAGCAGGCCGCGGCGATGGCGGTGGAGTTCCACTCCACACCGAGCGTGTACGGCGGCTCGACCACGTAGGGCCGGAAATCGGACAGCCTGCCCAGGGCACGGGCCGCGGCCTCGCGAATGCGCCGCGAGGCGACGGCCGGGGGCAGCAGCTCGGCGGAGAACTTGTCGATGCCCTTCTTCACGGCGACCGTCTCGACGTCGCCGAGCAGTTCCCTGGCCTCCTCGCACACCGCCTCGTCACCGGTGACGAGCGCGACCGGCACGCCCAGCGAGCCCGCGAAGCCGGCCACGATCCGGGTCTCGCCGCAGACCTCGCCGTTCAGGTAGACGTTCTGGATCTCCTTGCCCATCCACGTGTGGTTGAGCACCCCGTGCGGCACCCCGGCCCGTGCGTGATAACCCGCGAAGCAGGCGGCGTCCATGCCGGCGACGAGGCCCTGACCCATGCGGTGCGGCTTGCCCGGACCCCTGATCAGCGTGGCGCGCTCGTCCAGCAGGTCGATCCTGAGGTTCTTGGTGGACCCGTGGGCGTCGTTCACCAGCACGGACGCGGCGCCCGCGTCGAAGGCGCCCTGGATCACCGCGTTGGCGTCGCCGGTCATCAGCTCGCAGCCGCGCTCGTATCCGCGGCCCCCGAGGTGCATCTCCTCGGGGTCGGTCAGCCCGGTGACCCCCTCCATGTCCACCGACAGGTAGATCTTCATATCGCCGCCCATGCCTCCACCTGGCGCTGCTCGTCCGCGGTCATGAGCCCGACCTGCTCCCGCATGTACGCGCCGACTCGTTCGCGCCAGGGCTCCGGCGTCTCGTCGATCGAGGGCGGGTAACAGCGGTCCATCCAGCGGGTGGACTCGACAGTCGCCTTAAGGTACTCCGCCGCCTTCGCGAACGGTGTGTCCTCGATCCCCGGCACCCGCGCGCAGCCGTACTCGATCGTCTCCTGGCCAGAGTACGGCGGCGGCTGCTGCCAGGCGCGTGCGGGGACCGACCGGGCGGTGAGCGTCGTCGTGATCGGCCGCCCCTCGACGGCGGCGAGGATCAGCTCCTTGCGCAGGCACTTGCCGCACTTCCGGCATGGTCCCGAGGCGTCGCCCCGCAGGCACCAGCGCACCAGGTGCGCGAGGTCGGAGCCCAGCGCCATGCGCATGGTCACGGGCTCGCTCACGCCCCCGACCGGGAGCACCAGCGGGAGCCCCGCGGCCGCGTACAGCGGGGCCCATTTCCCCTGCGGCGCCCACATGGGGTTGTCCGGGGTGTAGCGGTTGACGTAGCGGTCGCTGCCGAGCCAGCGCGACCCGATCTCGTAGCCCAGCGCGACGCCGCCGAGGTCGAGGTCGTCGGCGAGGAGCAGCGCCCCCACCGTGACGGCGTGGTGCTCGGGGAAGCCGGGCCGGGGACGGCTCAGCAGGAACTCCAGGTCCGACTGGGCGATGTGGAGTTCGCGGCCGGTCTGCCGGGCGAGCTGGGCCAGCACGTCCGAGCGGTAGTGCGTCCACCGGTTGGGCACCCGGGGGTGACTGACCCGCTGGAAGTGCACGAACGGCGCGTCGGGGAACATCGCGGCCACCGCCATCGAGTCGGCGCCCCCGCTGTAGGAGATGGCGAGGCGGGTGCCGCGCCTGGCGTCCGCCCCGACCGGCCCGGCGTCCACGCCCCACGCCGTACGGAACGCCTCGGCGAGCCCGGCGGAGATCGGCCGGTCGAAGGTCACCCGCCGCCTGGTCCACGGCGCGACGACGGTCCACGCCGCGACCGCGAGCAGGTCGGGATGGGGGGACGCGCCGGCGTCCCCTGTCCGGACGTGGCAGGAGTTGGTCCGCAGTTCGACGGGGTGACCGTCGGTGCAGGCCCCCGTCGTCTCGTCCTCCGGGTCGAGCCGGAAGACCAGCCGCCACACGTCCGCGTCACGCGTCCATCGCACCCGCACGACCGGTCACCCCGCCCGCCCGGGAGCGCCCACCCGCGCCGACAGGTCGTCGATCGCCTGCCAGATGCGCATCTCGTTCTGCAGCAGCGTGTCCACCGCCGCAGCGATCTCGGTGGCCAGCCGGTGCGCCTCGGCCGCCTTGGGGTCGGCGGCCGGGGTGGGCGCGGCGGCCGGTTTCACCGGCGCCGTGGAGATCCGCCGCAGCCGGTCGACCTCCTCACGCAGCCCCACGACCTCGCGGCGGAGCATCTGGACCTCCCAGATGGCGTCCTTCAGGTCCTGCCGGTGATCGGGTTTGGTGACGTATCGAGAGTCGAGCCGGGACAGCAGCGCCCGGCGCAGCCGTGACAGGCCCAGCACTCGCAACCGCATCATGGACCGCCACGATAGTGGCATTTTGGAGCGTTTCTTGACGCAAAATTTGAAGTCGCTCAAAGGACCCTGGGAAGCCGCGATAAGGCCGGTTCGCGTCGGTCGCGCCTCTCACCACGCAATACAGTCGGCGGTTGTGCTTTACGGCAGATCGGCGGAGACGGCCGCGATAGACGACCTGATCGCCCGGGCCGGGAAGGGTCAGGGCGGCGCGCTCGTGCTGCGCGGCGAGGCCGGTGCGGGCAAGACGGCGCTGCTCGACCTGGCGGCCTCCCGCGGCGCGCCCATGCGCGTGCTGCGCACCACGGGGGTCGAGGCGGAGGCCGACCTGGCGTTCGCCGCCCTCCACCAGTTGCTGCTGCCGGTGACCGGGCTGCTCGACGCGCTGCCGGAACCGCAGGCCGAGGCCGTACGCGGCGCGCTCGGGCTGGCCCCCGCCGGTTCGGGCGACCGGTTCCTGCTGGCGGCCGGGGTGCTGTCGCTGCTGGCCGAGGCCGCCGCGCCGGACGGGCTCATCTGCGTCGTGGACGACTTCCAGTGGGTGGACCGGCCGTCGGCCGACGCCCTGCTGTTCGCCGCCAGGCGGCTGCGCACCGAACCGATCGCGATGCCGCTGGCCGTACGCGGCGACACGCCGGTGCCGGGCCTGCCCTCGCTGGAGATCGCCGGGCTGGCCGAACCTGCGGCCGCCGAGCTGCTCGACGCCGGCTTCACGCTCGCGCCGCCGGTCAGGCGCGAGCTCGTGGCGCTGACCGGGGGCAACCCGCTGGCGCTGCGCGAGACGGCGCGGCTGCTCACGGACGCCCAGCGGGCCGGTCGGGAACCGCTGCCCGACCCCCTGCCCGGTGGAAGCCGGCTCTTCGGCGACCGGGTGGCCGCGTTGTCCGCGGGGGCACGGCTGACCGCCCTACTGGCGGCGGTCGAGAGCGATCTCGGCCTGGTGCTGCGGGCCGCCGAGCGGCTGGGCGCGGACGAGGCGGCGCTGCCCGAGCTGGAGTCGGCCGGGCTCGCGGGCGTGTCCGGGACGCGCGTGCGGTTCCGCCATCCGCTGATCCGGTCGGCGGTGTACGAGGCGGCCTCCCCCGCCGCACGCCGCGAGGCGCACGCGGCACTGGCCGAGGTGTCGGATGCGTCCGAGATATCTGAGGGAGACCGGCGGGCCTGGCATCTGGCCGGGGCCGCGCTCGGTCAGGACGAATCGGTCGCCGCCGCCCTCGCGCGGGCCGCGGAGCGGGCCCGGGACCGAGGCGGCTATGGCGCCGCCGCCACCGCCCTGACCAGGGCCGCCGAGCTCACCCCCGCACCGCTCGTGCGCGCCCGGCGGCTCACGGACGCCGCCGAGGCCGCGTGGCTCGGGGGCCGTCCCGGCCAGGCCGAGTCGCTGCTGGCCGAGGCGCGCGAGCTCGCCGGGGCGGACACCGCGCTGACCATGGAGATCGCCCGGCTCCGCGGACGCTTCGAGCTCAACTCCGGCAACGCCGCGGAGGCCGTACGGATCCTCGCGGCGGGCGACACCCTGGACATGCTGGCCGACGCCTCGGAGGCGGCGTCGTACGTCGGCGACACGGCGGCCATGATCGAGATCGGGCGGCGGGCGGCGGCCTTCCCCGAAGGGTTCCTGCGCGACGTGGTCGCCGGCATCGGCGCGACGCTCGCGGGCGACGGCGGGCACGACCTGCTCAGGCGGGCGCTCGGCCGTACGGGTGAGCTGCGCGAGGCGGCCGATTTCCTGTGGGCGACGGCGGCGGCCAGCCATCTGGGCGAGGTGGACCTGTCCGCCGAGCTGGCCGAGCGGGCCGGGCGCGTGGCCAGGGTCTCGGGGATGGCCGGCCAGCTTCCCGTGGTGCTGGAGTTCGTCGCCACCGCGGAGCGGCTCGCCGGGCGCCTCGCCGAGAGCCGGGCCGTCTCGGAGGAGGGCCTGGAGCTGGCGCGCGAGGCCGGATATGCGAACACCGTGGCGGCCCACCTGGCCAACCTCGCGGCCGTGGCGGCCCTGCGCGGCGAGGAGGAGGCCTGCGCCCGGCATGCCGGGGAGGCGCTCGCCATCGCCGTCCCCCACCGGGTGGGCCTGCGCGCCGGGCTCGCGGCGTACGCCCTGGCCATGCTCGACCTGTGCCTCGGCCGGTTCGCCGCCGCCCACGACCGGTTCACCGCGATCGCCGCCGCGGGCCCGGGAGCCGGTCATCCCACCGTGGTCTGGCGGAGCACGCCCGACCGGATCGAGGCCGCCGTCGGCGCGGGCGACGCCGACGCCGCCCGTGCGGCCCTGGAGGCGTACGAGCGCTGGTCGTCCCATGCGGGGACGGCCGAGTCGCGGGCGCTGCTCGCCCGGTGCCGCGGCCTGGTCCTGCCGGACGACCAGGCGGTCGAGGCGCTCGGCGAGGCGTCGCGCCTGCACGCCAACCCGTTCGAGGCGGCCAGGACGGGACTGCTGCTGGGCGAGCGGCTGCGCCGTACGCACCGGCCGGGAGAGGCCAGGGCGCACCTGCGAGCGGCGCTGGAGACGTTCCGGCGGGCGGGAGCCGATCCGTGGGCGCGGCGCGCGTACGGCGAGCTGCGCGCGGCGGGCGAGAGCGTCCGGCCGGAAGAGAACGGGCCGGAGGAGAACGGGCCGGAGACGCCCGTGGCGGTGCCGGACGTGCGGGGGACGGCGCTCGACGCGCTCACCCCGCAGGAGCTGCGCATCGCCACCCTGGTGGCGGACGGCGCGACCAGCAAGGAGATCGCCGCCCGGCTGTTCCTGAGCCCGCGCACGGTCGAATATCACCTGTACAAGATCTATCCGAAGCTCGGCATCACCTCGCGTACGGAGCTGGCGCGGCTAGTAGTTCTACGGAAGGCGCCGGCGGCCCCGCGCAGCATGCTTTAGCCCATGCCAAACATCTGGAGTGAAGAGTTCGGGGCCGCGGCCGACGCGCCGATCGTGCTGGTGATGGGGTCGATGTCGCAGGGGATCCTGTGGCCGGACGCGTTCGTGGGCCGGCTCGTCGCGGGCGGCCGGCGCGTGATCCGCTACGACCACCGCGACACCGGGATGTCCGACGTCGTCGACTTCTCGAAGGATCCGTACACATGGGATGACATCAAGGACGACGTGCTGCGGGTGATGGACGCGCACGGATTGGACAGCGCGCATCTGGTCTGCCACTCGGCGGGCGGGCTGCTCGGGCAGCTGATCGCGGTGGAGCGGCCGGAGCGCGTGCGGACGCTCACCGTCATCGCCTCGTCGCCGCTCGGCGGTGGTGAGGGCGCGGTGCTCATGCGGGCGCTGATGGGCGAGCCGCAGCCCGAGGGCAGCCTGCCCGAGCCCACGCCGGAGTTCGTCGCGTTCTACCGCGAGGTGATCGCCGCGCCGCCGCCGCGCGACCGGCGGGAGCGCATCGAGCGCATGATCGCGGAGGACCGCGTGCTGCACGGCACCGGCCTGCCGTTCGACGAGGACGCCTCGCGCAGGCTGGCCGAGCGCGTGTACGACCGGGCGCGGGACCTCGACGCGGCGGCCAACCACCGGCTCGCGGCGGCGGCCAAGCCCGGCTTCGAGCCGGTGGGCGTCCTGCACCGGATCGAGGCGCCCACCCTGGTCGTCGAGGGCACGCACGAGCCCGCCAAACCGGGCCACGGGGCCGTCATCGCCGAGCGGATCCCCGGCGCCCGGCTGATGACGGTCAAGGGAATGGGCCACACCCTGCCGCCCGAGGTGCACGCCGAGCTGGCCGGCGCCGTCCTCGCCCACACGGCATGACCCGTCAGCGGCCGGTGAATTTGGGGCGGCGCTTCTCGGCGAAGGCCGTCATGCCCTCCCGGGCGTCCTGGGTCGCGAACAGGCCGGAGAACTGGAGGCGTTCGATCTCCAGGCCGGTGTCGAGGTCGGTCTCGAGGCCGTGGTCGATCGCGAGCTTGGCCGCCCGCACCGCGGCGACCGGCCCCTGGGCGAAGGTCGCGGCGAGTTCGAGCGCCGCGGTGTAGACCTCGCCGTCGGGCACCACCCTGTCGACCAGGCCGATGGCGAGCGCCTCGGCGGCGTCAACGTGCCGCCCGGTGAAGATCAGGTCCTTGGCCCGGGCGGGCCCGACGAGCCGGGGCAGGCGCTGGGTGCCGCCCGCGCCGGGGATGATCCCGAGGGTGATCTCCGGCTGGCCGAGCTTCGCACTCTGCCCGGCCACCCGGAAGTCGGCGCACAGCGCGAGCTCGCAGCCGCCGCCCAGGGCATATCCGGTGATCGCCGCGATGACCGGCTTGCCGATCCGCGCGACCGCGGTGAAGCAGTCCTGCAGAGCGCGCGAGTGCACGGCCATGTCGGCGTAGGACATGACCGCCATCTCCTTGATGTCGGCGCCGGCCGCGAAGACCCGTTCGCCGCCGTAGACGATGACCGCGTGCGTGCTCGGATCGGCGTCCACGAGGCGCGCGGCCTCCGCGATCTCCTCCTGGACCTGCCGGTTCAGCGCGTTCATCTTCGGCCGGTCGAGCCGGATCGTGGCGACGTGCTCGGAGATCTCGACCCTGACGAATTCACCCATGGCCCCCACCATAAGGGGGAGATCAGCGGCCGAGCGGGAGGGGCCGCGAGGGCGTGGCCGCCATCGCGGCGGTGACCTCGTGGTAGACGCGCTCGTATCCTCTGATCATCACGGGCACGTCGAAGTGCCGGACGACGCGGTCGCGCACCGCGTGCGGGTCCAGCGCGGAGACCGCCTCGATCGCGGCGGGCAGCTCCTCGGGCGTGTCGCGGATGTAGCCGGTCACGCCGTCCACCACGATCTCGGGCGCCGCGCCCCGCCGCAGCGCCACCACCGGGGTGCCGCAGGCCATCGCCTCGATCATGACCATGCCGAAGGGCTCGTCCCAGAGCAGCGGGAACACCAGGCACCGGGCCCGGGAGAACAGGTCGCTCTTGAGCCGCTCGTCCGCCTCCCCCAGGTATTCGACGCCGGGCCCGAGCAGCGGCTCGATCCGTTCGCGGAAGTAGGCCCGCTCCGCCGGCTCGGTGCGCCTGCCGACCAGCAGGATGCGGCGGCCCGCCGCCCGCGCCGCCTCGATCGCGAGGTGCGCGCCCTTGTCGGGGCTGAGCCGCCCCAGCCACAACACCCAGTCGTCCTTGCGCTCCCGGAACGGCCACGCGGCGACGTCCACCGCGTTGTGCACCCGCCCCACCCAGTTGAGGCCGGGCGCCTGGGCGCGCTGGGCCGAGGAGATGGCCACCAGGGACACGTCCGTGCCGAGGCTCCGGTAGTAGTCGCCCAGCTCCCCGCTCACGTCGCTGTGGCAGGTGACGACCGTCGGCACGAGCCGCCCCCCGGCGGTGAGCGGCCCGGCCAGCGAGTGGTCGTGGACGACGTCCACCTCCAGGCCCCGCAGGAGGCGGGCCGCCTCGGCCGCGTGCACCACCTCGGGGAAGGGCTCGCCGATCCGGTCCGAGGGCGGCTCGTCGTAGGTCCGCAGATCCACCTCGCGGCCGGCCCCGATGACGGTGACCCGGTGCCCGCGCGCCCGCAGACCACGGACCAGCGTGGCGGTCACCGCCTCGATGCCGCCGTACGCGCGGGGCGGCACGTCATACCACGGCGGGGCGATCATCCCGATGTGCAGGGCCTGTGCCATGGTGCTGGTCTTACCCCTCCCACCTGCGAAGAAAGCAGGAGGGAGGGGTGATCGATCAGCGCAGGGTGCCGTTGGTCATGCCGACCGGCTCCTCCGGTACGGCGATGAGGCCGAGCTCGGCCACGGACGCCATCAGCGGGTGGAACGGGACCACGCGCACGGTGTAGCCGAACGCGCCGGTGCGGTCGAGCGGCACGACGCCGGTGTAGTGCGCCCGGCCGTCGTCGCCCACCGAGTCGACCTTCAGCGTGACGTAGCTCGGTGACAGCAGCTCGTCGTGCGCGCCCACCCGGCCGTAGGCGGCCTGGACCTGGACGTCATCCGGCGACAGCTCGCCGAGGGCGATCGTGGCCCCCAGCTCCAGCCGGGCCCCCAGCTCGGGGGTGTCCCCGACGCCGGTCGCCTCGACGTGCTCGACGCGTACACCCGGCCAGGCCTTGGCCACGCGCAGCTTCCACGCCGCGAACAGCCGGGCGTTGCTGTAGCCGTCGGCCGCGAGCGACCGGGCGGAGACGGCCGCCGGGGTGTACAGGTCGGTCACGTAGTCGCGCAGCATGCGCCCGGCCAGCACCTTCGGCCCGAGCGAGCTCAGCGTGTGCTTGACCATCTCCAGCCAGCGCCGCGGCAGGCCGTCGGCGGCCCGGTCGTAGAAGCGGTCGGCCACCTCGCGCTCGATGAGGTCGTACAGCGCCGTGGCCTCCAGCTCGTCGCGGCGCTCGGGGTCGTCCACTCCGTCGGCGCTGGGAATCGCCCAGCCGTTGTTGCCGTCGTACCACTCGTCCCACCATCCGTCGCGGATGGACAGGTTGAGGCCGCCGTTGAGCGCCGCCTTCATGCCGGACGTGCCGCACGCCTCCAGCGGGCGCAGCGGGTTGTTCATCCACACGTCCGAGCCCGTCACCATGAGCTGCCCGAGCGCCATGTCGTAGTCGGGCAGGAAGACGATGCGGTGCCGCACGTCCTCCGAGTCGGCGAAGCGGACGATCTGCTGGATGAGCTTCTTGCCGCCCTCGTCGGCCGGATGCGCCTTGCCGGCGATGACGATCTGCACCGGCTTGTCCGGATCGAGCAGCAGCCTGCGCAGCCGGTCGGGCTGGTTCAGCATGAGAGTCAGCCGCTTGTACGACGGCACCCGCCGGGCGAAGCCGATCGTCAGGACGTTCGGGTCGAGCGCCTCGTCCACCCAGCCCAGCTCGGCCTCGCTGGCGCCGCGCTGGCGCCACGACTTGCGCAGCCGCCGCCGCGCCTCCACGACCAGGCGGGCCCGCAGCGTGCCCCGGATGCCCCAGATATCGGCCTCGGACAGCTTGTGCGCGCCCTCCCAGCCCTGCGCCTTGTCGATCAGCGAGGGCAGCTCCGCGCCGGCGAGCTCCATCATCTCCCGGCCGACCCAGGTCGGGGCGTGGACGCCGTTGGTGATCGAGCCGATCGGCACCTCGTCGACGTCGAAGCCCGGCCACAGGCCCTGGAACATCTCCCGGCTGACGCGGCCGTGCAGCTCGGACACGCCGTTGACCCGCTGGGCCAGCCGCATGCCCATGACGGCCATGTTGAAGACCGACTTGTCGGCGTCGGGGCCGTCGGGCTCGGCGCCGAGCTCCAGGATGCGGTCGACCGACACCGTCGGCCAGGCGTTCGACCCGCCGAACTGCCGGGCGATCATCTCGGCCGGGAACCGGTCGATGCCCGCGGGGACCGGGGTGTGGGTGGTGAACACGGTCCCGGCGCGTACGGCCTCAAGGGCCTCCTCGAACGACAGCCGGGCCTCGGTCAGCTCGCGGATGCGCTCAAGGCCGAGGAAGCCGGCGTGGCCCTCGTTGGTGTGGAACACCTCGGGCTCGGGGTGGCCGGTGATCCGGCAGTAGGCCCGGATGGCCCGCACGCCGCCGATGCCGAGCAGCAGCTCCTGCATCAGGCGGTGGTCGCCGCCCCCGCCGTACAGGCGGTCGGTCACGTCCCTGGCGACCGCGTCGTTCTCGGCGACGTCGGAGTCGAGCAGGAGCAGCGGCACCCGGCCGACCTGGGCCACCCAGATCTGGGCGTGCAGCACGCGCCCCTCGGGGAGGCCGATCTTGATGCGCGCCGGGGCGCCGTCCTCCTCCTTGAGCAGGGTGAGCGGCAGGCCGCCGGGGTCGAGGGAGGGGTAGTGCTCAAGCTGCCAGCCCTCGGCGGAAAGGGACTGGGTGAAGTAGCCGTGCCGGTAGAGCAGGCCGACGCCGAGGATCGGGACACCGAGGTCGCTGGCGGCCTTCAGGTGGTCGCCGGCGAGGATGCCGAGGCCGCCCGAATACTGCGGCAGGGCGGCGGAGATGCCGTACTCGGGCGAGAAGTAGCCGATCGCCTTCGGCGCGTCCTCCAGCGACTGGTACCACCGGGGGGCGGTCATGTACTCGCGCAGGTCGTCGGCGGCGTCGGCGAGGCGGCGCAGGAAGCGCCGGTCCTGGGCGAGCTCGCGCAGTCTTTCGGCCTCGACCGCGCCGAGCAGCGCGACGGGGTCGTGATCGACGCGCTCCCAGACCTCGGGATCCACCTCGGCGAACAGGTCCGTGGTCTCGGGGTGCCACGACCATCTGAGATTTTGGACCAACTCGCCCAAAGGTGCGAGCTGTGAGGGAAGGACGGTTCGGACAGTGAACCTGCGGATAGCTCTCACGGGGCCAGACCCTAGTTACTCAGCGCCACGACGCGCGACCGAATCAACCTTGCCGTACTGCGAAGCCAGTTCTCGAACGCTTTCACCACCATCAGACCGGTTCAAACCTCACCAAAGTACCCTTGACCTGGTGATGTGCGTGCCGGACTGCGGCGGCCGGCACGCAATGATCGATCTCCCCGCGGAGTCATCCCAAACACGCGAGCGGTCTTTCGTTCCGCAGGGGTAAGAGTGGACTATTAGGGCAACCCCTGTATGATGAGAAAGGACCGCGGCCAGTGGTCCGTGTCTCGTGCTGCCGCCTGACCAGAGCTGTTCCTGCCCCGCTGACCCCGGCGGCACCCGGTGTGCCGCCCCCGAGTACGAAGTGACGATGATCGGACGCATTCCCATCCTGGACATCCAGCCCGTCGTCGACTGCGGCCAGTGGCCCGCCAAGGCGGCCGCGGGAGAGACCTTCGAGATCAGTGCGACGGTGTTCCGCGAAGGGCACGACGCGGTCGCCGCCGGCGTGGTGCTGACCGACCCGAGCGGCACGCCGGGCCGGATGCTGCCCATGCGCGAGGTCGCGCCCGGCACCGACCGGTGGAGCGTGGAGGTCACGCTCCCCGCCGAGGGCCTGTGGCAGTTCCGGGTGGAGGCGTGGAGTGATCCGATCGCCACGTGGATGCACGACGCGGGCATCAAGATCCCGCGCGACCTGGACGCCGACCTCATGTGCGAGGAGGGCGCCCGGCTGTTCGAGCGGGCGGCCAAGGGCGTGCGGGCGGCGGACTGCACGGCGGCGGAGGCGGGCGGCACCTGCGGGCACCGGGCCGCGCTGCTGGCCCTCGCGGCCCGGCTGCGCGACGACGCGGTGGACCCCAGGGCGCGCTTCGCGGTGACCCAGCTGCCCGAGACCGCCGCGCTGATCGCCGCGCACCCGCTGCGCGACCTGCTCACCCGTTCGGGCCGCAACCGCGTGCGGGTGGACCGGCGGCGGGCGCTGTTCGGCTCCTGGTATGAGTTCTTCCCCCGCTCCGAGGGCGCCGTGGTGGGGCAGGAGGGCGTCGCCCCCAAGTCGGGCACGTTCCGTACGGCGGCCAGGCGGCTCCCCGCGATCGCCCAGATGGGCTTCGACGTGGTCTACCTGCCGCCGATCCACCCGATCGGGACGCAGTTCCGCAAGGGCCGCAACAACACCCTGACCCCCGACCAGTACGACCCCGGGTCGCCCTGGGCCATCGGTTCCCAGGAGGGCGGGCACGACGCGATCCACCCCGATCTGGGCACGATCGAGGACTTCGACGCGTTCGTCGCCAAGGCCCGCGAGCTGGGCATGGAGGTCGCCCTCGATCTCGCGCTCCAGTGCTCCCCCGACCATCCCTGGGTCAAGGAGCACCCGGAGTGGTTCAACATCCGGGCCGACGGCTCGATCGCGTACGCCGAGAACCCGCCGAAGAAATACCAGGACATCTATCCGCTGAACTTCGACAAGGACCCCGAGGGGATCTACGCGGAGGTCAAGCGGGTGGTCCGGCACTGGATGGACCACGGCGTGCGGATCTTCCGGGTGGACAACCCGCACACCAAGCCGGTCCGGTTCTGGGAGCGGCTGATCTCCGACATCAACACGACCGACCCCGACGTGCTGTTCCTCGCCGAGGCGTTCACCCGCCCGGCCATGCTGCGCACGCTCGCCAAGGTCGGGTTCCACCAGTCGTACACCTACTTCACCTGGCGCAACTCCAAGCCCGAGCTGGAGGAGTATCTGTGGGAGCTGTCCCACGAGACCTCGCACTACCTGCGGCCGAACCTGTTCGTCAACACGCCCGACATCCTGCACGAGTATCTCCAGCACGGAGGCGTTCCGGCGTTCAAGATCCGGGCGATTCTGGCCGCGTTGATGGCTCCTACGTGGGGTGTGTACTCCGGGTATGAGCTGGCCGAGAACGTCCCGGTGCGTCCCGGCAGCGAGGAGTACCTGGACAGCGAGAAATACCAGTACAGGCCGCGTGACTGGGCCGAAGCGGAGCGTGAGGGCCGCAGCCTTGCCCCGCTCATTACCCAGCTCAATTTGTTGAGAAGAGCGCACCCGGCGCTCCAGGAATTGCGTAACCTACGGTTTCACAACGTCGACCAGCCGGACGTGATCTGCTTCTCCAAGCGGCTGCCCGGCGCCTATGACACGGCCTCACGACGGCACGGACTAGGCGATGTCGTGCTGGCCGTCGTCAATCTGGATCCACACAACACACACGAGGCGACGGTCCGGCTCGACATGCCGGCCCTCGGTCTCGACTGGCATGCCGAGTTCGTCGTGGACGACCAACTGTCGGGCGAGTCGTACCGCTGGGGGCAGGCGAACTACGTGCGCCTCGACCCGCACGTCCATCCCGCACACATTCTCACGCTCCGCCACGGGTCAGCGCACCGCCCGTGAGCGCAGCTCGGCACATCCGGGGAGTCAAAAGGTGAGCTCGACGACACCTCAGCCCAGTCACACCCAGCCCAGCCACACGCAGCCGGTCCCCAACACCTTCACCGAGGAGGAGCCGCGGGACAAGTACTGGTACAAGCGGGCTGTCTTCTACGAGGTGCTGATCCGGGGCTTCGCCGACTCGAACGGCGACGGCACCGGCGACATCCGTGGCCTCATCGAGAAGCTGGACTATCTCCAGTGGCTCGGCATCGACTGTCTTTGGCTGCTCCCGCTGTACGAGTCCCCCCTCAAGGACGGCGGGTATGACATCTCGGACTACATGAAGATCCTCCCGGATTTCGGTGATCTGGGGGACTTCATCAAGCTGGTGGACGAGGCGCACAAGCGCGGCATCCGGGTCATCGCCGACCTGGTCATGAACCACACCAGCGACCAGCACCCCTGGTTCCAGGCGTCCCGCACCGACCCCGAGGGCCCGTACGGCGACTTCTACGTCTGGAGCGACACGGACGAGAAGTACAAGGACGCCCGGATCATCTTCATCGACACCGAGGCGTCCAACTGGACCTTCGACCCGGTCCGCGGGCAGTACTACTGGCACCGGTTCTTCCACCACCAGCCGGACCTCAACTTCGAGAACCCGGCCGTGCAGGACGCGATGCTGGAGGTCATCCGCTTCTGGCTCGACCTCGGCATCGACGGGTTCCGGCTCGACGCGATCCCCTACCTGTTCGAGCAGGAGGACACCAACTGCGAGAACCTGCCGGCGACCCACGCGTACCTCAAGCGGGTGCGGGCCGAGGTCGACCGGCTCTACCCCGACCGGGTGCTGCTGGCCGAGGCCAACCAGTGGCCGGCCGACGTGGTGGAGTATTTCGGCGACCCGGTCACCGGCGGCGACGAGTGCCACATGGCCTTCCACTTCCCGCTGATGCCGCGCATCTTCATGGCGGTGCGGCGGGAGTCGCGCTACCCCATCTCGGAGATCCTGGCCCAGACGCCCAAGATCCCTGAGAACTGCCAGTGGGGCATCTTCCTGCGCAACCACGACGAGCTCACGCTCGAGATGGTCACCGACGAAGAGCGCGACTACATGTACTCCGAGTACGCCAAGGACCCCCGCATGCGGGCCAACGTCGGCATCCGCCGCCGGCTGGCGACGCTGCTGGACAACGACCGCAACCAGATCGAGCTGTTCACCGCGCTGCTGCTCAGCCTGCCCGGCTCGCCGGTCATGTACTACGGCGACGAGATCGGCATGGGCGACAACATCTGGCTCGGCGACCGGGACGGCGTCCGCACGCCGATGCAGTGGACGCCCGACCGCAACGCGGGCTTTTCGAGCTGCGACCCCGGCCGGCTCTACCTGCCGGTGATCATGGACCCGATCTACGGATATCAGGCGATCAACGTCGAGGCGCAGCAGAAGAGCGCCAGCTCACTGCTCCACTTCACCAAGCGGATGATCGAGATCCGCAAGCGTCACCCGGTGTTCGGCCTCGGTGAGTTCACCGAGCTGAACTCGTCCAACCCGAGCGTGCTCGCGTTCGTGCGCGAGCTGGGCGACGACCGGGTGCTGTGCGTCAACAACCTGTCGCGCTTCCCCCAGCCGGTCGAGCTCGACCTGCGCAGGTTCGAGGGGTCCACGCCGGTCGAGTGCATGGGCGGAGTTCCGTTTCCCCCGATCGGCGAGCTTCCGTATCTTTTGACGCTCCCCGGGCATGGGTTCTATTGGTTCACACTGCCCGTCACGAACAGGACGGCCGGCACGAAGGAGGAGTGACGACTTCACTTCAGGGACTCCTGGCCGGCTGGATCACCGGACAACGGTGGTTCGCCGGCAAGGGGCGCGCCATCGACGACCTGTCCATCGACTCCGAGATCGAGATCGCCTCCGGCGACCCGGCGCTGGTCCATCTGATCGTGTGCGTGCGGCAGGGGGAGCGCCACACGCGCTACCAGATCCCGGTCGGGCTGCGCGAGCACCTGCCCGACCGGCTCGGTCACGTCCGGATCGGCACCTGCCGCCGGGGCGACGGCCGCGAGGTCGAGATGTACGACGCGCTGCACGACTCCGTCCTGACGGCGCACCTGCTGGAGGGGATGGCCGGCGACCGCCGGTTCGACGGCCTCGGTTTCCACCCCGCGCACGGGGTGGAGATCGACACCTCGCAGCGCAGCCTCGTGCTGACCGCCGAGCAGTCGAACACCTCGCTGGTGTACGGCGACAAATACATATTCAAGCTGTTCCGCCAGCTCAACCCGGGAGTCAACCCCGAGCTGGAGATCATCACGGCGCTCGCGGACGCGGGCTCGGCCCACGTGGCCAAGCCGTACGGCTGGATCGAGACCGAGCTCCAGGGCGAGCCCACCACCCTGGCGATCATGCAGGAGTATCTGCAGAACGCAAACGAGGGCTGGTCGATGGCGCTGACCAGCGTGCGCGACTTCTACGCCAGCCCCGAGGGCATGCCGGCGGAGGACGCGGGAGGCGACTTCGCCGCCGAGGCGCGGCGGCTCGGGCTGGCCACCGCGCGGGTGCACCGGGAGCTCGCGCGGGCCTTCCCCACCGGGACGATCGAGCCTCCCGAGATCAAGCGGATGACCGAGCGGTTCCGCCGCCGCCTCGACAAGGCGGTCGCCGAAGTGCCGCCTCTCGGCGAGCACGCCGCCGTGGCCGCCGAGGCGTTCGACCGGCTGGCCGACCTCGGTCACGAGATCCCGGTGCAGCGCGTGCACGGCGACTACCACCTCGGCCAGGTCATGCGCACGATGACCGACTGGGTGGTGCTCGACTTCGAGGGCGAGCCGGGCCAGCCGCTGGCCGAGCGGCGGGCGCTCGACTCGCCGCTGCGCGACGTGGCGGGCATGCTGCGCTCCTTCGAATACGCGGCGCGGCATCTGCTGGCCGGGCATCCCAACGCCGAGGCGCTGGAGTGCCGGGCCCGGGAGTGGTCCGAGCGCAACCGGGCCGCCTTCCTGGCCGGCTACTCCGAAGGCGGCGGGCACATCCGAGGCGACGACGCGGTGCTGCTGCGCGCGCTCGAACTGAGCAAGGCGGTCTACGAGGTCGTCTACGAGGCGCGCAACCGCCCCTCGTGGCTGCCCATCCCGCTCGCGGCCTTTCGCTGACAAGATCGGGGTGTTCGGAGGGATATATCTAGGGCAGGTTGGGCGACATGGACTTGGACCGGCTGGCCGGGGGCGCGCATCACGACCCCCACTCGATCTTGGGGGCCCATCCCGGGCCCGACGGCGTCACGATCAGGGCCCTGCGCCCCTTCGCGGAGAAGGTCGAGGTGCTGGCCGACGGATCGGCGCACACGATGAGCCATCGCGCGTTCGGGGTGTTCGAGGTGACGCTGCCCGGCGTCGACAAGGTCCCCGGCTATCGCCTGCGCATCACCTATCCCGACGCTCCGCCGTACGAGACGGACGACCCCTACCGGCACTGGCCGACGCTGGGCGAGCTCGACCTGCACCTGATCAGCGAGGGACGGCACGAGCGGCTGTGGGAGGTGCTCGGGGCGCGCGTGATGCGTCACGAGGACGTCGACGGGACGGCCTTCTCGGTCTGGGCGCCGAACGCGCAGGGCGTGCGGGTGATCGGCGACTTCAACCACTGGAACGGCGCCGCCCACCCCATGCGCTCGCTCGGCCGGTCGGGCGTGTGGGAGCTGTTCCTCCCCGAGATCGGCGAGGGCACGCGCTACAAGTTCCAGATTCTCGGCCTCGACGGCATCTGGCGGGAGAAGGCCGACCCGATGGCCCGCCGCACCGAGGTGCCCCCGGCGACGGCCAGCATCGTCGAGAGCTCCGCGTACGAGTGGCGCGACGAGGAGTGGATGACCGCCCGGCCGTCGCACGACGCCCTCACCGAGCCGATGAGCATCTACGAGGTGCACCTGGGCTCCTGGCGCCCCGGCCTGTCCTACCGCGACCTCGCCCGCGAGCTGGTCGAGTATGTCAAGGACATGGAATTCACCCACGTGGAGTTCCTGCCGGTCGCCGAGCACCCGTTCGGCGGCTCGTGGGGATACCAGGTGACCTCCTACTACGCCCCGACCTCGCGGTTCGGCTCCCCCGACGACTTCCGCCACCTCGTCGACGAGCTGCACCGGGCCGGCATCGGCGTGATCGTCGACTGGGTGCCCGCGCACTTCCCGATGGACGAATGGGCGCTGGCCCGCTTCGACGGCACCCCGCTCTACGAGCACGCCGACCCCGCCCGCGGCACCCACCCCGACTGGGGCACGTACGTCTTCGACTTCGGCCGCAACGAGGTGCGCAACTTCCTCGTGGCCAACGCGCTCTACTGGCTCAAGGAGTTCCACGTCGACGGCCTGCGGGTGGACGCCGTGGCCTCGATGCTCTACCTCGACTACTCGCGGCGCGAGGGCGAGTGGACGCCCAACGTGTACGGCGGCAGGGAGAACCTCGACGCGATCGAGTTCCTCAAGGAGATGAACTCCGTCGTCTACCGCGAGGAGCCGGGAATCATGACGATCGCGGAGGAGTCGACCGCCTGGCCCGGCGTGTCGCGGCCCGTCCACCTCGGCGGGCTCGGCTTCGGCTTCAAGTGGAACATGGGCTGGATGCACGACTCGCTCAGCTACATGTCCCGCGAGCCGATCTATCGACAGTATCACCACCACCAGATGACGTTCTCCCTCATGTACGCCTTCTCGGAGAACTTCGTGCTGCCGCTGTCGCACGACGAGGTCGTCCACCTCAAGGGGTCGCTGCTGGGCAAGATGCCGGGCGACGAGTGGCAGCGCTTCGCCAACCTCCGCGCGTTGTTCGGCTTCATGTGGGCCCACCCCGGCAAGCAGCTGCTGTTCATGGGCGGCGAGTTCGGCCAGGGCGCCGAGTGGTCGGAGGCCAACGGCCTCGACTGGTGGGTGCTCGACTTCGACTACCACCAGGGCGTACGCCGCCTGGTGAAGGATCTCAACCACCTCTACCGGGAGTCGCCCGCGCTGTACACGCGCGACCACACCCACGAGGGCTTCCGCTGGATCGACGCCGACGACGCCTCGGGCAACGTGCTGTCGTTCCTGCGCTACGGCGCGGACGGCTCGGTGCTGGCCTGCGTCGCCAACTTCTCCGGCGCCCCGCACGAGGACTACCACCTCGGCCTGCCCACTCCCGGGCGGTGGGAGGAGATCCTCAACACCGACGCGTACGAGTACGCCGGGAGCGGCGTCGGCAACATGGGCTCGGTCGAGTCGGTCGAGACGCCGTGGCACGGGCTGCCCTGCTCGACCCGGCTGCGCGTGCCGCCGCTCGGCGTGGTGTGGCTGCGCCCGGTGGAGAGCCCGACGGCCGTGAGCCCGGAGATGGACGCGCGCGCGGAGACGACCGGGAAGGCGGACACCGGGAAGGCCGGCGCGGAGGAGGCGGACTCCGAGCCCGGGGGCGCGGTCGCCGGGTCCTGAGCCCCGCCGGCGGCTTACGGCTCTTTCAGCAGCGCCTCCTTGGCCGCGGCGGCGAGCCATCTCTCCGCGCGTTCGAAGTCCCAGCCGCGTTCGCCGACGAGCAGGAACCAGGAGCGCTGCCCCAGGTAGAACTGCCGCCGCTCGGCGTCGTCCGACCGCGGCCGTGGAGAGCCCCGCAAGGCCGGTCAGATCGTGACGACGACCTTTCCGGCGGCGTGGCCCCGCTCCACGTACGCGACGGCCGTGGGGAGCTCGCCGAACGCGTAGGTGCGGCCGATGACGGGGGTGACGTCGCCGTCCTCGACGAGGTCGGTCAGCCGCATCAGGTCGCCCCGGGCCTTCTCGCCGTACGCCACCTGGGCGGTGACCACACGCTGGGACACGAACGGCGACGCCGCGAGCGTCCCCATGATGTGACGGACCGGCTGCAGCCACCGCCCGGCAGGCCCGCCGACGACGACGTGCGTCCCCCGGGGCTTCAGCACCCGCGCGCAGGCCGGCAGCGCGCGGGTGCCCGCGATGTCGATCAGCAGGTCGTGACGCCGTCCGCGCCGGGTGAAGTCCTCCTTCGTGTAGTCGACGACCTCACCCGCGCCGATCGACCGCACCAGGTCCGCGTTGCGCCCGCTGCACACCGCGGTGACCTCGGCGCCGAACGCCTTCGCGAGCTGCACCGCGAAGGTGCCCACGCCGCCCGAGGCGCCGTTGACGAGGACCTCGTGCCCCGCCTGGACGCGTCCCAGGTCGAGCGCTATCAGCGCGGTGACGGCCGCCATCGGCACCGCGGCCGCCTGCTCGAACGACAGGTTCCCCGGCTTGCGGGCCAGCGCGCCCTCCGGCACGCACACATACTCGGCGAAGCCGCCCTGCGTGAGCAGCGCGAACACCCCGTCGCCCGGACGGAACGCGGTGACGCCGGCGCCGACCGCCTCGACCTCTCCCGCCACGTCGGCGCCCAGGATGCCGATGCGCGGCCTGCGCGGGCCGACCGTGCCGCCCATCAGGCGCGCGACGTACGGCTCGCCTCTCATGTGGTGCCAGTCGTACGGCTGGACGGAGGTGGCGCGCACCCGCACCAGCACCTCACCGGGGCCGGGCGCGGGCGTGTCTACGTCGGTGAGCTCCAGGACGTCGGGCGGACCGTACGAGCGGATGACGTACGCCTTCATCGCATTCTCCTCGTCACCTCGGCGGTGGGAGGGCCAGCGTAAGAAGCGCCGCATGCGGGGCGTATCGGCCGAAAGTACGCCCGATCGGCAGCCGATCGGGTGGCGCGAGTCCGGCCGTTCCGCCGATGAAACGCCGCCCCCGCGCGAACGACGATCGCCCCATGACCGAATCCATGGAACGCCCCGCGCTCGGCAGCTTGCCGGGCCGGAACCGCAGGGCGGGACGGCTCGTGCCCGCCGCGCTGATCGCGCTCAGCGCCGTCCCGGTGATCGCCGGCTCCACCCGGCTGGGGCAACTGGCCGGGGGCGGGCCGATCACCCACGACAGCGTCCGCTATTTCGCGACGCCCGCGCCCGTCGTCGCGCACATCGTCTCCGTCACGCTCTTCAGCATCCTGGGGGCGCTCCAGTTCGCCCATGGACTGCGCCGCCGCAGGCCCGCCTGGCACCGCACCGCCGGGCGGCTCGTGGTGCCGTCCGGGCTCGTCAGCGCGGTCTCGGGGCTGTGGATGACGCTGTTCTATCCCCCGTTGCAGAACGACAGCGCCCTGCTCGTCGGCCTGCGGCTGGTGTTCGGCACCCTCATGATCGTGTCTCTCGTCCTCGGCTTCGCGGCGATCCGGCGGCGGGACGTCACCCGGCACCGGGCCTGGATGACGCGGGGCTACGCGATCGGCATGGGCGCGGGCACCCAGTTGCTGACCGTCGGTCCCTGGGTGGCGCTGGCCGGCGAGCCCGGCCCGCTCCCCCGGGCGCTGCTCATGGGCGCCGGCTGGGTGATCAACCTCGCCGTCGCGGAGTGGGCCGTACGCAGAGGCTCCCGGCTCCCGTACCGGAGGGTGAGGTAGGCGGCCCGTGTCCCCGCCGTCAGGCGCGGCTCGGCGCGGGCCCCGGCTCGGGCTCGCGCTCGCGCTCGGGCTCGGCGTGGGGCTCGGGCTCGGGAGGGGGTTCGGCCGTGGAGTCGGCTGTGGAGTCGGCTGTGGAGTCGGCAGGGTGCTCGGCGGGAAGTTCGGCAGGCAGTTCGGCAGCGTGCTCGGGAGTCGTCGCGGCGCGGCGGGGAAGCAGCAGCGGGGTCGCCAGCAGGAGCACACCCGCCAGGCCGATGGCCGTACGCGGGCCGAGCAGGCCGCCCAGCACACCCCAGACGGCCGTCAGCAGCGCGATCGACGCCTTGGTGGTCACCGTCCAGGCGGACAGCATGCGGGCGATCCGGCCGGGCGCGGTGCGTTCGAGGCGATAGGTGGCGCAGACGGGATTGAAGACCCCGCAGCAGAAGACGAGCCCGAGCTCGACGCCCATCACCAGCAGCATCCCTCCGGTGCCCGGCCCCACGAAGGCCAGGCCCACGAGCCAGAGCGCGCGCAGCGCCCCGCTCGCGACCAGCACCCGGTGCTGCCCGAACCGGGTGACGAGCGGCCGGGCCAGCCGCGAGCCGAGCAGCCCGCCGATCGAGGGCGCGGCGAACGCGAGGCCGTACTGCCACGGCGCGAACCCGAGCCGGCCGAGCATCAGGACGGCCAGCAGCGCATCGGCGGCCATCACCAGGCCGTTGAACACGGCGGCGTTGAAGAACAGCGGACGCAGCGTCGCGTCGGCCAGGATGTAGCGCCAGCCGTCGAGCAGGTCCCCGATGCGCATGCGAGCGGCCTGCCTGCGCTCGGGGCGCCGCTCCCCGCCGTCCGTCGCACGGATGCCCAGAGCCGAGAGCAGGTAGCTGACCGCGTCGGCCACCACCGTCGCCACCGGGCCGAGGAGCCCGATCGCGGCGCCGCCCAGCGGCGGTCCGATGATCGCGCTCGTCCAGGCCGTGGACTCGAACCGTGCGTTGGCGACGAGCAGGTGCCCGGCCGGCACCAGCGTCTTCAGGTACGCCCCGGAGGCGGCGCGGAAGGTGATGTCGGCCGCCGCGACGACGACCGAGACCAGCAGGAGCTGGACGAAGGACAGCACGCCCAGCGCGTACGCGGCGGGGATCGTCAGCAGCGCCGCGCACCGCACCAGGTCCGTCCCGATCAGCACCGGCCGCTTGCGGCGGAACTCCACCCACGGGCCGAGCGGCACCGCCACGGCCGCACCCACCGCGGCCCCCACGGCGGACAGCGCCGCGACCTCCGCCGGCCCGGAGTGCAGCACCTGGACCGCGATCAGCGGGAACGCGCCGAAGGCGAGCCACGTGCCGAGCGCGCTGGTGCCGTACGCCGCCCAGAGCCACCCGAACCGCCGCCCAGCCGGTGCCCCGGCCGGTGTCCGTTCCGCAATGTCCGACGTCCCCTCGTCACTCGCCCGCACAACCCGATCCCGTACGACCGATGCCGTACGACCGATGCCGCACAACCGATTCGCGATCGGCAGCATCAAAGCGAGCCCGATGACCAGGGATCAAACAACCGCTAGGCCCTTCCATGACAACCACCGGTTGTACGCCCAGGAAGCACCGGACGAACGCCGCCCGTCGCGAGGGCGACGGAGCGAAGAGGCGCCGCCCGGGCCCCGCACAGCAGGGCACAAGCAGGACGCAGCAGGACGCAGCAGGACGCAGCAGGACGCAGCAGGACGCAGCAGGACGCAGCAGGACGCAGCAGGACCATGGTGTGCCGGCCACGACCTAAGGTGTCCGGATGGACCTCGACGCCGTCCGGACCTTCGTCGCCGTCGCCGACGCGGGGCAGTTCCAGGAGGCCGCCGCCGATCTGGCGGTGACCCAGCAGGCCGTCTCCAAGCGCATCGCGGCGCTGGAGCGCGACCTCGGCGTGCGGCTCTTCCTCCGCAGGCCGCGCGGCGCCGAGCTCACCATCGACGGGCAGGCGTTCCTGCCCCACGCCCGCGAGCTGCTGCGCGCCGCCGAGCGGGCCGTCGCCTCGGTGCGCGCCGGCAGCCGTGCGCTGCGCGTCGACGTGCTCAACTCGCGCGGCGCGGCGTCGAGCCTCATGCGCGGCTTCCACCGGGCGCACCCCGAGATCGAGCTCGACGTGGTGATGCTGTTCGACATCGACAGGGCCGTCGCCGCCATCCGGTCCGGCGCGATCGACGCGTCCTTCCGCGCCGTCGCCGAGCCCGGCCGGCCGCTGCCCGATGACATCGAGGCCGTACGGGTGACCGACGAGGCGCTCCAGCTCGTCACCGGCCCCGCCCACGCGCTGGCGGGCGCCCGGTCGGTGACGCTCGCCCAGCTCGCCGGGCACCGGATCTGGATGCCCGGCATCGTCCCCGGCACCGAGTGGGCCGCCTACTACGACGACCTCTACGCCGAGTTCGGCCTCACCATCGAGGCGACCGGTCCCAACTTCGGCTCCGACGCGCTCCTCGACACCATCGCCGACACCCCGTCCCTGGCCACGTTCATGGGCGCGCAGACCCGCCTCGTCTGGCCCGCCGGGCACGGCCTGCGCCGCATCCCGGTGACCGACCCCACTCCCGTCTATCCGCACGCGCTCCTGTGGCGCCGCGACAACCCCCACCCCGCGCTGGCGACCCTCCGCGCCCACCTCGCCGCCGCCACGGCCGGGCAGGACGCGGCCGGGACCTGGACACCCCGGTGGGCGATCCCCCGCTGAACGCCGCGACTCCCCGCCGGGGTCCGGTCAGCTTCCGGCGCGGCCGGTCTCGTACGCCCAGATGGCGATCTCCACCCGGTTGCGGGCGCCCAGCTTCGCCATCAGGCTGGCGACGTGCGTCTTGACCGTGCTGAGCGAGATGTGCAGCTCGGCGGAGATCTCGCCGTTGGTCCGGCCACGCGCCACGGCGGCGAGGATCTCCTCCTCCCGATAGGTGAGCGCCTCGACAGGCTGCGCGGGCGACGCGGCGGGACCGGTGCGGGCGAACGCCCCGAGCAGCCGCGCGGTGACGCTCGGGGCGATGAGCGCGTCGCCTCCGGCGGCGGCGTGCACGGCCTGCGCGAGCATGTCGGCACCGGCGTTCTTCAGCAGGAACCCCCGGGCCCCCGCCCGCAGCGCCGCGTAGACGTACTCGTCGAGGTCGAACGTGGTGATCACGACGACGGCGAGCGGATCGGCGACGTCAGGACCGGCGAGCGACCGGGTCGCCTCGATGCCGTCGGTGCCGGGCATGCGGATGTCGAACAGGCACACGTCGGGTCGCAGGCGCCGGGCCAGCTCGACGGCCCGGCGACCATCGGCTGCGGTGCCGACGACCTCGATGCCCGGCTGGGCGTCGAGGATCATCGAGAGCCCGGTGCGGACGATCTCCTGGTCGTCGGCGATCAGCACGCGGACGCCGTGCCCATCGGCTCGCTCGCTCATGTGGCCCCGGCCCGGGGAAGCACCGCGGTCACCGCCCACCCCCGATCGCGGTCCGGGCCGGCCACGCACGTGCCGCCGAGCAGGTTCGCGCGCTCGCTCATGCCGATGAGCCCGTATCCCGGCGGCGCGGCCGGGCGCGTGGCGCCCCCGTCGCCGTCGTCGCGCACGCACAGGCGCACCGCCGTCTCGTCCGCCGCGACGCGCACCTCGACCCGGGTGGCGCGGCGCGCGTGCCGTACGGCGTTGGTCACCGCCTCCTGGGCGATGCGGTAGACCGCGGACTCGACCGACGGCGACAGACCGTCGAGGTCTCCCGTTATCTCCACCTCGACCGCCGGATGGTGGGAGCCGCCCCGGCCGGCGAGCCGTTCGATCTCGGCGATGCGCGGGCCGGGGGTCAGCTCCGCCGGACGGTCGCGGCGCAGGACGCGGACGATGGCGCGCATCTCGTCGAGGGCCCGGGCCGCCTCGGCCTCGATCACGCGGAGGGCCTCGGCCGCGGCGTCCGGCCGTGACGCCGCCGTGGCGAGCCCGGCCTGTGCGCGGATGGCCATCGCGGAGACGTGGTGCGCGACCGTGTCGTGCAGGTCGCGGGCGAGCTGCTCGCGCATCAGCAGCTTGACCTGGTCGAGCTCGCGCATCCTCGCCCCGGCCCGATAGCGGAACGCGCCGCCCAGGCTGGTGGTCGCGAGCATGACGGCGAACGGCCCGACCGCGTCGGGCAACGCGGCGTGGTCGGCGAGCACGGACAGTCCGGCGGCGGTGAGCATGATCCCCAGGCCGGCCACGATCTCCCTGCCCGACCCCCACCGGACCACCGCGTACGGCAGGAGCAGCATGTATCCCAGCGTGTACGTATCGAGCGTCGTGCCGGTCGCGATGATCGGGATCACCCCGGTGACGACGAAGCAGATCGCGAGCATCGCCAGCGGCCGGGTGCGCCGCCACAGCAGGGTGGGCGCCAGTCCGGCGGTCACGGCCACCGCGAACAGCCGCCAGGGAAGGTCCGGCCGCAGCACCCCTTCGAGCACCGCGAGCGGCACGAGCACCCCGACGAGCGCCCAGTCCCGCCACACGCGTACGGGTGGATCGGGGGGACGGGGCTCGGACCACACGGAGCGGACGAAGCCGTGCACCGAATCATGGTACGAGAGCCGGCGTCCGCCGCGCCGCCCCCGTGTGGAGACTGTCCTGTCGCCCGGCCGGCTCGACTGGCCTGATCTCGCTCGGGCAGCCGTTCTCACGGCTTTGCCTGCCCGCCCCTCGGCACCGAGCCCGGCTTCCGCTCCGCAGGTGGGTGTGGAAGCCGGGTTCGGCGCGGGTGGTTACTTCGATTCCAGTCGTCCCAGCGGGTGGGAGTCACCGGCGAGGGCGGCCTGCGCCCTTTCCCAGTCGGCGTGGTCGATGCCCGTGACGTGGCGCAGGTAGGCGAGGGTGACCTGCTGGACGAGGGCGACTCGGCCGGGATCTTCGTCGGTGGTCTCCGCCGCCTCGTAGCCGGAGATGCCGCCGAGGGAGTGCCGGCCGCCGTAGACCGTCAGCAGGCTCTTGCCGCCCCGGCTGAGGGTGTAGGGGTCGGTCGTCCAGGACGGTCCCCGGGTGGAGAGCGGAAGCTCGTCCTTGTCGCCGGCGACGACGAGTCCGGGCGCGGTGATATGGGAGAAGTCCTGGTCGCGCAGCCAGGGAGCGCTCTCGTGGGCGAAGGGGGTCAGTTCGTCGCCGCCCTTGCCGGCTGTGGCCAGCTGGATGCTGGCCATGACCCGGGAGTCGGACATGTCCTGCGCGGTTCCGGTCCTGGGGTCCGTAACGCGCAGACCCACGAGGATACCCGCGGTCTGGCCGCCGAAGGAGTGTCCGGCCGCGACGATTCGACTGCGGTCCACCCGGCCGGCTAGGCCGGGCACGGATGCCTCCAGGGTGTCGAGTTCGTCGAGGATCTGCTTCATGTCCTGCACGCGGTAGCGCCACACGTCGGGCTTGCGGGGATCGTCCGCGGCGATGTCGAGGCGCCTGGAGTCGAGGTGAGTGGCCTGGATCACCACGAAGCCGTGGGAGGCCCAGTGGTCGACCAGAGGGGCGTAGCCGTCCAGGTTCGAGCCGAATCCATGTGCGAACAGCACGATCGGCAGCTCAGTGCCGACGACCGGTGCGGAGACGCGTACGTGCAGGTCCTCGCCGCGCCGCGGCGCGGGCAGCACGACCGGTTTCACCGATACGGTCGGGGTGGACGCGGGGCCGGTGAGGCCGGTCGTCTTGTACGTGGTCATGCGTGTGCTTCTTTCAGGTGTCGTGCGGATGGGTGAGGTCGGGCTGTCTTCTCGTGGAGGACGCGTTCGAGGCGCCCCTCTCGCTCACGCCCTTGTGCGCCGGGAGGCCGGCCAGGAGAAGGTCCCCCGCGGAGGCGCCCGCCGGTTACGCTAAAAGCTGACGTTGACGTCAGAGGCAAGTCACGTGATGGATGTCACCAGGAGACGAGATGCGCGTCGGAGAGCTCGCAGCCCGGACCGGCGTCAGCGTCCGGGCCCTGCGTTACTACGAGGAGCAGAATCTGCTCAGCGCCGAGCGCAGCCCCAGCGGCCAGCGCCACTATCCCGAGAGCGCGGTCGACCGGGTCCGGCTGATCCAGCAGTTGTATGCAGCCGGGCTGTCCAGCAAGACAATCGTCGAGCTCATGCCGTGCGTCATCGACGGCCGCGCCACTCCCGCCCTGCTCAAGCGGCTGGCGGCGGAGCGCGAGCATGTCGACCGGCGCATCACCGATCTCATGCACGCCCGGGACCGGCTCGACTCCGTCATCACCGCCGCCGGCAGCAACATGGTCACCGGCGCTTCTTGCAGGCAGGAGACCACCGCCTAGCCCGGCCAGGGCGGGCCGGATTTCCCCCAAGACGGCGCTCCGACCTTAGCGGAGGCTTAAACGACCCTTAGCGGCGAACGAGGGCGTTGACCCCCTCCCTGTCTGCGCTTACTCTCCTAACTAATAGGAAACTTTCCTGTCCTTTACCCCCCAAGAGCAGGAGCTCCGGTGCGAAAGATCCTCCTCGGCTCCCTGATCGCGGGCGCGGCGTTACTCGCGCCGCTCGCGCTCGGGACCGCGACCGCCGCCACCCCCGCCACCGCCACGTACTCCGTCGACTCCGACTGGGGCACCGGCTTCCAGGGCAAGTTCACCGTGAAGGCCGGGTCGGACGCCCTGCCGAGCTGGACCGTCGAGATCGACATGCCCTCGGGCGCGTCGATCAGCTCGGCCTGGGACACCACCATGACCAAGAGCGGCAACCACTACACGTTCAAGAACCCCTCCTGGAGCGGCGGCCTCGCGGCGGGCGCGACGGCGACCTTCGGCTTCATCGGAGCGCCCGGCGGCTCGACCCCGATGAACTGCACGCTGAACGGCGCGCCCTGCACCGGCGGGCCCACCAGCTCCCCCTCGGCCAGCCCGAGCAAGAGCCCGAGCGCCAGCCCGTCCGCCTCGCCCTCGGCGTCTCCCTCGGCCTCGCCGTCCGCGTCTCCCTCGGCGTCCCCCTCGGCGAGCCCCACGCCCCCGCCGCCCGGCGGCAGGAAGGTGCTGGGCTACTTCGCCGACTGGGGCGTCTACGCCCGGCAGTACTTCGTGAAGAACATCGTGAGCAGCGGCTCGGCCGCCAAGCTCACCCACATCAACTACGCCTTCGGCAACGTGACCAACGGCCAGTGCGCGATCGGCGACTCCTACGCCGACTACGACATGGCCTACACCGCGGCCAACAGCGTGGACGGCAAGGCCGACACCTGGGACAACCCCAACGCGCTGCGCGGCGCGTTCAACCAGTTGCGCAAGCTCAAGGCGATGTATCCGAACATCAAGGTCCTCTACTCCTTCGGCGGGTGGAGCTGGTCGGGCGGCTTCGGGCAGGCGGCGGCCAACCCCACCGCGTTCGCGAACTCCTGCTACAACCTGCTGAAGGACCCGCGCTGGGCCGACGTGTTCGACGGCATCGACATCGACTGGGAGTACCCGAACGCCTGCGGCCTGAGCTGTGACTCCAGCGGTGCGGCGGCGTTCAAGAACCTGATGGCGGCCCTGCGGGCCAAGTTCGGCTCCAGCTACCTCGTCACCGCCGCGATCACCGCGGACGGCACGAACGGCGGCAAGATCGACGCGGCCGACTACGGCGGCGCGGCGCAGTACGTCGACTGGTACAACGTGATGACCTACGACTACTTCGGCGCCTTCGCCCCACAGGGCCCGACGGCGCCCCACTCGCCGCTCACGTCCTACTCCGGCATCCCCACCGCAGGGTTCTACTCCGACGCGGCCATCCAGAAGCTCAAGAGCAAGGGCGTGCCGGCGAGCAAGCTCCTGCTGGGCATCGGTTTCTACGGCCGCGGCTGGACCGGCGTCACCCAGGCCGCGCCCGGCGGCAGCGCCACCGGCGCCGCGCCCGGCACGTACGAGGCGGGCATCGAGGACTACAAGGTCCTCAAGAACACCTGCCCGGCCACCGGCACGGTCGCCGGCACCGCCTACGCCAAGTGCGGCTCGAACTGGTGGAGCTACGACACCCCCGCCACGATCGGCGGCAAGATGACCTACGCCAAGAACCAGGGTCTCGGCGGAGCGTTCTTCTGGGAGTTCAGCGGCGACACCTCCAACGGTGAGCTGATCACCGCGATGTCCAACGGATTGAAGTAACCGAAGTAAGCGCCTCGCACCGTCATGGGCCCTCGCGCGTCTCGCGCGGGGGCCCTGATCATCCGGCCACCCCGGCGAAACCTTCGCTTATGGTGGCATTTATGGACGCGACGAGGACGATCGTAGAAACGGTCGGCAAGCTGCGGCAGCGCCGTACCGCGCCGCTCGTGCTGGAACTGGACCTGACCGAGGGGTTGTCGGAAGGCCCGCCCTCCGACCCCGTCACCGCCCTGCTGTCCATGCGCAAGGCGCGCCTCACCGAGGTGCTGTCGGGCCTGCGCCGCGCCCGCAAGGACCCCCGCGTCACCGCGCTGATCGTCAAGATCGGCGGCAACCCCCTCGGCCTCGGCATGGTGCAGGAGCTGCGTACGGCCGTGGTGAAGCTGCGCGCCGCGGGCAAGCACACCGTCGCGTTCGCCGAGACGTTCGGCGAGTTCGGCGCGGGCACCGTCCCCTACTACCTGGCCAGCGCCTTCGAGCGGGTCTACCTCCAGCCCTCCGGCGACGTGGGTCTGACCGGCGTGGCGCTGGAGCAGCGGTTCCTCCGCGACGCGCTCGCCAAGGCCGGGGTGGAGTATCAGCTCGGCCAGCGGCACGAGTACAAGACCGCGGCCAACACCTTCACCCAGAACCACATGACCGACGCCCACCGCGAGTCGACGGGGCGCATCGCCGAGTCGGTCACCGAGCAGATCGTCGCGGGCATCGCCGAGGGACGCGGCCTCGACCCCAAGCGGGTGCGCGAGCTGATCGACCAGGGCCCGTTCATCGGGTCGGAGGCCGTCGAGGCCGGGCTCGTGGACGAGCTGAAGTATCGCGACGAGGTCTACGCCGAGACCGTCGACGAGGGCGCGCACCTGCTCTACGTGTCGCGGTACGCCAAGAGCGCGCTGTCGGGCAGGCTCCCCCACCCCGGGGCGGCCACGGTCGCCCTGGTCCACGGCACCGGCATGATCCGTCTCGGCCGCAGCGGACGCTCGCCGCTGGGCGGCGGGGGCGCCATGGGCTCCGACACCATCTGCGCCGCCCTGCGCTCGGCCCGCCGGGACGAGAAGGTCAAGGCCATCGTGTTCCGCGTGGACAGCCCCGGCGGATCGTACGTCGCCTCCGACGCGATCTGGCGGGAGGTCGTGCTGGCGCGCCAGGCGGGCAAGCCGGTCATCGTGTCGATGGGCGACCTCGCGGCCTCCGGCGGCTACTTCGTGTCGATGGCCGCCGACGTGATCGTGGCCCAGCCGGGCACGCTGACCGGCTCGATCGGGGTGTTCGGCGGCAAGCCCGTGGTCGGGGAGCTGCTCGGCAAGCTCGGCGTGGTGACCGAGTCGGTGACCGAGGGCGCCAACGCCGGGATGTTCTCGCCGTCCACCGCGTTCTCCGACGAGCAGTGGCAGCGGGTGAACGCCTGGCTCGACCGCATCTACGACGACTTCGTGGGCAAGGTGGCGCAGGGCCGTGGCCTGAGCAAGGAGCGGGCGCACGAGCTGGCCAGGGGCCGGGTGTGGACCGGCGCCGACGCCAGGACGGCCGGTCTCGCCGACGAGCTCGGCGGCCTGGAGGACGCCCTCGCCCTGGCCCGCCGCCGGGCCGGGCTGCCCGGCGACGCACCCGTACGGACCTATCCCCGCATGCACCCCCTGGAGCGGCTGCGCCCGCCGGAGTCGAGCGAGGACAGGTCGGCCGCGCTCGCCCGGGTGCGCCTGGAGGCGTGGGGGCCGCTGGCGCGGATGGCCGGGCAGCTCGGTCTCCCGGCGTACGGCCCGCTGGTGCTGCCGGGCTGGTGGACGATCAGGTGATCGCGCGGTAGCGGGAGCGCAGCCGTACGAGCGGGGCCCTGGACGCGTCGACGTAGTCGACGCCGAGGACCTCGCCGATGAACAGCGTGTGATCGCCGGCCGGGACGACCCGGGCCGTCTCGGCCTCGATCGCCGCCACCCCTTGCTCCACGACGAGCGCCTCGCTGTGCGGGCCGCGATGGTGGGCGACCCCGGCCAGCAGGAGCCGGGCGCCCGGCCGTCCGGCCGTGGCGAACCTGGAGGCGATCGTCTGCTGGCCGTCCGCGAGGACGCTCGCGGCCCAGCGGTCCCTGCGCAGCAGCACCTCGGCGAGATATCCGGCCGAATCGAGGCTGATCAGCACGAGCGGCGGGTCGAGCGACACCGACATCAGGGTCGCGACCGTCGTGCCCAGGTCGTCGCGGTCGTCCTTGACCGTCACGACGGCCACGCCCGCGGCCACCTGCGCCATGGCCTCGGTGAACAGTCCCTGTGCAGGTCCCACGCCCCGGCTCCTTCCCCTCCGGCGTGCGACTGTGCCACCGGGGACCGGGACGCGCAACCGAGCTCCCGGCTGTGCACGGGTCCCGGCCTTCGGCGCCAGCGAGCGCCCGCGTCCGGGCGACGCCCTGCGGAAAAGGCCGAATCCCCCTCCTTACCAGGCCCGAGGGCATTGGTCCGGACATTCTGATGTCAGCTACCGTCGAATCGTGACCGTCACCCGATTGGACATCGACATCGACCGGTCGAGTCCCGTGCCCCTCTATTTCCAGGTGGCCGAGCGGATCTCCGAGGCCATCAAGGCCGGCACGCTGCCCCCCGGCTCCCGGCTGGACAACGAGATCCAGCTCGCCGAGCGGCTCGGTCTGTCCCGCCCCACCATCCGCCAGGCGATCCAGTTCCTCGTCGACAAGGGCCTGGTCGTCCGCAAGCGCGGCGTCGGTACCCAGGTCGTGCACGGCCAGGTGAAGCGCTCGGTCGAGCTGACCAGCCTGTACGACGACCTGCGCAGGGCCGGGCAGAAGCCCGAGACCCGGGTGTCGTCCCTCGAAACCGTGCCTGCCGGGGAGGAGGCCGCCGCGGCGCTGGGCGTCGAGCCGGGCGCCGAGGTGCTGCGGCTGGAACGGATCAGGTTCGCCATGGGAGAGCCGCTCGCCCTGCTGCACAACTGGCTGCCGGTCGGGCTGGCCCCGCTGTCCGCCGAGTCGCTGCAGGAGCGCGGGCTCTACGAGTTGCTGCGCCAGACCGGCATCCGGATGCGGGTGGCGCACCAGCGCATCGGCGCCCGCGCCGCCACCGCATCGGAGGCGCGGCTGCTGGAGGAGCGGCGCGGCTGCCCGCTGCTCACGATGGTCCGCACGACGTACGACGACCAGGGCCGTGCGGTCGAGCACGGCTCGCACGTGTACCGCGCCTCGCACTATTCCCTTGAGGTCACCCTCGTCGAGCGCTGAATCACCCTTTCCTCATCCATGGGGCGGGTCGGGGCGGACCTCTATCCCCTGCAGGTCGGGGTCTCCCTGCGGCAGGTGACGTCCTTCGGCGAATACCTGGGCGGCAGCCCGGCCAACGTGGCCGCGGCCGCCGCCCGCCTGGGCCGCCGCAGCGCCGTGATCACTCGCACCGGCGCCGACCCGTTCGGCGAGTTCGTGCACGACGCGCTGCGCGAATGTCGAGACCGTCATGACGCGGGGTTCCGCGCGGGGACTGCCCCCGCACCCGGGGAACGTCCCTGATGGAGGGGCAGGAAAGGGGGGACGCCGGGCATGCGTGAGGAGGACCGCCGCCGCCTGCTGGACGACCGGGCCTGGCACCCGGAGCGGGCGCTGCTCTGCCCACCGGACGACGACGTCGCCGCGGCCGTGGACGCCGCGGTCGCCCTGCTGGAGGCCACATGACCCACGTTCCGTACGGCACGGCCGCCTCCGGCCCCTGGGACGTCGAGATCACCCCCGAGGCCGCGGGCTGGACGTACGCCGGGCTGCGGGTCGTGAACCTGACGGACCGGCCGGTGGAGCTGTCGACGGGTGAGGAGGAGATGCTCGTCCTGCCGCTGGCGGGCGCGTGCGAGGTCGTCGCCGACGGCCTGCGGCTGTCGCTCACCGGACGCCCCTCGGTGTTCTCCGGGCCGACCGACTTCGCGTACCTGCCGATCGACACGCGGGTCACCGTCACCGGCAGGGGCAGGATCGCGTTTCCGGCCGCCCGGGCCACCCGCCGCCTGCCCGTCAGGTATGGCCCGGCCGAGGCCGTGCCGGTCGAGATCCGGGGCGCGGGGCAGGCGACCCGGCAGGTGAACAACTTCTGCTCCCCCGAGGCGTTCGGCTGCGACAAGCTCGTGGCGGTCGAGGTGATCACGCCGGGCGGCAACTGGTCGTCCTATCCGCCCCACAAGCACGACACGGCGTCGGAGCACGAGTCCGTGCTCGAGGAGATCTACTACTTCGAGGGCGGCCCCGGCTACCAGCGGGTCTACGGCACCCACGAGACTCTGGCCGAGGTGTCGGCGGGCGACGTCGTGCTCGTGCCGCACGGCTATCACGGCCCGTCGATGGCCGCACCCGGCTACGACCTCTACTACCTGAACGTCCTGGCCGGCCCGGCGGACAAGCGGTCGATGGCCTTCTCCGACGACCCGAGGCACGCGTGGATCCGCGGCACGTGGGCCGGTCAGCCCGTCGATCCCCGGCTGGGAGGTGTCTCATGACGGACACGACGAGGCTCACGGTCGCGCAGGCGCTGGTGCGGTTCCTCGCGCGGCAATGGACCGAGCGCGACGGCGTCGAGCACCGGCTGATCGCCGGGTGCTTCGGCATCTTCGGGCACGGCAACGTCGCGGGCGTCGGGCAGGCCCTTGCCGAGCAGGGCGCGGGCACGCGCGACCCGCTGCCCTATTACCTGGCCCGCAACGAGCAGGCGATGGTGCACACGGCCGCCGGTTATGCCCGGCAGTCCGGCCGGCTGTCCACGCTCGCCTGCACCGGCTCGATCGGGCCGGGCGCGACCAACATGTTCACCGGGGCCGCGCTGGCCACGATCAACCGGCTGCCGGTGCTGCTGCTGCCCGGCGACCTGTTCGCCACCCGGGCCGCCACACCCGTGCTGCAGGAGCTGGAGGACCCCCGCTCGTACGACGTCAGCGTCAACGACTGCCTCAGGCCCGTCAGCCGCTTCTGGGACCGGATCAACCGGCCCGAGCAGCTTCCGGCGGCCCTGATGGGAGCCATGCGGGTGCTCACCGACCCCGCCGAGACCGGCGCGGTGACGCTGGCGCTGCCGCAGGACGTGCAGGCCGAGGCGTACGACTGGCCCGAGGAGCTGTTCGCCCGCAGGGTGTGGCACGTGGCCCGGCCGGTCCCCGAGCCCGCCGCCCTGGCCAGGGCCGTCGCGCTGCTGCGCGGCTCGCGCCGCCCGCTGATCATCGCCGGGGGCGGGGTCGGGTACAGCGACGCCTGCGCCGAGCTGGCCCGCTTCGCCGAACGCCACGGCGTGCCGGTGGCCGAGACCCAGGCCGGCAAGGGCGCGCTGCCGTACGACCATCCGTGCGCGGTGGGCGCGATCGGGCACACCGGCACCCGCGCGGCCGACACCCTGGCCCGTGAGGCCGACCTGGTCATCGGGATCGGCACCCGCTACAGCGACTTCACCACCGCCTCGCGGACGCTGTTCCGGCGGGCCCGGTTCCTCAACGTCAACGTGGCGGCGTTCGACGCGGCCAAGCACGCGGCCGAGATGCTCGTCGCCGACGCGCGGGAGGCTCTGACGGCGCTCGACGCGGCCTTCGGCGACGTGGACTGGCGGGCCGACCCCGGCTGGACGGCCCGCGCGGCCGAGCTGGCCGCCGCCTGGCAGGCGGAGATCGACCGGTTCCGCAGCGGCACCGAGCTGACCCAGCCGGTCGTGCTCGGCGTGCTGAACGAGGTCGCCGCGGGCGGGGTGGTGGTCAACGCCGCAGGGTCGATGCCGGGCGACCTGCACCGGCTCTGGCGGGCCTCCGACCCCGGGCAGTATCACGTCGAATACGGCTACTCCTGCATGGGCTACGAGATCGCCGGGGGCCTTGGGGTGAAGCTCGCCGCCCCCGAGCGCGAGGTTTTCGTGCTCGTCGGCGACGGGTCCTACCTGATGATGGCCCAGGAGATCGCCACCGCCGTGCAGGAGGGCGTCAAGCTCGTCATCGTCCTGGTGGACAACCAGGGCTTCGCCTCGATCGGCGCGCTGAGCGAGTCGGTCGGCGCGCTCCGGCTCGGCACCGCCTATCGCAGGCGCGGCCCCGGCGGCCTGCTCGACGGGGAGCGGCTGCCGGTGGACCTCGCCGCCAACGCGGCCAGCCTCGGCGCCGACGTGCTGACGGCCACCGACCCACAGACCCTGCGGGCCGCGCTCGCCAAGGCGGTCGCCTCCCCCCGTACGACCGTGGTCTACGTCGAGACGGTCCCCGGCCCCGCACCTGCCGCCGAGGCGTGGTGGGACGTGCCGGTGGCCGAGGTGTCCGGGCTCCCCGAGGCGCGCGCCGCGCGCGAACGCTACGAGGAGGCCAAGCGCGACCAGCGGCCCTACCTCTGAGGACCCGGGTGTCTCTGCGGGCCCGGGTGTCTCTGCGGGCTGGGCGCTCGGCGATCCCGGACGCCGCGAGACGCCCCGAGACGCCGTGAACGAAGCCGAGGCCGTTCTCAGCGCTTGGCGGTCGCGGTGATGCGGGCGTAGCCGATGACGTGGGAGGACAGGGCGAAGGAGGCCAGGGCGGGGGTGGCGTTCCGCGGGACTTCCGCGTCGGCCACGTCCAGCGCCAGGACGGTCACCTCGTAGCGGTGCGGGCGGTCGCCCGCGGGCGGGCACGGGCCCAGGTAGCCCCTCTCGCCGGTGTCGTTGGCCCCGGCGGCGACGCCCTTGGGGATCGACGTGGCGGAGGCCGGAATGCCGCGGACCGCCCAATGCCAGAAGCCGCTGCCGGTCGGAGCGTCCCGGTCGAACATGGTCACCGCGAAGCTCTTGGTCCCGGCCGGGGCGCCTGACCATCTCAGCCGGGGAGCGACGTTTTTGCCGGTGCAGCCGAAGCCGTCGGAGAATGCCTTGGCCGGGAACGTGCCGGCGGCCAGGTCCGGGCTTTCCACATGGAACCCGGCGACGTGGGCGGGGACGCCGGCGCGCACCTTGTGGTAGCCGAAGGCGGGCGTCCCGGTGGGGGCCGCCGAGGCGGTCTGGGTGCCGGCGGCCGCGGTGGTGGCCGCTGTGGTGGCCGCTGTGGTGGCCACGGTGACGGCGGCGACGGCCAGGGCGGTGAACGTGCGCTTCATGACTGCTCTCCTCAACGTGTCGGGATGTGCTCGTCACCCTTCCGCCCCGGCTCGGCGCGTGACCAGGCGCTCGGGAGCCTGGTATCCGGCGTACCTCCCTGGGGACACGCCCCTTCTGCCACGCTTGTCGGCATGCGACGTGACGAACTGGGCGCGTTCCTGCGGGCGGCCAGGGAACGGCTGACCCCTCAGGAGGCCGGGCTGCCCGTCCGTGGGCGACGGCGCACACCGGGGCTGCGCCGCCAGGAGGTGGCCGAGCTCGCCGCGGTCAGCGTGGAGTGGTACATCCGGCTGGAGCAGGGCCGCGTCGGCATGCCCGGATCCGCCGTGCTGGACGCCGTCGCCACCGCGCTGCGGCTCAGCCCTGCCGAGCGGAGGCATCTCTACCTGGTCGCGCGGGGCGAGGCACCGCCGCCGGAGTACGTTCCCGCCCCGCTCTCGCCGTCGCTGCGCGCGCTGCTGGACGGCATGCCGTTGCTGCCCGCGTACGTCATGGACTTCCGCTTCGACATCCTGGCCTGCAACAACGCCGCCAAGGCGCTGTTCGGTGACGAGTTCGGGGCCGGGCGGCTGGGCAACACCGCCCGCATCCTGTTCTGCGAACCGGACCTGCGGGAGGGGCAGCTCGACTGGGAACGTTTCGCCCGCGAGACCGTGGGCAATCTGCGCGCCAACCGCACCCGCCACCCCGGCGACCCGGTGCTGGCCAGGCTCGTGGCCGATCTGCGTGCCGAGAGCCCGCAGTTCGCCGCCTGGTGGGCCGACCAGCACGTCGAGGAACGCTCCCGCGGCACCAAACGCATCCTGCGCCACGACGTCGGCCTGATGACTCTGGCCTATGACACGTTCCACGCGGTCGACAGCTCCGACCAGCGCCTGTTCGTCCTCACCCCTGCCGACCAGGCCACCGAGAACGCCCTGCGCACCCTCGTCACTGCCCGCTCCGCCGCTCTGACCGCCATCGCCTGACCACCACCGCCTGACCACCAGCGCCCGACCACCAGCGCCCGACCACCAGCGCCCGACCGGGGCAGCGGAACCCGCCGTGGCGGGAATGGCGGGCGACCGGCCCGGGGTCATCGTATGGTTATCGCATGACGACGAGGGCTGTCAGTGTGACGATCGAGGAGCACCTGCTCGAGTACGCCAACGCGGAGGTCGCCGCCGGGCGGGCCCGGTCGGTGTCGGCGGTGGTCAACGCCGCGTTGGCGCGGCGGGCCGAGGCGGACCGCGAGGCCGACGCCGCGGTGCGCGCCGCCGCCCAGGCGGTGCGGTCGGACCCCGCCGCGTCGGCCAAGGTGGCCCGGATGACCGCCCACGTGCTCGCGCAGCGGGAGCGGCACCTGGCACAGGCAGCCGATGAGTGAGCGCGGCTTCGTCCTGGACACCACCGTGGTGTCGGAGGTCGCCCGCGGGGACATGCCGCTGATCACATTGCTGCTGGAGCTGGACCAGCAGGGCCTGCGCCTGACGGTGCCCGCACTGGTCGTCGCCGCCGTGGCCGCGGAGATGGGCGGCAGCGACAAGACGGGGTTCCTGCCGGCGGTGCGCGGAATCGCCCGCCTCGACCACGGGGCGTACGGCCCGCTGGGCGACTTCGACGACGCGCTCGAACTCGGGCAGGCAGCCGCGCGGCTGACCGGCGACGGCAGGCCGTCGTGGGAGGACGCGCACACGGTGATGCTCGCCCGGCTGGAGGGGGCCGACATCCTCACACTGGACGCGGGCCGGTGGGCAGGGCTCGACCTGGACGGCGTGCAGGTGACGGAGATCTCCGACCCCGATTGACGCGCTCCCCGGCCTGAAGGCCGGAGCACTGCGGACGAAACCGGTAGCCGGGGCGAAGGCAGGCGGCCGGGTCAGGCGTGACGCCCACTGTGACAGGTCGTTACTGCCGGACGGTGACCTGGCTCGGCACGGCCGACAGTGGCCTGGCTCGGCACAGCCGACAGTGGCCTGGCTCGGCACAGCCGACGGTGGCCTGGCTCGGCACAGCCGACGGTGGCCTGGCTCGGCAAAGCCGGCCGACACCACCGGCACCGGCACCGGCACCGGCCAGCGGAGACCGCGCCGGGCCGAGCGCCGTCGGGGTGCGGACAGCCGAACGCCTCCCGGCGGGGAGCATGAGCATGCTCCGGCCGGGAGGCGTTCGGCTACGTGGCCGCCGTCAGACCAGGCCGTTCTGGGTGAGCCAGTCCTTGGCCACCACGGGCGGGTCGTCCTTGTCGACGGCGATGCGCTTCATCAGGGTGACCAGCGTCTCGGTGTCCAGCTTGGCGGAGACCGCGTTCAGCGTGGAGGTCACGGTGTCGTTGACCCCGGCCTTGTAGACGAGGGGCGTCACGTTCTCGGAGCCGAAGGCGTTCTTGTTGTCCTGCAGCGGCACGAGGTCGTTCAGCACGATCTTGGGGTCGGTGGTGAACACGTTGCCCACCTGGACCGTGCCGCTCTTGATCGCGTCAGCGGTGGTGTCGCCGGTGGGCTTCCACTGCTTGAACTCCAGGCCGTAGACGTTCTTGAAGTTCTCCTCCTGGCGCTGCTTGAACTCCGGCGGCCCGCCGACCACGAAGTCCTTCGCCACCTTGGCGAGGTCTTCGATGGTGGTGAGCTGGTATTTGTCGGCCGTGGCCTTGGTGACCGTGAGCGAGTTGTTGTCCTCGGCCGCCGCCGGCTCCAGGATTTCCAGCTCCGGGGGCAGCTTGGCCTTCAGGCCCGCGAGGATCTCGTCCTTGGTCCTGGCCGTGCTCGACTTGTCGACGAAGGCCAGCAGCGACCCGGCGTACTCGGGCAGCACGGTCAGGCCGCCGCTCTTGACCTGGTCGTAGACGACCTCGCGGCTGCCGATGTTGGGCTTCTCCTCGACCGTGACCCCCTTGGCCTGGAGGGCCTGGGCGTACATCGAGGCGAGCAGGACGCTCTCGGGGAAGTTGAACGAGCCGACGACGACCTTCGTGGCGGCGGCGTCGCCCGAGCCCGACTCCGACGGGGCGGCGGACGCGGTCGTGGAGAGCGGGTCGGAGCTCCCGCAGGCCGATAACGTGAGCGCCGCGGTCAGAGCGACCGCCGCGACGCCGAAGATACGCCTCATAACAGAAAATCCCTTCATTATAGGGGGATAAAATCGAGATTAGCGGACCTGGCGGACACCGGGCGAGACGATCACCCGGTCGAGCAGGACGAAGGCGAACTGGACGGCCAGGGCGAGCGCGGCCACCAGGACCGCTCCCCCGACCACGTCCGCGTAGGTCTTGGTCGCCAGGCCGTCGATGATGAACCGGCCGAGACCACCCAGCCCGACGAACGCCGCCACGGTGGCGGTCGAGACGACCTGGATGGCGGCGAGGCGCAGGCCCAGCAGGATGAGCGGCAGCGCGACCGGGGTCAGCGTGCGGAACAGCACCTGACGCCCGCGCAGGCCCATGCCGTACGCCGCGTCGCGCAGGTCGGCGTCCACCCCCCGCACGCCCTCGTAGGTGTTCACCAGGATGGGCGGCACCGCCAGCACGACCAGCGGGATCAGCACCGGCAGGACGGTCCCCACGCCCGCCAGCAGCACCACGAGCACGAGCAGGCCGAGCGTCGGCAGCGCCCGGGCGGCGTTCGCCGCGACCACGACGAGCAGCGCGCCGCGGCCCGTGTGGCCGATGAGCATGCCGAGCGGCACGGCGATCAGCGCCGCGATGAGGAAGGCCGCGGCCGAGAACTCCAGGTGTTCGAGCAGCCGGACCGGGATGCCGTCCGGGCCCGACCAGTGCCCCGCGTCGCCGAAGAAGTCGGCCAGCCAGTTCACGCCGTCCTCCTCGCCCGGGACCAGGGAGTCAGCAGCCGCTGGGCGAGCACGAGCAGCCCGTCGGCGAGCACGGCGAGCAGGACGATGAGCGCGATCCCGACCACGATCGGCGTGTAGAACTGCCGCTGCCAGCCGTCGATGAACAGGTTGCCCAGCCCGCCCTGGCCGATGAGCGCGCCCACGCTGACCAGGCTGATGCTGGACACGGTCGCGACCCGCAGCCCGGCCAGCACCACCGGCGCCGCGACCGGCAGCTCGACCCGCAGCAGCCGGCGCGCGGGCCGGAACCCCATCGCCACCGCCGACTGCCGTACGGAGTCGGGCACCGAGGCCAGGCCGTCCACCACGGCGGGGATCAGCACCGCGAGCGCGAAGAACGTCAGCGGGATGACGACGGTCGACCGGGTGAGCCCGGTGATCGACAGGAAGATCGAGAACAGGACGAGAGACGGCAGCGAGTAGGTGACGTTCATCAGCGCGGCGGTCGGCTGGTAGAGCCAGCGCCAGCGTACGCAGGCCAGGCCCAGCGGCAGCGCCACGACCAGCCCGAACAGCACGGGCAGGAAGGCCATGACGACGTGGTTCTCCAGCAGGGCGCTGATCGCGGTGGGGCCGCCGTTGTCCCAGTTGCGCGCGATCCAGTCCCAGCGGACCAGGGGCTCGTCGGTCACGTGGGCGCCCCCTCGGAGGCGCCGCCGCTCGAAGCTCCGGGTGCGGGGCCTGAGGCGGGCGGCGCGTACTCGGCGAGCAGTTCGTCGATCGCGTCCCGGCCGGCCACGCCGCGCATGCGGCCCTCCTCGTCCACGGCGATCGCGGTGCCGTTGGGGGACAGCAGCGCCGCGTCGAGCGCCGCGCGCAGCGAGTCGGTCTCCGGGTTGAAAGTTCCGTGGGCGGCGAGCCCCTCCGCGGTACGCCAGCCGAGCGGCCTGCCGTCCTCGTCGGTCACCAGATCGGGCGGCGCCGGGCGGAGGCGCACCTCCTTGGCCGAGATGAACGACAGCCGCCGGATGCCGCGGTCGCGGCCGAGGAACTCGCGGACGAAGTCGTCGGCGGGCTCGGTGAGCAGCGTGGCCGGGCCGGCCATCTGGGCCAGCCGCCCGCCGACGCGCATGACGGCCACCGTGTCGCCGAGCTTGACCGCCTCGTCGATGTCGTGGGTGACGAACACGATCGTCTTGCGCAGCTCCGACTGCAGCCGCAGCAGCTCGTCCTGGAGACTGGCCCGCACGATCGGGTCGACGGCGCTGAACGGCTCGTCCATGAGCAGCACCGGAGGATCGGCCGCGAGCGCCCGCGCCACGCCGACGCGCTGCTGCTGCCCGCCCGAGAGCTGGAAGGGATAGCGGCCGGCCAGGCCGGGATCGAGCCCGACCAGGTCGAGCAGCTCCATCGCGCGGGCGCGCGCCTTCTTCTTGTTCCAGCCCAGCAGGTACGGCACCGTCGCGACGTTGTCCACGATCTTGCGGTGCGGGAACAGGCCGGCCTGCTGGATCACGTACCCGATGCCGCGCCGGAGCGTCGGCGGGTCGATCTCGCGCACGTCCTGACCATCCAGGGTGATGCGGCCGGAGGTGGCGTCGATCATGCGATTGATCATCCGCAGCGACGTGGTCTTGCCACAGCCGGACGGGCCCACGAACACGGTGATCGCACCGGTGGGCACCTCCAGGCTGAGCTCGTCCACGGCCACCGTCCCATCCCGGTAGCGCTTGGTGACGTCTTCGAACGTGATCACGCCATCTCGCCCTTCGAAAGAGTGTGCGATCAACCCAACACCGGGAGGCCCCCTCGCTCTTCCCTCCGAACCCCTCGGATATCCCACGCGCCCCGATCCGGACACAACACCCGCCGGTCAGCCTACGGCGGGATCACCCGAAATCCGGGCCTAGATATCTATCAATAGGGCATCTCATGATGCGTGACGCGGTGATGTGTTGGCATGATTACTCTCACGCCTCTCCCGTCCCTCCGCCGCGTCCCTCAGAACGGACCAGCCAAGAAACTCAGAGGAGCCGGTCGTGACTGCACCGCTCACCGGTCTGCGCTCCAGGAGCGAGCTCATCGCCGAGCTCTACGAGCGTCACGCGGCGGGGTTGTTCGCGTACTGCCACGACCAGCTCGGTGAGACGGCGTCCGCCGCCGACGCCGTGGTGGCCGTCTTCACCACCGTACCGACCGCCGAGCCGCCCTCGCGCGCCGCGCTGTACGCGCTGGGTCGGCGGGAGATCTACCGCCGCGACGTCAGCTACGCGATGCCGGCCGTCGACTCCGTCGCCGACCCCGCCACCTCCTTGATCGAGCGGGTCTTCCGTGACATCCGGCCGCACCAGCGCGAGGTCCTGCTGCTGGCTGAGGTGTGCGGCCTGACGGCGCACGAGCTGTCGGTGGTCCTCGACGTCGCGGCCGACACCGCCGAGGAGCTGATCGCGGGCGCGACGCGCCGCTTCGCCAAGACGCTGGAGACCGCGGTGACCGCCGCGAGGTCGGCGCCGTTCGTGCCGCCGGGCGTCGCGGAGGTCTACGACGCCATCGGCGTCTCCCCTCTCGGCGACGTGCTGGCCCGGCTGCCCTGGCGCCGCCCGGCCGCGTCCGTACGCGACCGGGTGCTGGCGGCGCTGCCGTACAACGAGCCGGGCAGCGCCACGACGGAGAAGTCCTCCGGGCTGGTCACCAAGAAGCTGTGGCCGACCACCCCGACCTGGCCGCTGCCGCTCAGCGACCCCGACCAGGTCACCAACACGTGCGTGGTCAAGGCCGACGCCATCGGGCAGCCGCAGGGCTCCCGGCGCAAGGCGAAGCACGAGGCGGCCACCGAGCCCATGCCCCGGCTGCGCGGGGCGCTGCTCAACTCGCTCGGCGAGGGCCGGCTGCGCAGGAAGCGCGCCGCACGGTCCGCGCCCACAGAGCGGCCGGACGAGCGCGCGGACAAGCGGCCGGCCCAGCGCCCGGCGGCCCTGACCGCGCCGGTGGAGCCGCAGGCGTCCCCCCAGGCCTCCCCTCCGGAAGCCGCGCAGAGCCCGCAGAGCACGCAGATCACGCCCATCGCACCCGCCGCACCGCCGCCCGCTCCGGACGTCGCGCCTGCTCCCGAGCCGTTCGACGCCTTCGGCACCACCCCTCCCCGTACGGATCCGTTCGAGGCCTTCGGCACGGGCGCGCGCCCCTTCGACGCCTTCGGGACGTCCGGCACGCCCCATCCGGTGGAACCGTTCGACGCCTTCGGCAGCGCGCCGCCCACGGAACCTTTCGATCCCTTCGGCACGGCACACCGCCCTGCGGAACCGTTCGACGCCTTCGGCACCGCGCGGCCCACCGAGCCGTTCGACGCCTTCGGAGCCACGCCGCAGACGTCCGGCACGCCTCGTCACGCGGAGCCCCTCGACGCCTTCGGCACCGCACCGCGTCCCGCGGTGCCTTCGGACGCCTCGGGGGCCGCCGGCCCGTCCCGCCCGGCGGAGCCGCTGGACGCGTTGTTCGACACGCTGCGTTTCGCCGTGCCCTTCGACGCGTTCCGTACGGCCGATCCCGCGGACACGTCGCGACAGGGCGAGTCCACCGGCACGTTCCCGACGACCGAGGCGGCGCCAGGCTTCCCTGGGACCCAGGAGTCGTCCGGCTTCCCCCGGGTCGAGGAGCCGGCCGACGAACCTCCGCTGACGCCGCCCGCCGAGGCGCTCTTCCCCGCTCCCTCCCCTGCCGCCTCCCCTGTGGACGCGTTCGCTCCCGCGCCGTGGGAGGCCGCGCGACCGGCCGAGGAGCCGCAGGTGGAGACGGCGGAGCCGGTGAAGCCGGTGGAGACGTACGGTGCGCGGGCCGTCGAGGCGTCTTCGACGGAGAACGACGTCCTGATCCACCCGGCCGTCGCCGCGCTCTCCGTGCCCCGGCCCGCCGCCCCGCGCCGTCCCGCCCGCAAGCACGCCGGCCGGACGTCCGGCGGCAGCGGCGCGAACAAGAGCAAGAGCACCGGCAACGCGACGCGCAAGAGCACGAGCAAGAGCAAGGGCACAGGCACGGGCACCCGCAAGAGCCGCCGGGGCAAGGGCGACCGGCACTACGACTGGCTGTGGGAGGCCGTCGGCATCCTGATCTGCCTGATCATCGCGCTGATCGTCTTCTTCAACGTGCCGACGGTCTTCACGCCCTGATCCCGGAACGCCCGCAACACCCGGGACACCCGGAACGCGCGCACCCCCCGAAAACCGCTGCCGGGCGCGTGCTCAGCGGGGTGGTCTGGGCAGCCCGAGCCCGAGCATGGCGATCAGCTCCCGCTGCACCTCGTTGACGCCGCCGCCGAAGGTGAGCACGAGGCCGCCCTTGACGCCCCGGTCCACCCGCTCGATCAGGTCGCGCGTCTCCTCGTCGTACGGGTCGCCGAAGCGGGCCAGCGTGTCGCCGACGATCCGGCCGACCTCCTGCACCCGTTCCGAGGCGTAGATCTTGGTGGCCGACGCGTCGGGGGCGCCCAGCCAGCCGAGGTCCATCGACGCCGCGACCTGCCAGTTGAGCAGTTCGTTCGTGCGGAAGCACGCGTACACCCCGGCGACGGCCCGCCGTACGTCGGGGTGATCCCACAGCGGCGCGCCGTCGCGTCCCCGGCCGGTCTTCGCCCAGCGGGCGAACCGGTCGAGGGTGTGCCCGATGGCGCCGGCGGGCCCGAGCGTGACGCGTTCGTGGTTGAGCTGGCTGACGATCAGGTCCCAGCCCTTGTCCACCTCGCCGACGACCATGTCGAGCGGGACGCGCACGTCCGAGTAGTACGTCGCGTTGGTGTGATGGCGGCCGTCCATCGTGACGATCGGCGTCCAGGAGAACCCGGGGTCGGTGCAGTCGACGATCATCATGGTGATCCCGCGGTGTTTCTTCGCCGCCGGATCGGTGCGGGCCGCCAGCCAGATGTGGTCGGCGTGGTGCGCGCCCGAGGTGAACACCTTCTGGCCGTTGACCACGTAGTGGTCGCCGTCGCGCACCGCCGTCGTCCGCAGCGAGGCGAGGTCGGTGCCCGCCTCGGGCTCGGTGTAGCCGATCGCGAAGTGGCACTCCCCGGCGAGGATGCGCGGCAGGAAGAACTCCTTCTGCGCGTCCGTGCCGTAGCGCATCAGCGTCGGGCCGACCGTCTGCAGCGTGATCAGCGGGTAGGGCACCTCGGCCCGGGCGACCTCGTTGGCGAAGATCTGCTGCTCCACCGGGCCGTATCCGCCCCCGCCGTACTCCTTCGGCCAGCCGAGGCCGAGCTTGCCGTCGCGGCCCAGCCTGCGGCAGTGCGCCAGGTACGCCTCGCCGAACGGGTCGCGGGCGATCTCGGCGCGCTGCTCGGGGGTCAGGCACGACGCGAAGTAGTCGCGCAGGTCGTCGCGGAGCCGCCGCTGGTCCGCCGTCAGCTCGATGAACATCAGATCAGCGCTCCGATCAGGTCGAGCTGGGCCCGCTCACCGCCCAGCAGGTGGGCGAGGTGCTTGCCCAGGCCGAAGTAGCGGTGCAGCGGATAGGTCACGTCGAGACCGATGCCGCCGTGCAGGTGCTGACAGGTGTAGAGCGCGCGTACGGCGTCCCCGGCCGCGGTGTGGGCGGCGACGGCCAGGTCCCGCTCCGCGGGCAGCCCCTCGCCCAGCCGCCACACTCCCGTCCACATGGCGACGTCGAGCGCGCGTGCGGCGATGTAGACGTCGGCGATCTGCATGGTCACGGCCTGGAACTCGGCGAGCACCCGGTCGAACTGCCGGCGCGCGGCGATGTGTCCCTTGGTCAGCGCGAGCGCGCCCGCGAGGACTCCGGAGGCGGCCGCGGTGACCGCGGCCAGGGTGTTCAGCCGCAGCGCGGCGACGGCCGCGCCGTCCGGCTCCCCCACCATCTCGCCCGGCGCGTCCTCCAGGACGACCGCGGCCGCGGGCTCCCCGGCCGCCGTCGAGGCCGGCAGCAGCCGCGCGTCCGCGGGCCGCACCAAGAACAGCGCGGTCCCGTCCGCCGACCGCGCGGGCACGAGGACGGCCGACGCCTCGGCGGCGTACGGGACGACACCGGGCCGCCCGGTGATCCTGCCGTTCTCGGCGATCGCGGCGGGCGGGTCGCCCGTGCCCGCCCCGGCCTCGCGGAAGGCGACGGTGAGCACCTCGTCTCCCTCGGCGAACGGCGCGAGCGCCCGGCGCTGGGCGTCCGTGCCGTGCGCGGCGACGGTCAGCGCGGCGATGAGGCCGGGCAGCGCGGGAACCGGCGCGACGCGGGCCCCCGCCTCGCGCAGGATCACCGCCATCGCGAGCGGGCCGAGCCCGGCGCCACCCGCCTCTGGCGGCAGGCACACCCCGAGCAGGCCCGCCTGTGCCAGCGCCTTCCACGCCCCCGCGTCGTACGGCCGGCCGCCGCGCTCGTGCGCCTCGATCCTGGCCTGGTCCGCCTCCCGGTCCAGCACCGACGCGGCCAGCGCGCGCACCTCGGCATGGGTCTCGTCGAGGTCGAAGTCCACCGGACCTCCCGCGTGTTCCACGGACCTGCCTGCGGGGCGGGAATCCGCCCAGAACCGCAAACTAGAACGGATTCTAACCTGTGTCCAGGGTAGGGCTCACGAACCGGTAGCGACGCACGGCCGAAACAAGAAAGTCATAAAGCCGCCAGCGCCTTTTGTGACCGGCGGGTAACCATCCGGAAGGGGCGGAAATCAGATAACGTGTTCCTATGCGCACTTCGCATGCACTCGCCGACGCTCCACCACCACTTCCCGAGGGCCCCTCCTCTGCCGGCGGCCATCCGGCTCCGGCCGCTCCCGGGGTCCGCACCCGGAGCCAGCACCAACGGCGCCGGCGCATCGTCCAGGCGGCGGCCGCCCTCGCCTCCCGTGGAGGCGTCGAGGCGATGCAGATGCGCACGGTCGCCGAGCGCGCGGGCGTCGCCCTGGGAACGCTCTACCGCTACTTCCCGTCCAAGATGGACCTGGTCGTGGCGGTGGTCGGCGAGGAGATCGACCTGCTGGAGTCCAGCATCGAACGGCGTCCGCCGCAGGCCGCCAACCCCGCGGGCCGCGCGGTCGACGTGCTGATGCGGGCCACGCGGGGCCTGATGCGCGAGCCGGAGCTCGCCGACGCGCTCATCCGCTCCCTGATCATGGCGGAGGTGGAGGCGCCGTTCGGCGACCGGATGGCGAGCCTGCTGCTGCGGGTCGCGACCGAGGGCCGCACGGTGAGCCTTCCCCCGGAGGACCAGCTCGCCCTCACCGGCTCCCTGGCGGGGGTCTGGGTGCAGGAGTTGCTGGAGATGCTGCGCGGGCGGCGCACCTACGAGCAGATCCAGCACCGGATCGAGATCGCGGCCGATCGGCTGCTGGCGGGTTTCTAGAATTTCCTTCCGTCGCCCGATGAAATCCGGCGATACACCGGCCACGCCCTCGGGTAAGACGGATATGCACGATAGGGTGAGCCGTCGTCTCCTGCTAGAACGAGTTCCACTCCAACTGGATTGAAATTCCAATTGCCCGAAAGCGCTTGGACCGGGTCTGCGGGTTCTGGTTCCATGACAGGATGACGAGCCCCCCTGACATCCCGGCGGCCCGGCAGGACGCCGCCGCTCCCCCCACTCCCTCCGTCCGCGCGGCCTGGGGACCGCTTGCCCTGTCGTACGCGACGGCACAACTCGTCGAGGTGTTCCTGCACGAGGGGTCGCACGCGCTGGCCGCCCGCGCGCTGGGATTCCATCCTGCCATCGGCCAGTTCGTCGAGTTGCACGTGCCCTCGCCGGAACGGGCGCACGAGGCCCTCGTGGCCGCGGGCGGCCCGATCGGCAGCCTCGTCACGGGCCTCGTCTGCTGGGCGCTCTACCGCCGGCGCGGGCCCTCCTATCCGCGCCTGCTGCTCATGTGGCTGGCGATGACCGGCATCACGGCGTTCCTGGGCTATCTGGTGGTCATGCCGCTGCTCACGGTGGGCGACACCGGCGTCATCGCCCGGCTCTACAACGTGCCCGTCGCCGTGCAGTTCCTCGTCACCGCCGCTGGGATGGGGCTGCTCTATCTGGTCACCCGGCCGTTCAGCCGGATGTACCTCGACTCGCTGCCCGCGAGCGTGCCGCTGGACACGCCGCGCGACCGCAAGGCGTCCGTGACCCGCCTGTGGATCCCCTACCTGATCGGCCTGGCGCTGCTGGTGCCCGCCGGGCTCGGCGGCGACCCCGAGGTGGTCTTCTACGGCATTCTCGGCTGCTGGGGGCCGGGAATGGCGCTGGTCGGATTCATGACGGTCAATGCGGGCCGGCCGTACGAACGCGAGAATCGGACGGACGCGGGCTGGCGGCTTCCCCTGTGGGCGTTCGCCGGCTACGCCGCCGTGGTGGCGTTTTATCTGCTCGTGCTGCGGCCCGGCCTGAATATCTGACCCCCGCAATACGTATACGTACGCTCCCGCATCGGAATACGTAATAACCGGAACCGCGCTGGACGGCCCCCGGAAAGATGGCCGATGATGCGTTCGGCGCATTCTTTTCTTTCCGGGGAGCCGTCATGGGACTGAGCAACATCCGCCTCATCGTGCCGCTGGTCTACGCGGTCGCGGTCGTCGTGTCGCTGATGATCGACACGACCGTGGGCACGGTCGTCGTGATCGTCGGCGCGCTCCTCGTGGCGGCGTTCTTCATCTGGTTCCGTCCCCGGAGCGGCACCGGCCGTCCCTGACGCCGAACAGCGCGCCCCACGGGTCGCGCAACACCGCCTCCCGCCCGTCGTCCGCCGCCTCGGCGACCCCGCCGCCCGCCCGTCGCGCGGCCAGGGCCGCCGAGTGCACGTCGTCCACGAGGAAGTAGGACACCCACTGAGGGGACGCGCCGGCCGGCACGCCGCGCAGCTCCCGTCCGGGCGCCGCCTCCTCCCCGAAGAGCCCGGCGTAGAACGCGCGGGCGCCGCCGGGATCGGCCACCCTCAGCTCGTGGCCGCAGGTCGCGCCGCACTCGTCGACCACGACGATGCCCTCCGCCCAGTGCCCCTGCCAGAAGCCGACCGACGCGCCCGTCGTGTCGACGGCGAACAGGAACCGCCCGTTCTCCCCGGCCGGGAGCGGCCCGAGCACCACCGCGCCGCCGAGCTCCTTCACCCGCGCGGCCACCGCGTCGGCGTCCTTGGCCGCCAGGTAGGTGTTCCAGGTGGCCGTCAGCCCCCGCCCCGGCGGCACCTGGCCGAACCCTCCGACGACCTCCCCGGCCCGCCGCGCCAGGCGGTAGCCGTACTCCTCGGGCTCGTCGAAGGTCCAGCCGAACAGGGCCGCGTAGAAGTCCCGCGCACCCTCCGGGTCGGCCGCCATGTAGTCCACCCAGCAGGGCGAGCCCTGCGCGTACGTCTCACGCCTGGGCATCCACCGGGCTCCTCTCCAGATGCGACCGGATGAGCCGCGCGGCGGCCTCCGGGCGTTCGATCAGGCACAGGTGACCGGCGTCCGCCATCTCGGCCACCCGGCAGCGGGGGACGAGCGCGCCCAGCCGCTCGGCGTTGGCCGCGAACGTCGGCATCTCGGCGTCCCCGACGAGCACCAGGGTGTCGGCCCTGATCGAGGCGAGCGCCTCGTCGGTGTGCGTGTGCCGGTGGAACGCCGCCATCGCGCCGGTGCGCAGCTCGTCCCAGCCGTGCCGGGCGATGACGGTCCGCAGGCTCGCCCGCAGCCGGGGGTGCGCCTCGGTGCCGCGGAAGATGTCGGGCGGGGAGGACATCCAGACGTCCGCAAGCGCGGCGCCGTCCGCGCCGATCCGCCGCAGCGCCATCAGCTCGCGATAACGCGGGGCCGTCCCCGGCTCGCTGGGGGCGCCCGCGATGGTGGGGGCCGCCACGACGAGACGCCGTACGACGTCGGGGGCGTCGACGGCGAGCTGGATGCCCACCAGCGACCCGAACGACAGGGCGACGACGTCGTGCGCGCCCTCGGCCCGCGCGACATCCGCGATCTCGGCCGCGAGGCCCGGCAGCGTCGTGCCGGGCCGCATCGGGCCCGACCCTCCGTGGCCCGGCAGGTCGATGCCGACGTGGCGGCGTCCGGGCAGCAGCGCCCACAGGTCGCGCCAGGTGGTGGAGTCCATCGTGTAGCCGTGGATCCACAGCACGGCCGGGCCGCTCCCGATCGCGTGCACCCGCATCACGACGGCTCCCCGGTCGCCGAAGGGGTTCCGGCCGGCGGGACGGCGCCGAAGGTGGCGCAGAACCGGCGGAAGGCCAGCACCGGCCGGTCTCCGGCGTCGTAGCGCTGCGGCGCGTCCGGATCGAGGTGGTCCCAGACGACGCGGTCCTGCTCGAAGGCGTACTTCGCGCCGTGGACCAGCGCGTCGAGCGCCTCCGCGCGCTCCGGCCGCAGGGCGATGGCGACCCGCCCCACGCAGCCCTCGCGGGTGGGCACGGCGCCCGTGATGATCGTGTACGGCGCGTCGGCGGTGCCCAGCTCGGTCATGACGAGGCTGGGGCTGAAGGCCCGGGCGTAGAACCGGGAGGCGAAGTCGAGCCGGCGCTCCCGCTCCCACGGCGGGGCCTTGGTGCGGAACTCCCCCTCGATCGCCATCTCGCCGTCCGGGCCGGGCGAGACCCGCATGCCGACCACCCGGGGCACGAGGTGCACCTGGTGGAAGTGCTCGGCGTCGAAGGCGTTCTCCACCACGTATTCCGAAGGGACCGCCACCGGCTGGATCACCGCGCTCACCACGATGTTGCCGTCGGCCACCTCCTTGATGGCCCGCTGGAAACCGCGGTCGTCGTCCGCGGACAGCCGTACGAACACGGCCGCGCCCGCCCGCTCGACCGCGTATTCGGCGACCGACCAGCGCCGCGCCGTGTCGCCGAGGGACACCCGCTTGCCGTGGAAGGGACAGATCACGCAGTCGCCGTCCAGGGTGCCGCCGTGGCCCAGGGCCGCGCCCCGGTGCGGGCACAACCCGTCGAACACGCGGACGCGCGACCCCTCCCGTACGGCGAGCAGCCTGCGCCCGCCGAGCATCAGGGGGTTCAGCCCCTCGGCGAGCTCCTCCTCGAACGCCAGCAGATACCAGCCCGTGTGCACCTTCATCGCCCTACCGCCTCCAGCACCTCTCCGGCCGCGCGGTCACCGCTGGCCATGGCCGCCTGCACCATCGGGACGCCGGGGGCCGTGGCCTCTCCGGCGAAGAACACCGTCGCGCCCATCGGCTCCGCCCACGCCGCCCGCGCCCACAGCGCGCCGACCCGGGGATAGGTGAACGCTCCGGTCGCCCAGGCGTCCGCTCCCCAGTCGGCCGCCTCGACGTGCTCGGGCCGGGCGTTCCCGGCCCAGGGCAGCACCCGGCCCAGCGGGGGCGGCCCTTCGCGGGCCGCCTCGCGCGCCCGCGCGGCGGCCCTCGCCTTGGCCACCACCAGGACGCGTGTGCTGCCCGCGGTGCAGGTGACGAAGCCCAGGCCGCCCTCGGCGTCGAACACGACGGCCGACTCGGGGGCGGGCCGCGACAGCGTCACCACCCCGCACCAGGCGTCGCCGAGGCGCAGCGACTCGGCCGCCGCCCGCTTGCGGTCCGGCAGGCCCGCGATCGTGAGCGTCCCGTCCGCGACCACGGGCGGGGGCACGGTCACCACCGCCGCCGCGGCCGTCACCGCGCCGTCGTCGAGACGGGCCTCCACCCGGCCAGGCGACCAGGCGATGCTCCTGGCCGGGCAGCCGGGCCGTACGTCGAGGCCGTGGGCGAGCGCGCCGGGCAGCCGGTCGAATCCGCCGCGTATGGCGTAGCGGCCCTCGCCGACGTCGTCGGCGAGGCGTCCGGCGGCCATGCCCGCCGCGCTGAGCGACTCGGGGTCGGCCGCCCAGTTCTGCCGCAGCCATTCGGCCTGGTCTCCGGAGACGAGCCGCCCCGCGACGGGCACGTCCTCGCCCGGGTCGCGCAGCAGGCTCTGCTCGACGGCCCACGGCGGCTGTCCGCGCCGGGCGAGCACGCCCAGCGGCAGCACCCTGCCCTCCGCGGCGACGAGGGCCTTGCCGGGCCGCACCGGCTCGGCCGCGTCCGGTTCGAGCACGTCCCAGACGGGGTTGCGGTCGCCGTGGACGACCTGCGCGCCGAGCTCCATCTCCGGCCCGCCGTCGGCGGGCCGGTGGGTGCGCACCCGCCCGCCGACGCGGTCTCTGGCTTCCAGCACCGTGACGGTCAGACCGGCGGCGCGCAGCCGCCGCGCGGCGGTCAGGCCGCTGACGCCCGCGCCCACAACCACTACATCGACCCGCATCGCTGCCTCCCATGCGCCCGTCCGGTCCGCAGTTGTTCGCATTCATCCCGGCGGCGACGGCTCTGTAGTAGCGTGGCCGTGCCGTGATCTTGTGACTTGTGATCGTGCGACTCGTGATCTTGTGACTCGTGATCTTGTGACCTCAGCCCCAGGGGATCGCCGATGACCGCTTTCCGCCGGCTTCCGGCCGGTCTGGCCCATCCGTTCTCGCCGGCCGGCAGGTCCGACCCGTATCCGGCGTACGACTGGCTGCGGGCCAACGATCCGGTCCACTTCGACGTCACGACCCGGATGTGGCTGCTCACGGCACACGAGCACGTCGCGAGCGCGCTCAAGGACCCCCGGTTCTCGGCCGAGCTGGGGCAGCGCGAGCGGGTGCGCGACGACGACCTGCCCGCCTCGATGCTGACCACCGACCCGCCCGACCACAACCGGCTGCGCGCCCCCGGCATGGCCCTGCTCGGCCCCGCCGCGGTGCGCGAGCTCGCCACCGGCATCACCGCCGTCGTGGACGGCCTGCTCGACGGGCTGGCGGGCGAGATCGAGGTCACCCGTGACCTGGGTGAGCCGTTCGCGACCGGCGTGCTCGCGCGGACGCTGCTCGTGCCGCGCGAGGACGAGGCGGCCTTCGCCGACCTGGCGCGGCGGGCCTCGGTCAACCTCGACCCGCTGGCGGGGCCCCAGGCCGCGCGGGAGGGCCGCGTCGCGATGGGCGAGCTGACCCGTTTTCTCGACGCGCACGTGGCGCGCGGGCCCGGCGGGTCGATCGCGCGGCTGGCCGCGGACGAACGGCTGACGCGGCCCGAGATGCTGGGCATCCTCTCGCTGGCCGTCGTCGGCGGCTGGCGCCCGCTGGCCGAGATGGTGGGCAACGCGCTGTTCTGGCTGCTGCCGCGCCCCGAGGCACTGGCGGCGCTGCGGGAGGGCGGCGACGACGTCGCCCGTACGGCGGTCGACGAGCTGCTGCGGCTGGAGGCGCCGATCCCCTTCACGGCGAGGGTGACGACGGCGGAGGTGTCCTTCGGGGACGCGGTCATCCCCGCCGGCGCGCGGGTGCTCGCCGTGGTCGCGGCGGCCAACCGGGACCCCGCCGTCTTCGACCACCCCCACGACCTGGTGCCGACCCGGTCTCCCAATCCCCACCTCGCCTTCGGCGCCGGCACCCACTTCTGCCTGGGCGCGCCCCTCGTCCGGCAGGCCGGCGCGCTGCTGCTGCGCGGCCTGGCCGGACGTTTCCCCGCGATCCGCGCGGACGGCGCCCCGCCCGCCTGGGCGCCCGTGCTCGTGCCGCGCCGGCTGGGCGAGTTCCGGGTCCGGCTCTCCTGAGCGTCAGCGGACGTTGGGCCCGCGCCAGCGGAAGGTCAGGAAGCTCAGCGCGAGCCCGGCCAGGCACCACGCGGCCAGCACGAGCGCCACGCGGTCGAGCTCCCAGACGCCCGCCGGCTCGACGTGGGCGAAGTCGTTGGGCAGGAATACCGAGCGCAGCCCCTGGGTCATCCACTTGAGCGGGAACAGCGCCGCGACCGTCTGCATCCACGCCGGCAACTGGCTGTAGGGGAAGAACACCCCCGAGATGAACTGCAGCACCAGGAACGGCAGCGTGACGATGGCCGAGGCCGACCTGGCGTTGGGGATGACCGAGCTGAACGCCACGGCCAGCAGCGTGCAGGCCACCCCGCCGAGCAGCAGCACCCACACGAGCGTCTCCCACCGGGCGGCGGTCGAGGGCAGCGGCAGCCCGAACGCCAGCACGGCCACCGCGAGCAGCAGCACCGTCTCCAGGGTGCCGGTCACGGCCACCCTGACCACCTTGCCGACGAAGTAGGCCGACTTCGGCATCGGGCTGGAGGCCAGCCGGCGGATCATCCCGGTGTCGCGCTCGATGGCGACGCTGATGGCCAGCCCGTTGAAGCTGACGCTCATCACGCCGCAGGCGATGATGCCCGCGATGAACATCTGCTTGAAGTCCGTGTGGGTGCCGGGCACGGTCCCCGAGAAGATGGAGCCGAGCACGACCAGCAGCACGATGGGCAGCAGCAGCGTGAAGACCAGCGACTGCCGGTTGCGGAAGAACGACTTGAGCTCGACCGACGAACGCGAGACGGCCGCCCGCCACAGGATCGAGCGGGCGGGATTCAGCACCATCCCGCTCTCCTGGGTGAGGACCGCGTCGGGAGCGTTCATCACACGACACCGCCTTCCTGGTTGCTCCGGATGAGGTCCAGGTAGATCTCCTCCAGCGACGGCCGGTGGATGCGCAGGTCCGGCAGCTCGCGCACGCCGGAGGCGGCCGCCCAGGGCAGCAGCGCGGCCATGGCCTCGGTGGGGTGGTGCGTGCGTACGACCACCAGGCCCTCCGCCTCCTCCACCACGGCGTCGTCCGGCAGCGTGGGCAGGCCCGCGGCGAGCCCGTCCGTCCTGGTGAAACTGACGGCGGCGGGTGTCGCGCGCCTGCCGCCCAGCTCGGCGACCGGGCCCGACTCGACGACCCGCCCCCCGACGATGACGGCCGCCCGCTGCGCGAGCGCCTCGACCTCGTCCAGGTAGTGGGTGGTGAGCACGGTCGTCTTGCCACGGTCGGCGAAGTAGCGGACGAGGTCCCACGCCTCCCTGCGGGCGACGGGGTCGAGTCCCGTCGTCGGCTCGTCCAGGAAGATGAGATCGGGGTCTCCGACGACGCCGACCGCGACGTCGAGCCGCCGCGCCTGCCCGCCGGAGAGCGACTGCGCCTGCTTGCGCGCCTGTTTGCCGAGGCCGACCATGTCGATCACCTCGGCCACCGGCAGCGGCGCGGGGTAGAACGCCGCGAAGTGCTCGACCACCTCGCGCACGGTCAGGTCGGTGTACGCGCCCGTGGTCTGGGGGACGACGCCGATCCTGGCACGCCACTCGGGCGCGTCCTCGGCCGGATCGCGGCCGAGGACGCGCACGTCGCCGGATGTCCGCCGGCGAACCCCCACCAGGATCTCCACCGTGGTGGTCTTGCCGGCGCCGTTCGGCCCGAGGAGGGCGAAGACCTCGCCGCTCCGCACGTCGAGGTCCACCTCCTCGACCGCGTTCACCGGGCCGTACCGCTTGCGCAGGGAGCGCACGTGGACGGGGTTCGCCTGCTCGGCGACCATGGACATGGCCTAGCCCTCCGAGTGGTGGTGGTGACGGTCAGGTGACGATCAGGTGCAGCAGCAGCAGGGGCAGCAGCAGCAGTTGATGTCGATCGCCTCGACCGCGGACGCGCCGGCGGCGATGGAGTCGAGGTCGCCCTCGCTCAGCTCGGCCATGTCGACCTGAGGCGTCTCGGGGATGTGCAGCTCGAAGCGGCCCGTCTCGAGGCCCCTCTCCCAGAGCGCGACCTGCACCTCGATGTTGCTGTCGTGGTGGCCTTCGGGAATGTTGCGGACGAGGACGACCTCGGCTCCAGCGGGCAGCTCCAGCCCGGACTCGGCGAGAGCCGCGCGGGGGTCGGAGTCCAGCCGCGCCGAGTATTCCTCACTCGACCACGCGGTGATGAGAACGCGGGTGTAGGCGTTCACGAATTCCGCGCGCTGTCTGGGGTCCAAAGACATTGCCTGCCTCCCGGCTTTCTTTACGGCGATGTCCGCCGCTTTCGAAATGAAGTCTTACACGGCGATGCGGGAACGGCACAGACTTAATTTTCCCGCCGCCGGCATAAGTATTGAGGCCTCGAACGGCGCGGACTATGCTCCGATCAGGAAATATCACCGAGTACGTATTCGCAGTCGATCGCATGCGCAATTCATAAGCGAATACGTATTCAGAAAAAGTGAGGGTGGGCATGGCCGATACGCACAGCGGTTACGTATCCCTGCCGCCGGGTCCGGACGGCGCCCAGAGTCTGCGCAGCATGCGGGAGGACCCGCTGCGCTTCGTCACCGAGATGGCCGCCTGGGGCGACGTGACGAGACACGAGGCCGAGGGCGCGCCCGTCTACATGCTGCACCGGCCCGACCTGGCCCGGCGCGTGCTGAAGGACAACGGCGCCAACTACACCAAGGACCGCACGCCCGACGACGACATGCTGCGCCCTCTGCTCGGCAACGGCCTGCTGACCAGCGGCGGCGAGGAGTGGGCCAGGCAGCGCAAGATGATCGCCCCGGCCTTCCGCCCGACGGAGGTCGAGCGGTTCGACCAGATCATGACCGACGCCGCGGCCCACCTGGCCGAACGGTGGCGGCGGGCCGGCGAGAACGGCGAGGCCGTACGCGTCGACCACGACCTGACCGCGCTCACGCTCACCGTCATCGCGCGGGCCATGCTCGGCGCGGACATCGCGGGCGTCGGCGACGGCTTCGGGCGGGCGGTCGACGAGGTCAACCGCTTCATCGGGCACTTCGACCCCGCCTCCGAGGGAGGCGGACGGGAGGGGTTCCGCCGGGCTAAGGCGTTCCTCGACGCCGTCACCCGCACGATCGTGGCCGCCCGCCGGGCCACCGGCCAGGAGAACGACGACCTGCTCGGCGCGATGCTGGCCTCGGGGCACGCGATGACCGCGACCGACCTGCGCGACCAGGTGCTGACGATCGTCATGGCCGGCCACGAGACCACGGCCAAGGCCCTGACCTGGACGCTCTACCTCCTCGACCGTCATCCCGGCGCGGCCCGGGCCGTACGCGCGGAGGTGGACGAGGTGCTGGGCGGCGGCCGCACCCCCACCGCCGCCGACCTGCCCCGGCTGACCGCCTGCCAGCGGGCGATCAAGGAGGCCATGCGGCTGTATCCGCCCGTGTGGCTCATCTCCCGGCGCTCCGTCGAGGCCGACGTCGTCGGCGGATACGCCATACCTCCGGGCACGCTGGTGTGCGTCAGCCCATACGTACTCCACCGGGATCCTCGGTACTGGCCCGACCCGGAGACGTACGCACCGGACCGGTTCGCGGCCGAGCACACCCACGCCGGGCACCAGTACCTCCCCTTCGGCGGCGGCCCGCGGGTGTGCGTCGGCCGCCATTTCGCGCTGGTCGAGGCCACGCTCGTGCTGGCCGTGCTGCTGCGCGCCGTGCGCCCCGAGCTCGTCCCCGGCTTCCCGGTCGAGCCCGAGGCCCTGGTCACGCTGCGCCCCCGGCACGGCATGCTCATGGTCCCGCGCCCCCGGGACGGGCGGAGCGAGCCGTGACCGCCGCGACGGGCGCCGGGTCGTACGACCCGGCCACGACGACCGCCGGGGGGCTGCACGGCGAGCTGGCCCGCCTGGAGGCCCAGGCCGAGCTCTCCTTCGACGAGGAGCTGCGGATCCTGCTCGACGTCGGCGTCCCGGCGCCCCTGCTGGAGCTCGGGGCGGGCTCGGGCGCGGTCACGCGGCGGCTGCGGGCCGCCCTGCCGGACCTGCCCGTCGTGGCCGCCGACATCGACACCGCGCTGCTCGCGCACGCGGCGGACGCCCGGGCCCCCCTGCTCGGCTGCGACGCCGTACGGCTGCCGCTGGCGGACGCGTCCGTGGGCACGGTCCTGCTCCGATACGTGCTGCAGCACGTGGCCGACCCCGCCGCCGTGGTGGCGGAGGCGCTGCGGGTGCTGCGGCCCGGCGGGCGGCTGGTCGTGGTCGAGGTGGACGCGATGCTGTGGGGCCTGGCCGACCCGATGTATCCCGAGATGGCCGGCGTGCACAACCGCATGACCGGCGCGCAGCGGCAGGCCGGCGGCGACCGGCTGATCGGGCGCAAGCTCACCCGGCTCCTGCGCCGTGCGGGCTTCGGCGGCGTGGTGCTGCGCCCGTTCGCCACCACCAACGACGACCGCCCCACCGAGGCGTTCGCCCCTCACCTGGGCCCGGAGCGGCTGGCGCCGCTGGTCGCCTCCGGTGCCCTGACCCTGCCCGAGCTCGCCCTGGCGGCCGACCGGTGGCGGCGTTTCCGCGCCGACCCCGACGCCTGGGTCATGCTGCTCGGCCTCGTCGTCGCCGGGACCGCACCGGGTGGTCCCGCCGCATCCGAACGGAGTACGTCATGAGCCCCTTCTGGAAGATCTTCGTCGCGATCTTCTGCTACATCAGCGGCATCGTGGGCCTCGGGCTGGCCGTCGCCAACGCCAGCGTGAAGCCGCCCGCCACCACCCACGCCTTCGTGTACGGCGGGCTCGGCGTGGTGTTCCTCATCGCCGGAATCGTGCTCAGCCGCAGGCCCCGCTACTGACCGCACACCAACCGCCGGCGACACCAACGCAGGTTCGCACCCTGGACCTGCCACCAGCAGAACAGCAGCCGAGAGGCCCTCCGGGGCCTCTTCTGCCTTCCTGGCCCCCGCAGCCGACGAGGCCGCACGAACCCGGAGGGCAGGAGTGCACCAGCCGCAGCGTGTGCGCGCGGATCTCCCGGAGCTGGTCTCCGGTTAGCTGGTCGACCAGCCGGTGCATGTCCTCGTACTCTTCAGGGGCGGCAGCCGTCATGGCACCGAGGTTACGTGCTGGAACTGATCGTTTCCGTGGGCTCAGATCTGGCGGCGGGCTCAGATCTGGCGGCGGGCGAGGCGGGCGAACAGGCCGTCGGAGTCCTCGAGCAGCTCCTGATATCGGCCCTGCTGGACGATGCGCCCGCGATCGAGCACCACGATCTTGTCGGCGTCCGTGATCGTGGACAGCCGGTGGGCGATGACGATGCGGGTGGCGTTGAGCTGGCGGGTGCTCTCCGTGACGATCTTCTGGGTGGGGTTGTCCAATGCGCTGGTCGCCTCGTCGAACAGCACGATGCGGGGATGCGAGACGAGGGCACGGGCGATCATGATGCGCTGCCGCTGACCGCCCGACAGCGTGTTGGTGCCCTCCGACAGCACCGTGTGCATGCCCATCGGCATGTTCGCGATGTCGTCGGCGATGCCCGCCATGGCGGCCGCGTCCCAGGCGTCGTCGATCGTGTGGTCGGTGCTGCCGATGATGTTGGCCTTGATGTCGCCGGCGAGCAGCGAGCTGTTCTGCAGGACCACCCCGCACTGGCGGCGCACCGCGCCGATGTCGAGCTCGCCCAGGTCCTGGCCGTCGTACAGCACCGTTCCCGAGCTCGGCGACTCGAAGCCGAGCAGCAGCCGCAGGATCGTCGACTTGCCGCTGCCGGTCGGGCCGACGATCGCGACGAACTCGCCGGGCTCGACCGACAGGTCCACCCCGTCCAGGACGAGCGGGCCGTCCTCGCCATAGCGGAACGACACCCGCGACAGCTCGATCCGGCCCGACAGCTCGCCCGGGTCGGCCTTGCCCGCGTGCTCCTCCGGCTCGGCCGCCAGGATCGGCCGCAGCCGCTCCAGCATGGGCACCACGCTCATCGCGGTGATCGCCGCGCCGGTGAACTGCAGCACCGAGGCCAGCAGCAGGTTGAACGCGGCGAAGAACGCCAGGAACGCGGAGACGGACACGTCCCCGAGCATCGGCCCGGCCACCACGGCGAAGACGATGACCGAGGCGACCAGTGGGAAGCCGGCGTTGAAGGTCGTGACGAGGTTCTGCACCCGGCGTGCGGACACGCCGATGCTGCGCGCCTTGAGGAACTCCGCCGCCCAGACCCCGAAGCCCCGCTCCTCGGCCGCCGCCACCCGCAGCTTCGGCACGGCCGTCAGAAGCTGGAAGACCCGCGACGACAGCCGCTGCTCCTGGGTGTAGAGCCGGCGTTGCAGCCGCACCTCGAAGTAGCCCGCGACCGCGCACACGAGCACCCCTACCAGCACGAGCGTCGTCGCGATCAGCGCGAGCCGTACGTCGTAGAAGTAGACGAGCACCAGGTTGGCCAGGCCGGCGAACAGGCCGAGGGCCGCCGTCGTCATAACACCGGACAGCGTCTCCTGCACCACGCTGACGCCGAGGACCGTGGTGCCCAGCTCGGCCGTGGAGTAGTCGGTGAAGAACGTCGCGGGCAGCGACAGCAGCCGCATCCAGGCGCCCGCCTGCAGTCGGGCCGACGATCTGCCCTCGATGCGCAGCGCGGCGAAGTTCTGCACCACGGACAGCGCGGCCGCCACGAGCGAGCCCGCGATCACCAGCAGCGCGCCCTGCACGATCATCTCGCGCTCGGCCCTGGCCACGTACGTGCCGAGCACGAGGCCGGTCATGGCCGGCACCAGCAGGCCGATGCAGGCCACCAGCGTCCCGAGGCTGAGCAGGGTCCACAGGTCCTTGCGGTTCTTGGCCAGGCCGAAGCGCAGCAGCCCGCCCACCCCGGTGACGGCCGGCGGCAGCGGCTCGTACAGCACGTCCGCGTGCCGGGTCAGCGTGCCGGCGACCGCCGCGGTGACCGGGGTGACGCGCTCCTCCCCCGGCGCGGCCATGACATAGCGCGACCCGATGGGCAGCAGCGCCACCGGCTCACCGTCGGAGGAGCGGTAGCCCACCATCGGCCCGATGTCCCGCCGCCACCAGCGATCCTCCAGCCTGATCCGGCGGGTGCGTACGCCCGAGGCGAGCGCGATGGCCTGCAGCGGGTCGATCCGGCCGCCGTGCGCCGTTCCCGGCGGGGGCGCGACCACCGAGAACCCGGCGTGCGAGGCCACCAGGCGCGCGGCGGCCAGCATGGGCGGGTCCCCGGCCACATCGGTGAGGCGCACCCGCGCCTCGGTGTCGCGCACCAGCGTGTCGAACCCGCGGGCGGTGGCGCGCAGCACGTCGCCGCCCCGTTCGGCCCGGCTCGTCAGCGCCCTCAGCTCGGTCGAGTTCCGGCGCTCGATCCGCCGGTCGATCATGTAGAGGAAGCGGGTGGTGTATTCGACCCACCGGTGCCACAGCTCGCCCGCGCCCAGCAGGTCGAGGGTCGAGCGGGCGCGCAGCCGGGCCGGGCCGAGCGCCACCAGCCAGTCCCGCTCGGTGACGCACACCTCGGCGCCCGCGCTGAGCTGACCGGCGACGCCGTCCGGCATCTCGACCACGCCGTCCTCGACGGTGATCCACCGCAGTCCGTCGACCGACCGTACGGCCTCGCCCTCGCGGACGACGGTCGGCTCGTCCGGTGACAGGGGGACGAAGTCACGCGGGGGCAGCGTGTCGCGCATCGACGCGGCGAGCGCCACCACGCCGGCCTCCAGGCCCTGGACGAACTCGCGCACCGCCATGCCGTACTCGCGGGTGGGCAGGGCGCGGACCGCCTTGCCCGACGCGGACGGGCCGTCGACGCGCCGGGCCGACAGGCCCTCAAGCCGGGCCAGCGGCAGGCTCGACACGCGGGCGCCGAGCACCGGCCGCCCGACGATGCTGTGCCTGGGGCCGCGCGGCGAGCCGAGCACCAGCGCGCCCTGCCGCACCCGGCACAGGTAGTTCCACCTGCCGACCGGCCTGCCGTTCTCCAGGCGTACGGCGAACAGGTCGACCGCGCCGCGCTCGACCAGCAGCACCTCGCGCAGGTCGGCCAGCACGAGCAGCCGGTCGGCCGAGTAGTCGATGGGTGTGGCCGCGTCGGTGAAGAACGCCGAGAACGTCGAGGACGGCGTCGCGGTCGAGACGCTCATCGGTCCATCCCCTCACCGCCCGGCCGGGCGTTCTCGATCAGGCGGGCGTAGTGGCCGCCCAGGCGCATGAGGTCGTCGTGCGTGCCGCGTTCCACCACCTCGCCCTGGTGCAGCACGAGAATCTCGTCGGCGTCGCGTACGGTCGACAGCCGGTGGGCGATGATCAGGCAGGCGCATCCCCGGCGGCGCAGGTTGTCGGCGATGACCCGTTCGGTCTCCGGGTCGAGGGCGCTGGTCGCCTCGTCGAGCACGAGCAGGGTCGGCTGCCCGGCCAGCGCCCTGGCCAGCTCAAGCCGCTGGCGCTGCCCGCCGCTGAAGTTGCGCCCGCCCTCGCGCACCCGGCTGTTGAGGCCGCCGGGGCGGGCGGAGATGACGTCGAAGATGGCCGCGTCGTGCAGCGCGGCGGTGACGACCTCGTCGGAGATGTCGTCGCTCCACAGCGTGAGGTTGTCGCGCACCGTGCCCTCGAACAGCGAGATGTCCTGGTCCACGTACGCGACCGAGGCCGCCAGCTCGGTCCTGGAGATCTCCTCGCGGTCGCGCCCGTCGAGCAGCACCCGGCCCGACGCCGGCCGGTAGAGCCCCGCCACGAGGCGGCCGATGGTCGATTTCCCGCTTCCCGAGCCCCCGACGATCGCCACCCGCCGGCCCGGCACCACCGAGAACGACACGTTCTTGATGACCGGCTTGGCCAGCGGGTTGTAGCCGAACGTCACGTCCTCGAAGGTGATCGACCCGTCGAGCCGGCTTCCGGACGGCCGGTCCGGGCGGTCGAAGACGGGCGAGCGGGGGTGGCGTTCCACGTCGTACAGCCGGGTGATGTCGGCCGAGATGTCCTGCAGCCGCCCGCCGAGGTTGGTGAGCTGGGTGACCGGCCGCGAGAGCGCGCCGAGCAGGCTCTGGAAGGCCACCAGCAGGCCGACGCTGACCGCGCCGTCCACCACCCGCAGGCCGCCGACGAGCAGGATGAGCCCGCTGTTGACCCCGGCGAGCAGCGGGGGCACGACCGTGATGACCGCGCTGGGCACGCCCAGCCGCTGCCGGGCGGTCACGGCCTTGGCCAGGAAGCCCGCCCACCGCTGGAACGCGCTGGGCTCGGCGCCGGTGGCCTTGACGGTCTCCACGAGCTGCAGCGTGTTGAAGGTGGCCGACGTGAGGTTGCCGAGATCGGCCCGCAGCGCGGCCACGGCGTCGGTCCTCGCCCTGGACACCTGCCGCAGCACGAGGATGTTGAGCAGCGCCATGCCCACACCGATGAGGCCGAGCAGCACGTCGTAGCGGATCAGGACGACCGCGTAGAAGAGCACCAGCACGAGGTTGACGACGGTGACCGCCAGGTCCCTGGACAGGATCTCGGCGACCATGTCGTTGGCCGACACCCGCCTGGCGACCTCGGCGGGCCTGCGTTGCAGGAAGAACTCCACCGGCAGGCGCAGCAGATGCCGGAAGAAACGGGCGGAGCTGACCAGCCCCATCCGTATTTCCATCCGCAGCAGGTAGTGCCGCTGCACCGAGGTCAGCACGAACATCGCCAGGGCGGTCACCGACATCGCCACCAGCAGCGGCAGGATGAAACCGGGATCGCGGCCGGTGAGGATGTGGTCGATGAACACCCGGCTGAACGCCGGCGCGATGATCCCGGGCACGACCAGCAGCAGGCTGGCCAGCAGCACCAGCGGCAGCGCCCGGCCGGAGGGCATGCGGCGCGACAGCAGCGCCTCGGCCACCCGGGTGGGCCGGCCGCCGGGCCGGAACCCGGGCCCGGGCTCGAAGGTCAGCACGATGCCGGTGAAGCCCGAGTCGAACTCGTCCCAGTCGACCAGGCGCGGGCCGCTCGCGGGGTCGTTGACCGCCACCACCGGCCTGCCGAAACGGGTGCGGATGCCCTCGACGACCATGAAGTGCTGGAACGCCCAGAAGATGATCGCCGGTTTGACGACGTCGCGCAGGTCCTCCAGCTCCATCTGGAAGCCCTTGGCGTTCAGGCCGTACTTGCGGGCGGCGGCGATCACGCTGGACGCCTTCGCGCCGTCCCGGGACACCGCGCACGCGGCCCGCAGCTCCTCAAGGGGCACGAACCTGCCGTAATGGCCGAGGACCATGGCGAGGGCGGCGGCCCCGCACTCGACGGCCTCCATCTGGATCACGGTCGGCGTGCTCACGCGCCCCCGTCTGCGGGGTTCGCGCCGGCGCGGGGCGTCGGGCGGCGGGGCGTCGGCGCGAGAGGCCGTGACCTGGCTCATCCGTCTCCTTCTCAACGTCCGAGGAGCAGGTTGAAAGGCGTCTGGCTGCCGAGCGTGACGGTGCCCGTCACCGTGACCTGCGACCGCAGCTCCATCGGGGGACCGGTCTCGGTCGTCCAGGAGTATCCGGAGATCGTGCGGGGGTCGGGCAGGAGATCGACGACCACCAGGCGGGGCGGCTCCGCGGTGAGATAGCCGCGAGCCGCGAGGTCGCCGCCGACCAGGGCGGCGACGCCCTCCGCCATCAGCGGATAGGGGCTGATCGAGGTCACCCTGCCGCGCAGCAGCCCGAACACGCCGGGCGGGGCGTCGGAGACCGCGAGGTCCACCGTACGGCCGGGGGCGATGCCGAGCGCGTGGTCGCCCGGCACGAACAGCATCGCGACCAGGCGGTCGCGGGGGGCGTCGGTCCGCTCCATCGCGAGCAGCCCGTCGCCCTCGCGGACCATCGCGCCCTCGCTCGCCGAGGTGGTCACGACCTCGCCGGAGAACGGGCTGCTCACGGTGCGCACGGTGCCGTCGGCCCGCAGGACCTCCGCCACCGCCTGCCCGCGCACCACCCGCAGGCCGGGGCTCACCATCATCGTCCGCACGGTCCCGGTGTACGGGCTCTGCAACTGGGCGGTGCCCGCCGGATGGGTCAGCAGCCCCTTGGCGGTGACGGTGACCGGCAGCCTGCCGACGAACGACCACACCCCCGCGGCGACGACCACGATGAGCACGACGAACGTGGCGATCCAGCCGCGCGGGGAGGCGAGCAGGGTCGGGGAGTCGAGCTCGTCGGGCTCCCGCATCCGCTGCAGTGCCTTCAACCGGAACTTCATGACGGCACCTCCGGGGACCATCCCGGCGGCGTCCCCGCCACACCGCCCTTCCTGCTGCCGAGCAGCAGCTCGCCCACGCTGCCCTCCGCGTGGGGGTCGAGCCCGCTGGCCGCGGCGAACTCCGCCGCGTCACCGCCGCCGAGCCCGCAGACCGCCAGGCCCATGGCCGTGGCCACCAGGTAGAAGGTCTGGTAGAGCACGCCCACGTGCTTGAGGATCAGCGAGTAGGCGATGGTCTCGTACTTCCACATCACCCGCCCGAAGCGGGCCGTCACGATCAGCAGGACCTGCGGGTCCTCGGTCATCATGGCCGCCGACCTGGCCCGGTCGAGCAGCGTACGGGTCGCCGGGCCGGGATCGGCCACCCGTTCCAGCGCGTGCGCGTGGGCGGCGTAGTGCCACAGGCCGGGCTCCAGGCCCTCGCAGGAGACGACGAGGGGATAGACCTCCAGCTCGTGGACCGCGCCGCCGGACGGGTAGGGCCGGTCGGCCAGCTCCTGGCCGTCCTCCCCGGTGAAGGTGCGCCGCTGGCGCATCGTGCGGTAGAGCAGCTCGCCCAGGCGGTCGAGGGTGATCGGGGCGGCGGCGTCGTGCTCGCGGATCGAGCGGCGGGCCTCCAGCACGTCGGTCAGGCTCGCCTCGGTCTTCGCTATCGCGTCCAGGTCCGGCGGCTCCAGGGCGATCCGGGGGCCGGCGAAGGCGGGCGGCGCCACCGGCAGCGGATCCTGCACGCCCCGGAGCGGATAGGTGCCGCCGTAGCGCCCGGTCGTACGCGGCTCCCGGGTGCGGGTGTGCAGCCACAGGTCGGCCGGCGACCACTGGGCGAGCGGGGCGGCGCCGCGCTCGGGGTCCTCCCCCTCCGGCGTCGGCCGCACCAGCAGCCCGGCGTCGGCGAACAGACCGAGCACCGCCGCCGTCGTCTCGGCCGGCAGCCCGGGGCAGGCGAGACCGGCCGGGGTCGTCCAGTCCGCGAGCAGGCCGAGCAGCGGCGCGGCGGCCGGGGCTAGCTCGACCCCGAGGGGGCTGCGGGGCACGCGCACCACGAGCCTGCCGTCCTCCGGCACCGCGATGGCGAACCTCGACAGGCGGACCCGGGCGTCGGCTGCGAGCGGCGCGGCCGGGCGCAGCGGGCCGCCGCCGAAGGGGCGCAGCACGGCCACCGGCTCGGCCCCGGCTGTCGCCATCTCTCCGCCGGACGGCACCGTTTCTCCGCCGGACGGCACCGTTTCTCCGCCGGACGGCACCACGGCCTCTCCGCCGGACGGCACCAACAGGACGGCCCGCTCCAGCAGCGCGCCGGCCGACAGCTTGCGCAGCAGCAGGTGCCAGCGCAGCAGCCCGCCCTCGCCGTCGTGCTCGGTGACGGTCCTGGCCAGCTCGTCCTCGCTCGTGCCGCCGCGGGCCAGCGCGCGCAGCGCGGCGACCGCGCCGGGCGGCAGGCCCCGCAGCGTGGCGGGGCCGAACGGCGTGGCCAGGGTGACCACCCCCGGCGTCTCCTCCGGTTCGGACAGGCCGGCGTCGCGGCGCAGCCGCACCTGAACGGTGTGCATTGCTCCCCCTATCGGGTCAGAAGAAGACGCTGGTGGGGTTGAGCTCCTCCTCCAGAGCCGGTTCCGTCCGCCAGCCGAGGGCCACCGGCACGTCGTACAGGCGGCCCGGGCCGAGCCGTCGCCAGAAGTGCCGCATGCCGGGGACCAGCACCCGGGCGACGTTGAGCTCCAGATCCGGCCGCGTCTGGTCGAGGACGATCACCTCAAGGCCGCAGGCGGCGGCCCTGGCGACGCAGGTCTCGACGTCGGCCGCGAGGTCTGCCCCCTCGGGCAGCCGATAGTCCGCGAGCGTGCGGGCCCGCTGCGCGGGGTCGGGCAGCAGCCAGGGGTCGCTGTCGAGCGTGGTCTCCTTCCACCAGCGGAGCGTCGCGATGTCGTCGTCGTGATAGATCGTCTCGCCGTTCTCGTCCCTGCGGCGTACGGACGGGAGGAACTGGTTGACCTCGGTAAGCGTGCGCAGCGCGGCGATCCGGGGATCGAGGTGGGCGCCGAACCCCACGATGATGTCCTGCACCGGGTGGTCGAGCCGATGGGAGACACCGGCGAAGGCCGGGACGCCGAGGTCGCTGGTCAGGTCGAGCAGCCACAGGCTCCGGCCCATGTCGGCGTAGAACTCGCGCAGCGTGTCAACGTACGGGTCGTTGAGCGAGTCGAGGTCGAAGGCGGGCCGCCGGACCCGGTTGTACCACCACAGCGCGACCGCGTCCCGCTCCACGACCTCGCAGAACCCCTGGAGGATCGCCTCCTCCAGCGTGTTGCCCGAGGCGCTGCCGTTGGAGTCGCCGACGCAGTAGAAGTGGCGTTCGAGGTCGGGATGGCCATACCAGGCGTAGCCGGCGGGGACCAGCCGCTCCTCGTCGGCGGTCAGCGACCAGGCCCGCGACCAGTCGAGCGGCAGGTCCGTACGGAACCTCTCGGGCACCAGGTGCAGCCGGTGGGACGGGTCACTGTTCCAGGCGTCCCTGTCGCCGTACTGCTTGTCGGAGAACAGCAGCAGGTCGGCCGGGTGCACCGCGAGACCCTCGTCGAGGTCGGCGTAGGCCGCCTTGATCACCGGCTCCTCGCCGCGCCACACGCCCGAGTAACGCTCGATCGCCTCGCACACGGCGCTGACCTTGGCCTGGATCTCGGTGCGGCCCTTGCCGCCGCTCTGCCCGCGCAGGTTGCGGCGCAGCAGGTCCATGTTGTCGCCCAGCATGGCGAAGTTGTGACCGGCGGTGAAGCTGTAGGTCACGCCGTTGTCCTCGTCGGCCCACGGCCGCAGCCGGGTGACCGCGCCCAGGTAGGGGCTGATGTGCCGCTCCAGCCGGGCGTACGTCGCCGAGGGCTGCTCGACCCGGTAGCCGCCGTCGGTCGCGTGGCGGGCGGTCCGCGCGGCCAGCGCCACCTTCGGCTCGCGGTCGCGGATCAGCGAGGGGTCGCCGCACGACGGGCACTGCGGCAGCCGGACGAGCTGGTGCTCGGCGCTGGTGAGCGTGCGCAGGTCGAGCGTGATCATCTTGCCCTGGAGGGTCGAGGGCCTGCCGGTGGCCGCCGTACGGGCGAGCTCGGCCGCGAGCAGCCCGCCCACCGCCGCCGCACCGCCCGGCAGGGCCTCGCGGACCGGATGCGTCGGCCGCCCGTCGCCCCGCTTGCCCGCGAGATAGCGCTCGACCTGCCGGTTGCCCTCGATCCGCTGGGACATGCAGGCCCAGCAGCCCGTCTCCCCCGGCTGGAACAGCGGCCCCAGCCAGGCCACGGTGCCGGCCGGCCTCACCAGCACCCAGGGCCGCCCGGCCGCCAGGCACTCGGCGTTGAGCTCCGCCAGGCCCGGGTCGAGGTAGTCGTGGACCACCGCCACGACCGGGCCGTCGCCGTCCGGGGCGGTGCGCAGCCCGTGCTCGTGCAGAAGCGCCTCGATCGGGCGGGGGTCGACGCCCTCGCCCGCGAACAGCCGGAAGGACGTCCGCTCCAGGGCCGCGACGACGGCCGCGGGGTCGATGCCCTGCGCGTCCCAGAAGGCGAGCACCGGATCGGCCAGGGGCGGCCTGCCCTCGGTCAGATGGCCGGCGGCCTCATAACGCCGTACGGCGAGCACCGCCTGGGCCGGGGACAGCTCACCGGCGAGGGCCTGGACGATGTCCATCACCGTGTGCCGGCCGTCGAGATAGGGGAGGACGCGGCCCGAGCCCGCGCCGCGTACGAGATAGTGCTGGCCTTCCGCCAATAGGAAGACTTTCGCGTCGTCGAGGACTTCGGTGGTGAAGTGCGCCTTGAGCCGTGGCCGTTCCATGCCCTCCGCCATTCACTCCGCGATTAGCCGATGAGCGGAGAATTCCATTGACTTGTGGAAAAAGTAAAGACGTATTTGTCGGTTCACGGACGCATACGTACAACCGGCGCGCACAAAGCGCGATCCGGACCTGTGCGTACGATGATGCGTATCGCCGGCGGCACGGCGGAATACGTATGCGCACCACCCCTCAGGGCCGCGCCCGCCGACCTGCCGCTATGATTCGGCCGCCCGGATTGCCTACGCCATAGGGGTTTTGGCACAGTGGGGCGGAAATCCCCATCCGATTGACCGGAAATCCTGACGCCATGTCACTTAAGCGGTCAGTATCATTATGTTTACTAGTCGCGATTTCAAGTATTGACAACCCTCTGGCCCTGTCCGGCATGATCCCTATGTCGAGAAAAATCAGTACATGGTCCGGGGGTAGGGATGGCCTCAGGGCGACCGGTACTACTGCACCGAGACAAGGAGCTAGGGGTCGTCGACGAGGTGCTGGCCGGGCTTCACGAAGGAAGACCGGCCGTACTGGTCATTCAGGGCACGCGAGGGATCGGGAAGACCCGGCTGCTGCACGCGGCACTGGCGCGCAGGCCGGGCGGCGTCGTGCTGAGCGCCCGCGGCCACACCGACGAGCGCTCCTTCGCGTTCGGCATCGTCCGGCAGCTGTTCGACCCGATGATGAGCGGCTCGGGACGGGCCGAGCCCGGCGCCCCCGCCGCCGTCCTCGACGGCGGTGCGCGCGCGCCGGCGCTGACGGCGGTGCCGTACGACGGGAGCGCGCCCGCCGTGCCCGCCACGCTGCTCGACGACCTCTACCGGGCCACCCGCTCGCTGACCGCGGGACAGCCGCTGATCATCGCGGTCGACGACCTCAACCACGCCGACCCGCAGTCGGCGCAGTGGTGCTCCTACATCGCCAGGCGGCTCGACGGCCTGCCCATCGCGATGATCCTGACCTGCGACGTGGAGGACCGCACCGGCGGCGACGCGGTACGCGACATCCTGGCGTTGCCGTACGCGCGCTCGCTGCGGCCCTCGGCGCTGTGCCGCAGATGCGCCGCCACGCTCCTGGAGTCGGCGCTCAGCGCCCCGGTGGACGACGAGATCGTCGCCGCCTGTCACCGCCTGACCAAGGGAAACCCGCTGCTCCTGCTGGAGACGGCCGGACGGCTGGCCGCCGCCGACGTCCTGCCCCAGCGGTCCGAGCTGCCCCGGGTGATGCGGATCGGCGCGACGGCCCTGTCGGAGACCGTCCTGGAATGGCTCAGCGGCCGATATCCGTCCCTGCTCGCCCTGCTGCAGAGCCTGGCCATCATCGCGCCGTACGCCGGGCTTGAGACGGCGGCGATGCTGGCCGGCTACGGCGCGGTCGCGGCCGAGGAGGCGGGCCACGCGCTCGCGGGGGCGGGCCTGCTCGAGGGCAGCCCGCCGCAACGGTTCACGCACGACCTCGTCCAGTCGACGATCCTCGCCCGCATGGACCCCCGGACGCGCGACGAGATGCACCGGCGGGCCGCCTCGCTGCTGCACCGCCTCGGCTCGCCCCCCAAACGGTCGGCCCGGCACCTGCTGTCGGCCAGCCCCACCGGCGACCCGTGGGCCGTGTCGGTGCTGCGCGAGGCGGCGCGGGAGGCGGTCTCCGAGAACGCCTGGGAGGACGCGACCCGCTATCTCCACCGCGCGCTCGCCACGGCCAAGGACCACACCGTCCTCCAGGTGACGGCCGAGCTGGGCGCCGTCGAGGTGCACCTCGACATCCCCGCCTGCCTGCGGCACCTGCGCACCGTGACCGCGCTCGCCGGCGACGCCGGTGAGCGGGCGGACTCCCTGGCGCCCTTCGCCACCGCCCTGCTCACGCTCAACTCCTCCGAGGCCGCCGCCGCCTTCTGCGACATCGCCCGGGGCTTCGACGAGGACCCGCCCGGCGGGCTCCCCGACCGCGAGGTGCTGCTGCGGCTCAGCGCGCAGGCGCTGCTGACCGGCCAGTCGTACGGCTCGCGCGCGGCGATGCGGCAGCTCAACGCCGAGCCCGGCGCCGCCACCAGTGCGGGAGCGCAGGACTACCTCGCCTCCGCCGCGCTGTCCGGCGCGGCCAGGGGCAGGAACCGCGGCCGCACGCTGGCCCTGGCCCGGCGCTGCCTCGACGGTGGCGGCTCGATCCCGCCGACGCTGGTCATGGCGCTGGTGTGGGCGGGCCGCGTGGACGAGGCGGCGTACTGGTCGGAACAGGTGGCCGCCGAGGCGCGAGCGCGCGCCTCGATGACCGGGCAGGCCCTCGCCGTCACACTGCAGTCGGACATCGCCTACCGCAGAGGCGAGCTGCGCGCGTCACTGGCGCACGCCCGCGAGGCCGTCCACTTCGCCCGCGGCTCGCACGCCTCCGGGCTGCACGTCGCCGCCGTGTCGTGCATGGCCCGTGTGCACCTCGAACGCGACGAACTCGACGTCGCCCACGCGCTGTTCGACGAGGTCACCACGCGCGAACCGGTGCACCCCCTGCTGCAGGCGGCCCTCCTTGAGACCCAGGGCCGCGTGGCGATCGCCAGGGGCGACGTACGCGAGGGACTGCCGGCCCTGCTGGAGGCCGGGCGGCAGCTCCTGTCGGCGGGGGTGGTCAACCCGGCGTGCGCGGGCTGGCGCGGCCAGGCTGCCCTCGCCTACCTGCGGATCGGCCAGCGCGGGCCGGCCCACCGCCTGGCCGAGGAGGAGCTCGAACTCGCCCGGGCCTGGGGCGCTCCCGACTGCGTCGGCCGCGCGCTGAGCACCGCGAGCACGACCACCGAGGGCACCCGCCGCCTCGACCTGCTCAGCGAGGCGCTGTCGGTGCTCGACGGGCCCGGCGGCATCGAACGCATCCGGGCGATGGTGCGCCTGGGCATCGCCCTCCGGGCCGCCGGGGAGACACGCCGCGCCCACGACACCCTCAGCGAGGCGTACGACCTGGCCGACGGCTGCGGCGCCGTACGGCTCGCCGCGCTCGCCGAGCGCAACCTCGCCACGATCGGCAGCCGGGCCCGCGGCGCGCAGTCCGACGGCCCGTCACCCCTGACCGCCGGGGAGATGCGGGTCACCGACCTGGTCCTGCGCGGCATGAGCAACCTCCAGGTCGCGAACGAGCTGTCCATCAGCAAGCGGACCGTGGACACTCATCTCGCCCGCATCTACCGCAAGCTCGGCATCCACACCCGCGCCGAGCTCGCGGAGGTCGTCAGACGGCTCCGCGAACACCCGGCCGAGCCTCGCCCCGCCCCTGGTCACGGCCACGTCCACGGCCCCGACCAGGAGGAATGGCCCGACCAGGACGCTTAGGCCACGGGTCTCGGATAGGACGCCTGGCGGACGTGTCCACAAGCCTTGAGTACGTCGGTCACCGCACCAGAAGGCCTCGGTGATGCCTGGCGGACAGGTCGGCGGACCTTGAGCAAGTCGGTCACTGCGCCGCAAGGAAACTCCGGTCCTCGCGAAACCCGCTTCGCTGGGCCTTCGCTGCGCTCCTCGTTCCCTTCCGCTCCGCTCCCTCCACCCCCAGTGAACATTGGCGGACAACGCACCAAGACCCTGCCGGCACCGATCGCCCGGCCAGGAGGCGTAGGGCCCGGGCTGCGGCGGTGAACCACCTGGGCTATGACCGGGCTTCGTAGGCCTCGACGAGGGTCTTCGGCGCGGTCAGGCACCATGCCTCGGTCACCAGCTCGAACAGCTCGTCAGCGTCGATCTTGGCCAGATGGACCACGACCCAGCCGAAACGCCCGGCGGTGAACTGCGGCTCGAACACCTCGGGCCGCTCGGCCACTAGCGCGATCTGCTCCTCGATCGTCGCCTTGAGGCCCACCGTCTCGGTGCGCTCCCACAGGTAGCCGAAGCCCTTGCCGCGCACCTTGAACGACACCCAGTCGCCGCCCTCACCCTGGCTGACCTCGGGCAACCGGCCCAGCATGGAGAGGAACTCCTCGACGCTCACACCCATGCGCCCAGTCGTACCAGAGCCCACCGACATTTAGCCTCGCGGCAGCGATCCTTCACCCGAGGGTCGCTTGACGCGCCGTCGGCTCCGTAATAGAACACGTTTCAGAAACAGTGCGGGCAAGCGCGCGACCGGGACGACCGTCTCTATTACCACGGGCAGCCAAAACCCGATTAGGTGAGGCCATGGAAATCAACCTCGTCGACATGGACCGCTACGCGCGCAGCGGGGTGCCGCACGACCAGCTCCGCTGGCTGAGGGACAACGCGCCCGTCTACCGGCACGAGGGAGAAGGCGACTGGCCCGGATTCTGGGCGGTCACCAAGCACGCGGACGTCGTCCACGTCTCCCGTCACTCCGACCTCTTCTCCTCCGCGCGGAAACTGGCCCTGTTCGACGAGATGCCCGAGGAGCAGCGCCAGTTCCAGCGGCTGATGATGCTCAACCAGGACCCGCCCGACCACACCCGGCGCCGCTCGCTGGTCAACCGCGGCTTCACCCCGCGCCAGATCGGGCGGCTGGAGGAGCACATCAGGGACATCTGCCACGCCCTGGTGGACGAGGTGCAGGGCAAGCCCGAGGTCGACTTCGTGCGGGACATCGCCGCGCCGCTCCCGCTGTACGTGATCTGCGAGCTGCTCGGCGCGCCGGTCGAGGACCGGGACAAGATCTTCGAGTGGTCCAACCGCATGATCGGCAGCGACGATCCCGACTACGCCGGCAGCCCCGAGGAGGGGCAGGCCGCCGCCTTCGAGGTCTACTCGTACGCCCACACGCTGGCCGCGGCGCGCAGGCAGGAGCCGCGCGACGACATCGTCACCAGGCTCCTGCAGCCCGACGAGAACGGGCAGACGCTGACCGAGGACGAGTTCGACCTGTTCGTCCTGCTGCTCATCGTGGCGGGCAACGAGACCACGCGGAACGCGGCGTCCGGAGGCATGCTGACCCTCTTCGAGCACCCGGACCAGTGGAAGCGCCTGGTGGACGACCCTTCTCTCGCGAGGACGGCCGCCGACGAGATCGTCCGGTGGGTGTCCCCGGTCAACCTGTTCCGGCGTACGGCCACGGCGGACACCGAGATCCGCGGCCGGAAGATCGCCGAGGGCGACAAGGTGGTGGTCTTCTACGCGTCGGCCAACCGGGACGAGGAGGTCTTCGAGCGGCCCGAGGAGTTCGACATCGGCCGCGACCCCAACCCGCAGATCGGCTTCGGCGGCGGCGGGGCGCACTTCTGCCTCGGCAACCACCTGGCCAAGCTGGAGCTTCGGGTGCTGTTCGAGGTGCTGGCCGAGCGCCTGCCCGGAATCCGGCAGACCGGCGAGGCCACCCGGCTGAGGTCCTACTTCATCAACGGCATCAAGACGCTGCCCGTCGCCCTCGGCTGACCGGCAGCGTCGGCAGCGGAGTCAGGGGCAGGCGCGGCCGGGCCTGCGCCGTGCCCCGCCCGCCGGTGGTGCGGGACGAGTGCCCGCCGCGTCTGTCGGCGGGTGACTCCACAAGGCCGCCAGCCCGTGAATCCGCGGGACCGCCCGCCAATGAGTCGGCAGGACCGCTGGCGGGTGTAGCCGCGGGGCGGGGCTCCGGCTCCGCCGTCGGGTAGCGCGACAGCAGCGGGGACTCCCCGAGCGCCAGGGCGACGCCGCCGAGCGCGCCAGCGACGTCGCCGAGCGCCGCCCGGCGCAGGGTCAGCCGATGGCGCGAGATCGGCACCGCCCCCGCGTCCAGGGCCTTCCGCACGGGCTCCAGGAGCGGGGCGCCGAGCTCGGCCAGCTCGCCACCGATGACGATCACCCTGGGCCCGATCGCGTTGGACAGCGTGGCGAGCACCCGCCCGATCTGGCCGCCCACCTCGGACAGCAGACCGAGGGCGATCGGGTCGCGCGCCTCCACGGCGGTCCTCAGCGCGGGCAGGTCGTCGCCCCGGCCGCCCCTGGCGCGGTACGCGTCGAGCACCGCCCTGATCGAGGCCACGGTCTCCAGGCATCCCGTTCCGCCGCACTCGCAGGGCCTCCCTGCCGGGTCCACCGGAACGTGCCCGATCTCCCCCGACACTCCGTCGGCCCCGCGGTGCAGCACTCCTCCGGCCACCACGCCGCCGCCGACGCCGTACGACAGCCGCAGATAGAGCGCGTCCTGGTCACCGGCCGCCGCGCCCCACGTCGATTCGGCGAGCGCCGCGAGCCTGGTGTTGTTGTCCAGCAGCACCGGCCCGCCGAAGCGCTCCCCGAGCAGGGCCGCGACGCCGGACAGGGCGCCGTCCCGCGCTCCGTCCCCGGCCAGGGGGCCCACGACGCCCACGCCGACGCCCTTGAGCGCCATGCGCCACAACCCGCCGCCGAGCAGCCCGCGGACGAGGCGCTCGGCGAGCGCCACCCGGTCGGGCCACGGCAGGCCGGGCGCGTGCGCCTCCCCCGCCGTGCCCACGATCTCGTACGTCACGCCGACGGCGGCAACGTGCACCGCGCGGCGGGAGAAGTCGATGCCGAGGGCCTGTCCGGCCGCGGGGTTGAGTGCCAGCCGCTCGGCGGGACGGCCCCGGCCGCGCGGCGCCTCGTCCGGCGTCGCGGTGACCACCGCGCCCGCGGCCAGCAGCCCGCTGAGCGTGTCGTGCAGGGTCGTCCGCGACAGGCCGCACCGCCGGCTGAGCTCGCCCCGGTTGAGCGGGCCGTACGCGCGCAGCAGGCCCAGCACGGCCTGCTCGTGCCCGCGTCGCGCCGGCGGCACGACCTCTGGCGTGATTTGCCGCATGCCAAAAGCATGCACAATTGGTAGGTTTTATGTCAATTTGAGGTCCGTGGCGGCTCGTGCTGGTCACGACGATCAGTACGGACGAGGCGCCGCGCGAGGCGGAGTGGCGGGCGGTCGCCCGGCACTGCCCGGCACGTGCCCGGTGACCACGACGTCCTGCGGTCCGCTCAACGGACCGGGGAATTGCGCTCGCGCATATGAGTAGGGGGATACTCAGGCGAGCCGGCCGCGATTCTTCGCACCATTTCTCGAGAAGCCCATCATTCGGGAAGCCCATCATTCGGGAAGCCCATCATTCGGGAAGCCCATCATTCGGGAAGCCCGTCCCCGTTCCTCTCGGACAACCTCGACTCGCTCCGGAGACGATGATGCCGGTACGCCTGATCGCGGCCCTCGCCCTGGCCGTCGCCGCGTTCTGGGCCACCCCGGCGCAGGCCGCGAAATGCCCGCTCCCGCCCAACGTGATCGGTCAGACGTACGAGCAGGCGTACGAGACGCTCCACAACCATTTCGGCTATGGGATCGTGACCGTGCCCGATCCCGTTCCTCCCGGGACGAGTTACGTGAGCGGCGCGGAGACGCTGTCGTGCATCGAGTTCAAAATCACGGGGGTCCGCGTTTACCTGGAAGGGCAGGTGCCCGACCTGACCGGGATGACGCTGACCACGGCCACCACCGAAGCGGAGAAGGCCGGGTTCGGCGTGACCACCGGGCAGCCGGAGGCCACCGGCGAGTGGAAGGTCGCCGAGCAGACTCCCGCACCCGGCGGGCGGCTCGCCTACGGGCAGGCCGTCAGCCTGCTCCTCGACGGCTCCACCGAGGTGCCGTACCTCATCGGCCGTACGGTCGAGGAGGCACGGCAGATGGCGGCGGACCGGGGGCTGACGCTCGGCGGAGCGGACGACGCGCGCGACGACCAGATCGTCGAGGACCAGAGCCCTCCAGGCGGAGGCGAGCTGACCATCGGCGATGCCATCTACGTCGTCCTGAGCGAAGCGTCCCTCGTGAGCCCAGCGGTGAGCCCGCCTGCGAGTCCGCCTGTGAGTCCACCGGCGAGCCCGGAGGACAGCCCCTCACCGAGTCCAGCGGAGTCGCCGCGGCCGGAGGAGTCGCCCGAGGAGAGCCCTGAGGCTGTGCCGACCGAGCTCTCCCGCAAGGAGACGGGCTCCGGCTTCGATGTGCCGCCGGGGCTCGCCCTCGTCGCGGTCGCCGCCGCACTCCTCGGCCTCGCCGGGTGGAAGGCCCGGGGCGGCCGGCGCGCGCCCGACCGGGACCAGGACCGCCGCCGGGCGGTGCGTCTCGTCTCCCGCGCCGACCCGTCCCCGAGCGTGCGGATCCACGAGAGCCGCGGCCCCCGCCCGGCCGTACGTCTTCACGTCGTCCCCGACCCGGGGCGGCAGGAGATCCGGGAAGGCCTGTCATGAACCTGACCATCAACCCGAATCCGGGCACGGCCGCCCTCGCGCTTTACGACAGCGCGCGCGGCGCGGTGGCGGCGGCGGCACGCGTCGTCCGCGACCCCCAGGTGATGAGCACGATCTGCCGCGACGCCCCGGCCCTCGCCGGGCAACTCGTCGCCCAGCTGCCCGAGGCCGGCGCCGGCCTGCTCCACGGGATCACCCTCGGGACGGTCCTGGCGGCCGGGTGGCAGAAATCCCGCGAGCTGCGGGCCGCCGCGGTGCGCAGTCACGAGGACGGCCGCCGGGGGAAGATCGAACCGGTCTCCCTGGCCACGCACTCGATCACCTCGGAGCACCGCCCGTACGTCGAGGTCTACGCCGACGAGCGCAAGGTGTTCACGATCACGTTCTCCGTCGACCTGACGTTCACGATCGGGCTGCTGAGCGCGGCGATCCGCGACGGGCGGCTGGTGACTCTCCGTCCCGGCGGGGACTGCGAGGTCGCGGTGAGCTGGGGAGTGGACGGATTCAAGATCGGCGAGAGCAAGGTGCCGATCCGCATCCCATCCGTCGCCGTTCCCCTCGGCGCCGGAATCCTGCTGGCCCGGCCACCCTCCTGAGCAGGCCGGCCCAGCGTGGCCGGACGAGCGTGCGGGAGATCTTGACACCGCCTGTCAGGCGGCTCACGATGCGCTGGAACCACCCTTCCCGCCCCATCTTCCCGCATCGCGGGTGTGCGTCCCGAAGGGGAATCCATGCGCTCTTCCCGCACGTCGTCCGCCGCGGCTCCTGGTCGCCCGGAGAGCCGCCGGTGAGCGCCGGCTCAGAGGTTGACGATGTCGACGCCGGCGATCTCCGAGGTGTGCGCGTCGCACTGCGCGGCCGACACGCCGCTGCCGTAGACGATCGATCCCCTGGCGTAGTAAAGGCTGCCGTTCCTGAAGCGCGAGCAGGTGAGCTGGAGCTGCCACCCCGACTGGGTGGGGTTCCAGCAGTCGGCGGCCACGCGCCCGATGGACAGGTTGTAGCTGAACTGGCAGTTGGCCGGGTTCACGGCGGCCTGGGCGGGTCCGGCGGTCACCGTGAGGACGCTCATCGCGCCGATGGCGACGGCGGCGGCACCGGCACGTGCGCGGAGGACACTGAACATGGTCACCTCTCCGTGTTCGATGTGATCCGAACGTATCCGCGCTCGTCCCCGGCGGAGTCTCAACCGGGTCTCAACCCCCTCGACCCCGCCCGGTGCGTCGTCAGGGCGCTGGACGAGGCGGACGGCGGGCCCGGGGCGGCGATCGTCAACGTGGTGGGCCCGCTCGGGGTCGGCAAGAGCCGGCTGCTCGCGACGCTGGCGTACGACTTCGTGGACCTCGACCGCACACCGGCAGGGGGGCGCGGGCCGCTCGCCATCGACGGGGTCGACACCGACCACCGGGCGGCCGCGGCGGCGCGTTTCGTCGACCGCACCGGGCACGGCCGGTTCGTGATCGCCGGTCGGCTGCCCCTGGCCACGCGGCCCGGATGGGCGCACCGGCCGCTCGTCACCGTCGAGCTCGGGCCGTGGCCGCCCGCCGGCATCCGCGCGCTGGCCGCCGCGCTCGGCGTGACCGGCCCGGCGCACGCCGGCCTCGTCGTACGGCTCAGCGGCGGGATCCCGCTCGTCACCGACTCGCTGTGCCGGGCGATCCGCAGGGACGCCGAACCGGAGCCGCCGGAGGGCGCGCTGGCCGACGCGGCCGCCACCGAGGTGCTGCGCCGCCTGGGCGCGGAGTCCCGGGGCATCCCTCCCGAGGCGCTGCCGATCGTGGCCGCCGTCGACGGGGCGGACGAGGATCTCCTCACCGCCCTGATCGGGCTGCGGCCCAAGGCCTTCACGCGGCTGAGACGGCTGAGCGTGATCCGCCCTGATCGTCACGGGCTGACCGTCGCCGAGCCCTACCGCACGCTCTTCGATCTCGCCTATCGCTGGCGTCATCCGGTCCGCCGCGACGAGCTGGCCGCCCGGGCCGCTGAGCATCGGCACCGCCAGCTGGCCCGCACCGCCGATCCGCCGCTGCGGGCCCGGCTCGCCGACCAGGTCCTCTATCTGTCGGGGAGCCGGCGCGCGCGCCGCGACCTGTACGCCGACGAGCGCGCCGAGTTCTCCGTCCGGCGCGCCGTGGACGGCGACGACGAGGCGATCGGCCGCCTGATGCGGTTGTGGGGCGAGCACGAGGGGCTGGCGGAACGCCAGGTCGAGCGGATGCGCGAGCTGTGGCTCTCCGGCGCCGACCACGGTTTCCATCTCGCGGTGGACACCGACGATCACCCGGTGGGCATGGTCAACCTCACGCCGCTGGATCCCGTCGGCGCACCGGCGCTGGAGCCGCTGCTCCAGCAGCACGCGGACACGCTGCTGGACCTCGGAGGATCGGTCGTCGGCATGATGGCGGTCGAGCCGCGGGCCGCCCGGGCCCAGGCCGCGCTCGTCCGCCACATCCTCACCACGGGAATCGCCGGCGGGCGGCTCGTCGTGTCCACGCCGTGGGTCCCCTACCAGGAGATGTCGGCGCGCTTCGGCCTGCGCCGCGTGGGCGACACCCGGCACGACCTCTACCGGTGCGGCCGGCCGAGCGCCCTCTACTCCCGCACGTTCACCGGACGCAACCTGCCCGCGTGGCTGCACCGGATGCGGGACCCGTACGCCGAGGGACCGGGCCGGGCGGCCGAACTCGTCCGCACCGCGCTGCGGGACCTACGCAGGCGGGGCCGGACGGCCGCCTCAGGCCCGCAGGCGCCGGCCGTCCTCCTGCGGGAGGCCGTGGAGGCGCTCGCGTCGTCGGCGTCCGCCGTGGACGCCGAGGCCGGGGAGATCCTGCGCCTCTACTACCTGAGCCGCGCCGGAGGCCACGACCTGCTCGCGCACCGCCTCCACCTGTCCAGGGCCACCTATTTCCGCCGTCTGGAATACGGCATCGGCAAGGTCGCGGAGGCGGTCGGACGGGCGCTCGATCCGCCGTAGGCCCTGTCCGATCAGGCCCAGGAGGAGTCCTGCTCCGGGTCGCCGCCGTCGGCGAGCAGGCGCAGGTCGGCCTCGACCATCATCGCCACGAGCTCCTCGAACGACACCGTCGGCTCCCAGCCGAGCTGGGTGCGGGCCTTCTTCGGGTCCGCGCACAGCAGGTCGACCTCCGCCGGGCGGTGCAGGGACGCGTCGCAGACGACATGCCGCTCCCAGTCCAGCCCGGCGGCGGCGAACGCCGCCTCGACCAGCTCGCGCACCGAGTGGGTGCGCCCGGTGCCGATGACGTAGTCCTCGGGCTCGTCGGCCGACAGCATCATGTGCATGGCCCGGACGAAGTCGCCGGCGTACCCCCAGTCGCGGCGCGCCTCCAGGTTGCCCAGGCGCAGCTCCGTGGCCATGCCGAGCTTGATCCGCGCGACGCCGAGCGAGACCTTGCGGGTGACGAACTCGGCACCCCGCCGGGGCGACTCGTGGTTGAACAGGATGCCCGACACCGCGAACATCCCGTACGACTCGCGGTAGTTCTGCGTGAGGAAGTGCCCGTACGCCTTGGCCACGCCGTACGGCGACCTGGGGTGGAAGGGGGTGCGCTCGGTCTGCGGCGTCTCCCTGACCTGGCCGAACATCTCCGACGACGACGCCTGGTAGAAGCGGATCTGCCCGGCCGACGAGCCGCGCGACGCGGTGATCCCCGAGCAGACGCGGATGGCCTCCAGCACGCGCAGCACGCCCATGCCGGTCACCTCGGCGGTCAGCTCGGCCTGCTCCCACGACATGGGCACGAACGAGATGGCCCCGAGGTTGTAGACCTCGTCGGGCTGCACCTTCTCCACCGCCGAGATCAGCGACCCCTGGTCGAGCAGGTCGCCGCGGACCAGCCGTACGTCCTGGAGGAGGCGGCGCACGCGCGGGACGCGGGGGTTGGCCTGCCCGCGGACGAGGCCCCAGACCTCGTATCCCTCGCTCAGCAGGTGTTCTGCGAGATAGGAGCCGTCCTGACCGGTGATGCCGGTGATCAGCGCACGCCTGGCCAACGGATCCTCCTCGTAGCGCCCAACTTGGCCTATGAGAGGCGAATGTACCGCCCTGCCCGGCCATGCCTATAGACGCGCCACTAGAACGTGTTGCACAGAATGGCGTTCGGGTAAGCTAACAGCCCAGGTCGGGCAGGGTGAGGGTCAATCGAGGACCCTTTCCACCTCACCTACCCCATCTAAGGTCAAATGGTAGTGTTCCTGGCAGCAGCCCCACGGGGGCACGGCGGGAAACCGGCTGGAAAGGGGTGCCTCTTGGCGGAGAGGCTGCGCGTCGCGCTGCTGTCCTACCGCAGCAAGCCCACCTGTGGCGGCCAGGGGGTGTACCTGCGCCATATAAGCCGCGAGCTCGTCGCCCTGGGCCACCACGTGGAGGTCTTCTCCGGCCAGCCCTACCCGGAGCTGGACGAGGGCGTGATCCTCAACAAGGTGCCGAGCCTGGACCTCTACCGCGACGAGGACCCGTTCCGCACGCCGAAGCGCGACGAATACCGCGACTGGATCGACGTGCTCGAAGTCGCCACGATGTGGACGGCCGGCTTCCCCGAGCCGCTGACGTTCAGCCTGCGGGCCTACCGCGAGCTGAAGAGGCGGCGCGGCGACTTCGACGTCGTCCAGGACAACCAGACCCTGGGCTACGGCCTGCTCGGCATCCAGCGGCTGTTCCCGGTGGTCGGCACCATCCATCACCCGATCAGCGTGGACCGGCGGATCGAGCTGAAGGCCGCCAAGGGCTGGAAGCGGCTGTCGATGCGCCGCTGGTACGGCTTCGTGCGCATGCAGAGCATCGTGGCGCCCCGGCTGAGCCCGATCCTGACCGTCAGCGAGTCGTCGCTCGCCGACATCCACCGCGACTTCAACGTGCCGCAGTCGAACATGCGGCTGATCCCGCTCGGCGTGGACACCCGGTTCTTCCACCCCCGGCCCGAGCTGCCGAAGCGGCCGAACTCGATCGTGGCCGTGGCCAGCGCCGACTCGCCCATGAAGGGCGTGGCGACCCTGCTGCGGGCGGTCGCCAAGCTCGCCACCGAGCGCGAGGTCGACCTCACCGTGGTGAGCAGGCCCACCCCCGGAGGCCCCACAGAACAGCTCGTCAACGAGCTGTCGCTGCACGACCGCGTGCGGTTCGTGCACGGCATCCCTGACGAGGAGCTGGCCGAGCTGATCGCCACCTCCGAGGTCGCGGTGGTCCCCTCGCTCTACGAGGGGTTCTCGCTGCCGGCCGTCGAGCACATGGCGTGCGGCACCCCGCTGGTCGCCTCCCGTACGGGCGCCCTGCCCGAGGTGGTCGGCGACGCGGCCGTACAGGTGACCCCGGGCGACCCCGAGGAGCTGGCCGCCGTGCTGCGCCGCCTGCTCGACTCCCCCGAGGAACGCGCGGAGTTCGGCCGGCGCGGCTACGACCGCGTGATGGAGCGGTACGCCTGGCCGGTCGTCGCCCAGCGCACGGTCGAGGCCTACCACGAGGCCATCGCGGCACGGCGCTTGTCCCGATGAGCGTCTCCCGCTAGGCGTCCCCCGATGAACGTCCCCCGGTGACTCCCCAGACCCCACGAAAGGCAGGCACCGAGTGCTGACCGTCGACTTCAACCGGCTGCCCGTCGGACCGGGCGACCGCGTCCTCGACCTCGGGGCCGGCGGTGGCCGGCACGCCTTCGAGGTGCTGCGCCGGGGCGCCGACGTGGTCGCCTTCGACATGGACGCCGCCGAGATGGAGAACGTGGCGGCCATGTTCGCGGCGATGGACAAGGAAGGCGAGGTGCCGGCGGGCGCGACCGGGGACACCGTCGTCGGCGACGCCCTGCACATGCCGTTCCCCGACGCGTCGTTCGACCGCGTCATCGCCGCCGAGGTGCTGGAGCACATCCCCGACGACATGGCCGCGATGCGCGAGATCGTCCGCGTGCTGAAGCCGGGCGGCCGGGCCGCGATCACGGTGCCGAGCTTCCTGCCGGAGCGGATCTGCTGGGCCCTGTCGGAGGACTACCACACCGCCCCCGGCGGACATATCCGGATTTATACGTTGGCGGAGCTCCAGGCGAAGCTGAAGTCCTCCGGGCTCGAGGTCGGCGGCCACCACTACGCCCACGGCCTGCACTCGCCGTACTGGTGGATCAAGTGCGCGGTCGGGGTCAATGACGACGACCACCCGCTGGCCAAGGCCTACCACGAGCTGCTCGTCTGGGACATCATGAAGCGCCCCCTCGCGACCCGGCTGGCCGAGGCCGTGCTCAACCCCCTGATCGGCAAGAGCGTCGTGGTCTACGTGCGGAAGCCCGCATGACGCGGGTGCCCGACGTTCCGGGGATCATCACCGCCGAGCAGGTCGTCCGTACGGCCGAGAGCATCGCCGCGGTCCAGGACGACCAGGGCGGCGTCCCCTGGCCCGAGGGCCACATCGACGCGTGGAACCACATCGAGTGCCTGATGGCGCTGACCGTGGCCGGGCTGCGCGACGAGGCCCGCAGGGGCTACGACTGGCTCGTACGGCACCAGCGCCCGGACGGCTCCTGGCCGATGAAGGTCCGCGACGGCGAGCCCGCCGAGGCGGCCGGGGAGTCCAACCACGCGGCGTACGTCGCGGTGGGGGTCTGGCACGACCTGCTGGTGACCGGCGACGAGGACTTCGCCCGGTCGATGTGGCCGATGGTGACGCGGGCCCTCGACTTCGTCATCGGCCTGCAGACCGCGCGCGGCGAGATCCTCTGGCAGCGCGACGCCGAAGGAAGCCCGGCGGACTACGCACTGCTCACCGGGTGCTCCTCCATCCACCAGGGCCTGCGGTGCGGGGCGCTGCTCGCCGAACGGCTGGGCGACCCACAGCCCGACTGGGAGCTCGCCGCCGACCAGCTCGGCCACGTGATCGCCGGCCACCCGGAGGCGTTCGCCGACAAGAGCCGGTTCTCGATGGACTGGTACTACCCCGTGCTCGGCGGCGCCGTACGCGGGGCCGCGGCGGCACAGCGGTTCGACCTGGAGTGGGACACCTTCGTCGTACCCGGGCTCGGCGCGCGCTGCGTCTCCGACCAGCCCTGGGTCACCGGCGCGGAGTCGTGCGAGCTGGTGCTGGCGCTCGACGCGGCCGGGCTGCGGGAGCGCGCGCTGGCGGTGTTCGCCGACATGCAGCACCTGCGCCACGAGGACGGCTCCTACTGGACCGGGTGGCAGTTCGTGAACGAGCGGCACTTCCCCAACGAGCGGTCGGCCTACACGGCCGCCGCGGTGGTGCTCGCCGCGGACGCCCTCTCCCGCGCCACCCCCGGCTCGGGGATCTTCCGCGACGCCGGCGGCCGGGAGGCCCGCATCACCGGCGAGTGCGGCTGCGAACGCGCCCGCGCCTGATCACACTCTTTCGAGCACGCGCAGCGATCCGACGACCCGCACCTCGCGGAAGTCGCCCGACTCCAGCGCGCGCAGGTAGACCCGGTAGGGCGCCTGCCCGCCGTCCGCGGGATCGGGATAGATGTCGTGGAAGACCAGCGCGCCGCCCTTCATCACGTGCGGCGCCCATCCCTCGTAGTCGGCCGTCACCGGTTCCTCCGAGTGGCCGCCGTCGATGAACAGCACGGCCAGCGGAGTGGACCAGTGGCGGGCGACCGTGGCCGACGCGCCCACGACCGCGATCACCTCGTCCTCCAGGCCGGCGGCGGCGATCGTGGCGCGGAAGAACGGCAGCGAGTCCATCCGCCCGGTCTCCGGGTCCACGAGCTCGGGGTCGTGGTGCGGCCAGCCCGGCTGGATCTCCTCCGAACCCCGGTGGTGGTCCACCGTGAAGACCACCGTGCCCGCCCGCCGCGCCCCGGCGCCCAGGTAGATCGCCGACTTGCCGCAGTAGGTGCCGATCTCGCAGATCGGCCCGCGGGAGCCGTACGCGCAGGCGGTCTCGTACAGCGCCTCGCCCTCGGCGGAGGGCATGAAACCACGCGCCTTCTCGGCGGCGCGGCGCAGGTCGTCGGGCATCGGGGTCACCATGCCCGGCACCCTATCCAACAAGCCGAATGATGTTCGGGACTGCCCCTTGTCCACCCTGATGCAACGTGTTCTACTTTGCTTCGTGAACCAGCGCGCCCGCATCGCGATGAGCGAGGAAGAGGTCGCGGAGCTCCTGCGGGACGCCCGCAAACTCCAGCTCGGCACGATCAACCCCGACGGCACGCCCCACCTGGTCACGATGTTCTACGGACTCGACGACGGCCGCGTCACGTTCTGGACGTACGCCAAGTCGCAGAAGGCCCGCAACATCGAGCGCGACCCGCGCGTGAGCTGCCTGATCGAGACCGGGGACGAGTACGCGCGGCTTCGCGGCGTGCTCGTCTACGGCAAGGCGCGGCCGATCGACGACCCGGCGGCCGTCCTGGAGGTCGGCCTGGACGTCACGCGGCGGATGACCGGCGTGCCCGTCGACGGCCCCGAGGCGCGGGCCTACGTCGAGCACACCGCGCGCAAGCGCGTGGCCTATCTGGTCGAGCCGGCCCGCGTCGTCTCCTGGGATCACCGCAAGCTCGGCGGCGAGGGCTCCGGACGACCGCGATAGGCGCAAGATCCGCGGGACAGGCCCTAACGTGAGCTCCAGCGCGATGTGACGCACAGGAGGAGGACGCGCCATGAAGATCAAGGTCGACTACGACGTGTGCGAGGCCAACGCCGTCTGCATGGGCCTGGCGCCCGAGGTCTTCGAGGTCGACGACGAGGACGACCTCCACGTGCTGCTGCCCGAGCCGCCCGCCGAACTGCTCGACCGGGTCCGCCATGCGGTCCGGTCCTGCCCCAAGGCCGCGCTGTCGCTCGAAGACGAGTGACGCGCGGCGCCCCCCTGAAAGACCAGCCTGAAAGACCGGGAGGTCCCCCATGCGCGGCGCGCTTCTCCACGCGGTCGGCGACGAAAAGCTCGACATCAGAGACGACTTCACGCTGACGCCGGTGGGCCCGGGTGACGTCCGGGTGCGGGTGAAGGCCACCGGCGTCTGCCACTCCGACCTCTCGGTCCTCAACGGCGTGCTCCCCATGCCGCTCCCGATCATCCCCGGTCACGAGGGCGCGGGCGAGGTCGTCGAGGTGGGCGACGGCGTGACCACCGTGCAGCCGGGCGACCACGTCATCATCAACTGGACGCCCGCCTGCGGCGACTGCCCGAGCTGCGTGGGCGGTCAGCCGAATCTCTGCATGACGTACATGATGAAGAGCTTCACCGAGCCGCGCTTCCTGTTCGGCGGCGACACCCCGGCGTTCGGCATGGCCGGGTGCGGCACCTGGGCCGAGGAGATCATCGTGCCGTGGCAGGGTGCGATCAAGGTCGACCCCGACGTGCCGTACGAGGCGGCGGCGCTGATCGGCTGCGGCATCACGACGGGCGTCGGCGCGGTGCTCAACACCGCGAAGGTGCGCCCGGGCGCGACCGTCGCGGTCGTCGGCTGCGGCGGCGTCGGCCTGTCGGTGATCCAGGGCGCCCGCATCTCCGGCGCGACCACGATCCTCGCGATCGACCCGTTGGAGTCCAAGCACGCGCTCGCGAAGAAGGTCGGCGCCACCCACGCCTGCACCCCCGACCAGCTCATGGACGCCATCGGCACGCTGACCGGCGGCCAGGGCTTCGACCACGGCTTCGAGGTGGTCGGCAAGTCGGCCGCCATCATGACCGCCTGGCAGGCGACGCGGCGCGGCGGCGACGTCATCGTCGTCGGCGCGGGCGCCATGGACGACATGGTGCCGCTGAGCGCCTTCAACCTGCTGTTCGAGGGCAAGAACCTCCTCAGCTCGCTGTACGGCGACGCCGACGTCCGCAGGGACTTCCCGCGCTTCGTAAACCTTTACAAGTCGGGCAAACTCGATCTCGACAGTATGATCAGCTCTCGCATCAGGATCAGCGATCTGAACGACGCGGTCGACGCCCTGCGCGGCGGCGAGGTGCTCCGGCAGATCGTGCTGTTCGACTGAGGCCACCGGCCCGCCGGAGATCTCCCCGGCGCGGGGGATATCTCCGGCGGGCCGGGGTAACCCGAGCGGCGACATGCAGACGTTCCTGCCCTATCCGGGCTTCGCGGCCACCGCCCGCGTCCTCGACCCGCTCCGCCTCGGCAAACAGCGGGTCGAGGCCCTGCAGGTGCTGCGCACGCTGACCATTCCGGGGTACGGCTGGCGGCACCACCCGGTGGCGCACATGTGGGCCGGATACGAGGAGGCGCTGGTCCGCTACGGCCTGGAGATCGTGGCGGCCTGGTGCGACCTGGGCCGCGCCGACACCTGCGCCGCGACCATGACCAGGGAGCTGCTCGGCTGCCGGGGCATCGAGACGCCCCGCGTCCAGGAGGCCCTCGCGGAGGCGGGCGAGCTGCCGCCCTGGCTCGGCGACCCCGCCCTCCACCTCAGTCACCGCTCGGCCCTGCTGCGCAAGGACCCGGAGTTCTACGGCCCGAAGTTCTCCGGCGACCCCGACGACCTCCCCTACGTCTGGCCCGGCTCCGACCGCGTCAACGCCCTCCTCCCACCCCGCCGCACCGTGTAGCACGCCGTACTGTGTAGCACGCCGTCAGCATGCCGGAGGGCCGGGCGGCACCTGGGGGGTGCGCCCGGCCCGGGCCTCGCGAGAGCCGGGGAGAGAGATCAGCT